>DATBFY010000077.1:0-15931 GCA_036558265.1 Tepidisphaeraceae bacterium | reverse complement strand
CCGCTGGCGGCCCAGGTCTCGGCGACGGCGTACCAGAGTGCGGCCAGGGCGCCCAGCACCATGGCGGCCATGACGATGCCGATGCAGAGCTCGACGATCGTCATCCCGCGCCCGCGGGCGGGCGCGCGGCGGCGATGAGCGGATTGGAATGTGTGCCGCATCGTCGGGGTTCCTAGTTGGTCAGAGAATTCTTGCAGAGCAGCCGCGCGACCTTTACGGTCTCTTTGTGCGGCGTGGTGACGGTGACCGTGACCAGGGCGAAATCGCCGCTGGACGCGGCGGCGCCGTTGGCGGAGGCGCGGTACTCGACGGCGACCTTCCGGGTGTAGATGACGGTGGGGTCGAAGGCGACCCGCTGGTGGCTGAGGTTCCACAGCTCCTTGGTGGAGTCGGCGTAGCCGTTGTAGTCGTCGGCGCTGTCGTATTTGGAACGGTCGGTCTCGCCGGAGCCGGTCTCGGGGCCCAGGTGGCAGGCGCCCCCGGCGTCGCAGAGGGGTTTGGCGGCGATTTCTTCCAGGAGCTCGCGGGCCAGGGAGAGGGCGGCGCCGCGCTCGCGGACGATGCGGGCCTGCTGGCTGGCGGCGCCCAGCGGGCCGGCGATGCCGACCACCGCGATCGCCAGGACGGTCGAGGCGATGAGGCCTTCGACGACGCTGAACGCCGCCGCGCGGCGTTGGCGTCGGCGGTCGCGGCGATCAATAGTCCATGTAGAAGCGACCCGCATTGTCCCTCAGGTCCGTGTTGGCGATCAGTTCCTGGGTTTCGGGCTTGTAGATCCAGCCGTATTGCTTGCCGTCGCCGGCGTACTGGCCTCCCTTGGGCATCGGACTGCCGTTGGCGATGATCTTGACGCCGGTGGCGGTGGTGAGGGGATTGGCGGGGATCTTCTGGAGGTACGGGCCCAGCGGGTAGGTCGAACTGCTGGCCGGATTGGTGTTGCCCCGCTGGTTGGTGTAGAGGGTCATCTGGTCTTTGAAGTAGCTCTCGGCGGGCGAGCCCTTGGAGTTGCCGGGGGGGTATCCCGGGGCGATGTCGTTGTGCTGGGCCTTGTAGACGACGAGCTGGGTGCGGAGGTAGCGCAGCTCGTCCTTGAGTGTGTTCTCGCGCGCGACCTGGGAGGCGTTGGAGAACTGGGGGACGACGACGGCGGCGATAATGCCCAGGATGACCACCACGATGAGGATCTCGATGAGGGTGAACGCGCTGGATGCGCGACCGCATCCGGGGCGACGCCCTGGTCGCAAAGCTCCCGGCGCTTTGCCCCGGCGTGGTGCCGGAATGACGCATGTACGCTTATCGTCGCCCATTGCCCTAGCCTCCGCCCCTTTCTGACCTGCGCTGCGCTTCCCTTCGCGCGGGCGTGTCAGGACCTGGTTTTACGTCGTTGGTCCTCTGCCGGACATGCCCACTTTCCATACCTGGAATCCGGCCGGAGGCCGGCAGGGCTTTTGGCCCTGCCGGCGCTCCGCGGCTGACGATTCCGCTTGCCGGTTTTTAGACCTGCATCTCATTCAACCCGCAGTTAGGGGAAGACGAGGGTGCCGGTGGTCTCATCGAAGAGCACAGTGTCCTTGACGTTGCTGGCCCAGACCTTGCCGTTGGTCGTGTTGATGTAGAACCCGGTGCCGGCGGCGAACGTGCTGGACGTGTCCGCGTCGGTCGTGCCGGTCGCGACCGTGGTGTTGTTGTTCAGCGGATTGGTCGGGATCTGCTGAAGGTACGGGCCGAAGTCCATCGTGGTCGCGCCCGTGTCACCGGTCGCGTCCGACTTCATGGTCATCTGGACCCACTGCTTGCCGGCGAAGTCCGGCAGCACGTCGTTGTGCTGGAGCTTGTAGAGCTCGAGCTGGCTGCGGATGGTCTGGAGCTGGCTGGTCAGGCTGTTCTTCTTCGCGTCCGTGCTCGCATTGGTGAACTGCGGGATCACGATCGCGGCGAGAATGCCCAGGATGATGACGACGATCAGGATTTCGACGAGCGTGAAACCCTTGTTGTTCCTGCGTTGCATGTGATGCCTCCTGTGAGATCTTGTTTGCGTACTGCGTTGCGACTCGCGCGTCCGCGCACCCGCAACGTGCGGGACGGGGGAAACGCGCGATTCAAACTCTCCGTTCGCGTCGATCGGCGGCTCGTCGGCTTGGCGTGGACCGGGGCCGACTGCTTGGCACACAACACTGATGGCACGTCGCGGCGGGCCTCTCGCTTACACGTAGTCTTGCGGCCCGCGGATCGCGTCGCCCGCCGTCGCCCGTTGGCGAGGCGGTTTACCTGGTTGCCTCTCCTTTCTCCGTCGGCTACTTCCACGCCGCTTCCCGCCGGGTAAAACGCGGGGAGCCGCCGGAACAGCGCGCCTCGTGCGCGTCCGCGTGGGCTTACGAAAAGTCCGCGTGGCCGCACATTCGTACATCCCTCGTCATCGGCGACGCCGACGAGGGACTTAAACAAGCCGCCCGACCCGACCGGCACGACCGGCGTGATTGCGCCGACCGCGATACCGAGCGGGATCGCGCGCGAACGCGACGATCTGAAGAATCCGCACAGGGGACCGATAACGGGACTTGCAGGACGAACGACGGCGCGTTCGCCCACGAGTCTCCTTTCGGCAACGCCCTCGGTCCGCACACAGGCCGCGTGAACGACCTGGCCCGCACCGGGCGCTTTGCGCATCGCCCCGGCGTGTCGCAGCGGAAGGAGTCACCCACCACGCGCGGCACGCCTGAACGAGCCGGGGCCCGTCGGCCCCGGACGCCGCCTTGCGACGGCTTAGCCCTTCTCGGGGATCCTCAAATCTACGGTGACCCCGTCGCCGGGATCACCAACCCCGATCTACGATTCATCTTCACATGAGTCAAAACGGGGTGGGGAGTTTGGGCGGCTGGCAAGCGGTGCGGGGGCGTGCCAAGGTGTTGGTATCGCGAATATTCGATGGGACGGAGACCTGGTATTGCGTCGGTTCGACATGCACTGGGCGGGGTGGGTTATTCGGATTGGTTTGCCGGTATGCGGGCAGACAAGAATGCGCGACAGGTAATCGGTGGTTGTCGGAAGCCTTTCTCGGGCAGACAAGAATGTCTGCCCCACCGTTCAGGCGGGGTCGATGTCGAGTCCGATATCCAGGGCCTGGGCGGAGTGGGTCAGGGCGCCGACGGCGATGCGGTCCACGCCGCACTGGGCGATCGTGCGGACCGTTTCGAGGGTGACGCCACCGGAGGCCTCAAGGGCGAGTTTTCCCTTTTTGCCGGCCTTGTTGCGCATGTCGACGCACATCTCCATGCGGGGGCAGTCCATGTTGTCCAGGAGGACGACGTCGATGCCGTCGATTTTGACGACCTCGCGGAACTGCTCGAGGGTATCGACCTCGATCTCGACGAGGCGCTTGGCGTCCTCCCCCCTGCTCTTATTAATGATGGGCTGGAGGTAGGCGGCCAGCTCTTTTATCGGGACGTGGGCAAGGTGGTTGTCCTTGACGAGCAGGCCGTCATAAAGCCCCACGCGGTGATTGGCGCCACCGCCGGCACGGACGGCATATTTGTCCAGTAGGCGAAAGCCGGGGACCGTCTTGCGCGTGTCATATATCTTAGCGCCGCCGGCGCCCTCGACGCGGCGGACGAAGCGGTGGGTGAGGGTGGCGACGCCGCTCATCCGCTGGAGGAAGTTGAGGATGACGCGTTCGGCCGCCAGGAGCGAGCGCACCGGGCCGCGGAGGCGCAGGAGCGGGGTCTGCCGCTGGTCGGAATATCGGCCCTCGATGATCTCCATGTGGAATCCGGGGATCAGCTCGACGCGGAGACGTTCGTCATAGGCGCGGCAGATCATCTCGACGATGGGCAGGCCGCAGGCGACGCCGATCTCCCGCTGGTAAAGCGTGCCGACGGAGACGGCGGACTCGGGGACCAGGAGGCGGCTGGTCACGTCGTCACCGGCGGGGCCGAGGTCTTCGGAGCGGGCGCGCGCGATGAGGTCTTTAATCTGGTCGTAGGTGGGGAAGGGCTGCATGTTGCGGATACTCCAAGGTCTTCATCGGAATTGTATCCGCGGGTGTGAAGGGGGGCGAACGCGGATTTCGCGCGCGGGAGAGATCGCCAGGGGCATCACTGAAGTGAGCGCACCGGCGTCTGGCGCGCGAAAGAGACGGGTGACTCATTTGCGCGACGGTCCGAGGACCGTGAAGAGACCGTCGGGGGTCTGGAGCTCGACGGCGCTGATGCCACGGGCATACTGGGCCAGATCCTGCACGCCGGCGCCCTGTTCGAGCACGTCAGCGTACTTGATGTTGACCGAGCCCCGCGCGGGGATGCGGCCGACCTCCTTGACGAATCGCTGGTTGACCCAGACCTTGGCGTTGGTGATGGGCTGGTCACCCATGTTGTAGAGCTCGAAGCGTTTATCGGCGGGGTAATCGACGGCGGCGACCGTGACCGTGTCGGAACGCTGCGGATTGCCGGGATACTGCGCCAGCGCGGCGACGGTGGCGTCCCGGCGGGCTTCCATCTTCTGCTGGGTGCAGCCGGCGAGGAGCGCGAGGGAGATAATGGCGAGTGTAATGGCGGCGTGGCGAACGTTCATCGGGTTCTCCTTTGTGATACGAACAACTTACTGCGCGCGGGCGGGAGTTGACCACGGACGTTTTTGCTGAGGCTGGCTAGGGGCGGTGTCGGTTGGAGAAGACCCAGCCGCTGAAGCGGCCTCGCCCGCCTCGCCGGCGCGGTCGATCGCCTGTTGTTCGATCAGCTTGGCAACCAGGCCAGTCCAGCCGGTCTGGTGGGACGCGCCCAGGCCCGCGCCGCTGTCGCCGTGGAAGAACTCGTGAAAGAGGAGATGATCCTTGAAGTGGGGGTCGTGCTGCAGGAGGTCGCGCTGGCCAAAGCATGGCCGGCGGCCGTGCCCGTCGGGGAGGAAGAGGCTGATCATTCGGCGACCGAGGTCGATGGCGATCTGGTTAAGGGTCTTGTGCCGCCCGCTGCCGCGCGGGCATTCGAGCGTGAACATCTCGCCGTAGAAACGGTCGTAAACGCGCAGCGCGGTGATCAGCATGAAGGCGGTGGGGAACCAGACCGGCCCGCGCCAGTTGGAGTTCCCGCCGAAGATCCGCGTCATGGACTCGGCGGGCTCATACCGAACCGTCCACTTCTGATCGCCGACCGATAGCGCGTAGGGGTGATCCAGGTGATAGCGCGAGAGCGACCGCGGGCCGAAATCGGACAGGAACTCGGTCTCGTCCAGCGCGCGGTCGAGGATGCGCTTGAGGCGGTCGAAGTTGGCGATCGAGAGCAGGCAGCGCGCGCCATCCGGCGTCCAGATGCACATGATGCCCAGCGACAGGTCCGGGCGGTTGATCATCAGCCAGTCGTAGCGGGCCTTGAAGTTGGGCAGCTTGTCGAACCAGGAGTGGTCGAGGATCTGGGCGGCGAAGAGCGGGATCAGGCCGACCATCGAGCGCACCTTGAGCTGCCGGTCGAGGTGCTGGCGCGTGCCGTGGACGGCGTCGTAGTACCAGCCGTCGGTCTCGTCCCACAGGGTGAGGCCCGCGGCCTCGTCGTGGTTGATCGCGGCGGCGATCGCCATGAAGTGCTCGAAGAACTTGATCCCCAGGTGCTCGTAGACGGTGTCGTCCTGCGCCAGCTCCAGGCCGATCGCCATCATGTTGAGGCAGAAGAGGACCATCCAGCCGGTGGCGTCGGCCTGCTCGAGGTGCCCGCCGTGGGGCATGGGCTGCGATCGGTCGAAGACGGAGATGTTGTCGAGTCCGAGGAATCCGCCCTGGAAGACGTTGCGGCCCTGGCTGTCCTTGCGGTTGACCCACCAGGTGAAGTTGAGCAGGAGCTTGTGATAGCAACGTTCGAGGAACGCGCGGTCGCCGCGCTCGGCGTTGGCGTGCTTCTCGATGTTGTACACGCGCCAGACGGCCCATGCCTGCACGGGCGGGTTGACGTCGGAGAATTCCCACTCGTACGCGGGGATCTGGCCATTGGGGTGTTGGAGCTTCTCGCTGATCAGCAGCTCGATCTGGTGCTTGGCGAAATCGACGTCGATCATCGCCAGCGGGATGACGTGGAAGGCCAGGTCCCACGCGGCGAACCAGGGATATTCCCACTTGTCGGGCATGGAGAGCACATCCGCACACATCAGGTGCTCCCAGTTGCGGTTGCGGCCTTTCAAACGCTGTGGCGGCGGCGGGGCCTTGGGGTTGTCACCGTGCAGCCAGGCGCGGACGTCATAGTGGTAGAACTGCTTGGACCAGAGCATGCCGGCAAAAGCCTGGCGCTGCACCCGCGCCTCCTCCGGAGTCATCGTCGGGTATTGAATGGCCTGGTAAAACCGGTCGGCCTCGCGCAGGCGGACGGAGAAGTACTTGGCGAAGTTATCGAACGGGTGATCGTGCTCCTCGTTGCACAGGCGCAGGTTGACCTGCCGCGACTCGCCGGCGGGGATGTCCAGGACGTAATGCAGCCCGGCCTTGGTGCCCTGGGGGTGCGGCGCGAGCACGCCGGGGATGTTGTTGACGACGTGATCGTGAAATGCGTCCTTCACGTGCGGCTTGGCGCGTTGGCAGTTGTAAAGCCGGTCGCAGTTGGACTCGTTGTCGGTGAAAAGGATGCCGGGTTGGCCAGCCGCGTAGAAGAAGCGATGGCCGAGCGTCTCGTGTCGCGCATCGAGCTGCGCCTGGTGCTCGAACTGGCGCTTGAGGGTGATCAGCGGTTCTTCGCCGCGCGGGTCGGTCCAGCCCCAGGTGTTGCGGAACCACAGTTGTGGGATGACGTGGAGCGTCGCGGTGTCGGGGCCGCGGTTATGGGCGGTTACCCGGATGAGGATGTCTTCCGGGGCGGCCTTGGCGTACTCGACGAAGACGTCGAAGTAGCGCGATTCGTCGAAGACGCCGGTGTCGAGCAGCTCGAATTCCGGAGCGGCCGTGGAGCGGCGGCGGTTCTCGCTGACCAGGCGCGCATAGGGGAACGCGGCCTGCGGGTACTTGTACAGGAACTTCATGTACGAGTGGGTGGGCGTCGAGTCGAGGTAGTAATAGAGTTCCTTCACGTCCTCGCCGTGATTGCCCTCGTTGCCGGTGAGGCCGAAGAGCCGCTCCTTGAGGATCGGGTCATGCCCGTTCCACAGCGCCAGGGCGAAGCAGAGGATCTGATGGTGGTCGCACAGGCCGGCGATGCCGTCCTCGTTCCAGCGATAGGCCTTGGATCGCGCGGCGTCGTGGGAGAGGAACTCCCACGCGGATCCATCGGCCGAATAATCTTCGCGGACGGTCCCCCAGGCGCGCTCGGCCAGGTACGGTCCCCAGCGCTTCCAGTCCTTGGCGCCCGAGCGGTGTTCGAGCAGGCGCCGATGCTCGGGCGTGACCTGCGCGGAAGAGGTGGTGGTGGTGCGCTTCATCGGGGGTGAGTTGTCAGTTGCTCGTCGATCGTAATCCTGCGCCGCTTCTCGCCGATCGGTTCGATCCGGACGTGGATCGTATCCGCCGGCAGCAGTTCGCTCACGCGATCGGCCCATTCCACGACGGTGACGCCCCCCTGCTCGAGCAGTTCGCCAAAGCCGATGGATTCGAAATCCACCGACCCGGCGACGCGATAGGCGTCGAGATGATAAAGCGGCAGCCGCCCACTGTCGTAGACGTTCAGCAGCACATACGTCGGGCTGGACACGCTGCGCGGGTTTCCGCCCAGGCCCACGAGCAGCCCGCGGACGAACTGGGTCTTGCCGGCGCCCAGGTTGCCGTGCAGGGCGATCGTCGAATTGGGCGCGAGCGTCCGCGCCAGTTCGGCGGCGATCGACTCGGTCTGCGACACGGAACGGGAAACGTATTCCACGCCCGGTGATTGGAACGTCGCGACGCCACAAAACCAAGAGGCCCGGCGGGGTCGCTTCAGCACCCCTGTCTCTCGAGCGAATGCTCCCAGGCCTTTGACGTCACCGGCACATCCCCCCGATCCCGCGTTCGCAGCACGATGCCCGACTCGGCGGTCGTCACGCCGATGAACACGCCCGGAAGCTCATCGGGAATCAGATCGGACGCCGCATACAGCAGCTCGTAATCCTCGCCGTCGTGCAGCGCGTGCTCGATCGGCGAGCGCCCGTCCCGCCGCCCGTCCTCAATCGCGTCCGCATGTATCGGGATCTGCTCCTCCATCAGGATCGCGCCCACGCCCGACTCACGACAGATGTGACCCAGATCGCGCGAAAGCCCATCCGACACGTCGATCATCGCGCTGATCGCGCCCGTCGCCGCCAACCGCCGCGCCTCCGCCACGCGCGGCACGAAGCTCATGTGCCGCCCCAGGATCGACCCGCCAAGCGGCCCCGTGACAAACAGACGCTGGTTCGGCTTGGCGATGCCCCGCGTCACGGGCTTGATCCCCGCCGAGCGGCCCAGGATCGTCACCGACAGCGCCAGCGGATGCGCCCAGCTCCCCGTGTCGCCGCCGACGATCGCACAATCAAACCGCTCCGCCGCCTCCTTCATCCCCAGGTAAAGTTCCTTCGCATACTCGATCCCAGCCCCCTTCGGCAGCGCCGCCGAAACCACCGCCGCCGCCGGCAGACACGCCATCGCCGCGCAGTCCGACAGGTTCCGGTTCATCACCTTCGCCCCGATCTGCCGCGGCGAATGAATCTTCGAGTCGAAGTGAACCCCGTCCAGCACCTGATCCACGCCGACCAGCAGCAGGTCGTCCCCCGCCCACCTGAGCACGGCCATGTCATCCCCCGCCGGCACCGGGACCCATGCCGAAGCCTTCTGCTGGCCCCGAAGCCACTGGATAAAGTCGAACTCACCGGGCATGGAATGAGCAGATTAACCGCCACCGTGCGGACAGGCGACAGGGTAGCACACCGCGCTCCCGGCCCGCCATCAATGCCCCACGCCGGCCGCCACATCCCTGCCGCGCCGAAACTCCCCACCCCCCGTACGAGCGATCTTCTTCAGCAGATCGACGCCCGCATTGTCCGCGCCGGTCGTGGCGACCGTGTCCACCGGCACCGATTTGCCAATCGATTCCACGAACTTGAGCACACCCTCGACGTTCGACAGCTCGCCGTCGCTGATCAGCCAGATCCGGCTGGCCCGAAACGAGACCGCCATTTTGAGCGCGGGCAGCGGATCGCTCGTTCCGAGTTTTAGCACGTTCGTGGCGAATTCGGCGGCCGTCGCGCGATACGGCGCGGTGCCCGGTAACATGATCTCGGAAAACGGCTCGGCCCGATCATTTCCGAACGCGATCAGGTCGAACACCTGCCGCGCATCGAGGGATTCGAGCACCCGCTGGCACACCTCCCGCAGATCGTCCGATGATTGCATCATCGATCCCGACGCATCGATCACCAGGACGACACGACCCGTTATCCCAGCGTTCCCCGCCGGCATCACCCGCTGCAGGAACGCGCGCTCCGCGACCTCACGTGCCGCCACGAGCCGCCCGTTCAGTTCCGGGATCGTCCCCTGGCGCAGGTACTGATGGGCCAGGTGCAACGTGTCGGGCAGCCGCTCGACGAACCCGTGAGGCATCTGCCAGTCGAACAGGTCCAGAAACGCCCCGCCCGTCTCCCCCGCCAGCCGCGCGCGCAGGCCGGCATCGACATTAAGCTGCCGCGGGCCCTCGGCAGCATCCACCAGCGCCGCCCGGATTTCCGCCCGCTGTGCCAGCCCCGCCGCCGTCCCGTCCGCCAGCATCGGCTCCACATCCACCGCGACCGACCGCAACGTGTCCAGCGGAAGATGGGCCGCACGGGCGAGGAAAAATGCCCGGACCAACCCATACCGCTTCAGCGACTCGTGCCCCTCCGACGCGAGCGACAGGCTCCACCGGATGTACTGCACGCTGTCCGCAGCTTCGGCAGGCTTTGCCTTCATGCGCCCTTCGATCTGCCCATACGCCCGCTCGTACGCTTCGACATCCGACGCCGGCGCGAGTGGCGGATTTGTGCCGCCGGATGGAAGCGTTCGCGTCGCTGGACCCGGCACGGGAAAGGGAGCGATCGTGTCCGCCGTCACCCGAATCACACCGACCGTCACCTCGCCCCACGACGGCCGATTCGGACGAGTGGTCGCAACCACGCCCTGCCCGGCGGCGCTCGCCGCAGTAACCAGTGCGAATGCAGTCAAAACGACGACAATGCCTGCCGTGCGCTTCATGCCTGCCCCACAATTCACTCCGCCAGCCGCGCGCTCACCGTCTCCCACGCCACCGGCGCGTGCCCGTGATCGCTCATCACCAGGGTGTTGTGATCCCCGTGCAATCGCACGATATCGCTTACCCCAGCTAGAGTTGCGCTCTTCAGCGGCACCACCCCGTCGCTCTCGCTGATCGCCTCGTCCAACCTCCCCACCGTCCGCCCCATGCACGCCACCATCTGTCGCACGCCCCACCAGTGCCGCTTGGGCACGCAGCCCTCCATGCACGACAATGTGTCGGCATAGAAGCGGTTGAGGATGTGGTGATCGCCCAGGATGATCGTGTACTTGACGCCCGGGCGGCGCCCGCGGTCGTTCAGGCTGGCGAGAAACCTGGAATCGGGCTTTAAGTCATCCGCGGCTTCCCCGTGACCGTCCGTGAACATCCAGATCGGGCTCCAGTCCTTGTTGGTCCGCCAGAGCCAATACTGCTCGTTCACCTCCAGGAGCCACCGCTCGCGCGTCCAGGGCGAGCCATGATTGGGCGGGCCGATCGCGATGAAGTGGTCGATCGGCTGGGTGTAGCGATCCCCCTCGATGTACGCCCGCGCGACCAGGCCCCCCATGCTGTGCCCGATCAGGTCGACCTTAAGTGCCGGATAGGCCTTGTGCAGGGCGGCCAGGTCGTCGGCCAGTCGATCGGCGTCGTCCTGGATCGGCCCGTCGCTGGGGAAGCCGAACCACGCGACCTGATAATGCTGTTCCTCCAGCAATTGGGTCATCGCGCCAAACACGCCGGGCGTGGAATCCAGGCCATGGATGCAGATGACCAGCGGGCGCCTGGGATCGAGGTTCGCCGGGAGCTTAAGCCCCCAGGTCTTCGCCTGGTCCGCCTTGGCATGCTCGACCTTGTCGTGGCAGTACGTGGCGACCTTGTGCGTCACGGCGGAGCAGCAGCGTTTGACCCGTTGCCAGTTCTTGCTCGGCGACACGTAATCGCGCCACCCGGCCTGAGCGGGCCGGGCGACGAGCAGGCTGCAAACGCACACCAGCGGGATGAGAATTCGGCGCATAAGGACGGTCTCGTCTTCTTACAACGGCGGGCCGCGCTAAGCACGACGGGGCGACGTCCATATCGCCCACGGTCTCGTCCCTCTATTTACCCGTCGAATCCGGCGGGGGTTGGAGCGGACGGAGGATTTCCTGAACCTCGTTCCTCGACTTCTGCATCAGGCGCTGCGTCTCCCGGGCGCGCATCCGCGTGATCTGCTGGTTGATCGTATCGTTCAGTATCTTGCTCGCATCCGCGGACAGGTTGCCCTTGACGTTCAGGACACCCACCTGCGGCTTACGGATGGTGCCCGTGATCGGAATCTCGACCTGCGACAATACGGCGTCGACTGATCGCTCGTTCGACGGCGATGAAACCTGCTTCACCGACATCGCGATCTTGCCACTGTCCAGCTCGGTTGCCCCCGACAAGGTGGCGGAAAACTTCCCGATCGACGTCTGCATCTTCTCGATCGAAACCTTGCCCTCATCAACCACGAACGGGCCATTGGCCGACAGCGTGACGCTCGTCGCGGTCTGGCCATCCAACAGCGCCAACTGCGACGCGACGTTGTCGGGCAGCGTGTTGGCATCAGACATCTCGTCCCTGCGTTCGAGTTCGACATCCTTGGCCGAAAAGTGGCCCCTGGCCGTCACCGCCCTGGCCCACTGCCGGACCAGCGGCAGGCGCAGCTCTTCGAGATCAACGGCCGCAACTCCCCTGCCCCCGACCGCTTCCCGGAGGAACGGATTGAGATATACCCACGCCGTCTGGCCGAAGCGCTTAGAAACGCCCAGCGAAATCCTACTCGTGCGGTTCTCCAGCAAGAGAACGGCAGGGTTCGCCAATAGATCGATGGCAGGTCTGATACTGACCTGCGCCGTCGGCCCCGTCGCGTCGCACTTCTCGAACAGGAGTTTGCCGTTCGCGCCTCGGATCGAAACGTCGATCCGGGCGAGCACCGGCCCCAGCGCCTGTCGAACGTCGTCCGGGGTGGCGGCCGGGATCAACGCGGCCCCGAGCCCGCCCGTGCGAACGTTCTCGCCCGACAACGTCATATTGACCTTCATCTGCCCGGCGTCGGCCTGGCCGTTCTCGCCCAGGTCGATCGTCCCCGAAGACGTGATCGAGCCTCGGGGCTGATCGCCTTCGACCGTGTCGGCCGAGAACGTGTAGGTCCAGGGCTTGTCCAGCGACTGGATGTCGAACACCGCCTCGACGTTCTCCAGGCGTCCCTGCTGCCAGGTCGTGTCGTAGAGCTTGGGCTGGACCGTGCCGCGATGCAGGACGATCGTGCCGCTGTTGATCGTGATCTTGCCGCTGAGGTTGGGCAGGAGGTGGGTCGTGATGCTCACGGGACCGTTCGGGCCGGGCGGTCCCTTCATCTGCTCAAACGTGTCCACCCCCCGACCATCATCCACCACGTAATCGAAATTCAGACCGTCCACCACGCAATCGCCCAGCTTGTACTTCCCTCTCAAGAGGTTCCACAGCGAGGCCTGGCACGTCACCGACTTGCACCCGATTCGGCGCCCCATCGGGTCGGCGATCGACAGATAGTGGATGGTCGTCCCACCGAACCAACTGGTCTTGAAGCTCTGGACGGTGACCGGGCTGTTGGTCTTCCCGGAGATGTACGATACGACGAATTTGCGCCCGACCTTCGAGGAGAGCACCTGCGGCAGGAAGACCAGGATGAGCAGCGCCAACACCGCCCCGGCGAGCAGGATGCGCGGCAGGCGCCGCCGGCGGGTCGGAAGGTCCGTCCGCACCACCGGGTTGGGAAAGTTCATCTCCTGGTCCATCGACGAATCAGTATACCGGACCGGTGGGTCGATCACGTCTGACAAAAGCGGGCCTCCTCAGGGAGGTCCTATCGACCGATCAGGGCTCGAAGAGCCAAAGCTGGGGCTCGGGCCGCGCGCAGCTCGCGTCTAACCCCTTTGCCCGCAAGACGTCCGCGAACTCCCGGGCATAGCCGTGGTGGGTGTAGACCTTGCGCGGCCTCACGCGCTCGACCAGTTCGCAAAGTTCATCAAAATCGGCATGGTCGGACAGGGGCAGGGCATGATCCACCCCATAGCGGTAGACGGCGTTCTTCAGCATGGCCCAGCCGGTCAGGACGATCCGGCACGGGTTGTCGAATCGGGTGACGAAGGTCGAGCGACTCATCTGGGGCGGGGCGACCAGCACGCCGCGCTCGCGCAGGTCGAGCGCCCGGGGACCATGGAAGTCATCGCGGTCGTAGCGGCGATAGTCGCCCAGCGAGACGCCGAGCTGCTCATACGTCTGATTGTTGTGGAACACCGCGCCGTGGGCGCTCACCCGGTGACCCGCGCCGGTGAGGATGCGGACGACCTCCTGGGCCTTGCCCAGGCTGTACCCCAGGACGATCGGCTGGCGACCGGCGCGGAAGGCGCTCTCCACGAGTTCCAGGAGTTGCCCGATCACCCGGGTCCGGGACGGGAAGCGGAAGAGAGGGACGCCATAGGTGGTTTCCATCACGAGTACGTCGGCCTGTCGCGGTTGAGCAGCGGGAACGGTTGCACTGTCGCGGAGCTTGAAGTCACCGGTGTAGAGCAGGTGTTGGTTGTCCCGCTGCAGATGCAGCATGGCGCTACCCAGAATATGCCCCGCGGGAAGCACGCAAAGCGAGGTGCGGTCGTCCAGTGAACGCGGTGTGGAATATTCCAGGGGGGTTGCGCATCTAATGGGCAGACGCCGCTCGGCAAGGGCTGCCGTTGCGCGCGTAGAGAGGGCGTGCTCGTGAGCGCCCAGGTGATCCGAGTGTGCGTGCGAGACGAAACAGAGCGATCGCGGGCGCCGGCTGTCGAGGAACAGCGCGCAACCCGCGACCTTCAAATCGTCCTGCCAGTCGATCATCGTTTATTCTACAACATTCACAATAGTTGCACTGCGGTACAGTTGTGCAAACGACTGTCCTGCCGGTTCGGGTGACGCATGAGTAAAAACACTTGGTGCGTTTGAGCCAATTGAACGGCTTTGCTGCAAAGAGTATATTGCCAAACGTTCGATCATATCGCAGGGACTGGTTGATAACCCAAAGGGATCGTCACGAAGAGGGCGTTGGGCGACGGTTGCCCCCGCCAAGTGAGGAGTCAATGGACACGGATCGTCAGCAACCCGCCGCCGCCGGTGAACCATCGCGTGCCCGGCGGAGGCAGGACGGGCTGAGCTATAAGTTCCAGCGTTTGCGCGAGCGTCTTCGCGCGGCGGTCACGAGCGGCGAACTGGCGGGAAAGCTTCCCGGCGAGCGGACGCTGGCGCGGCGATTTCACGTCAACGCCAAGACGCTGAGCAAGGCGCTGACCGACCTGGCGGCCGAAGGACTGCTCGACCGCAGCATCGGTCGCGGCACGTACGTCAAGGGTCAATCCGGCAACGCCGAATCCAAGCCGCGCGGGCGCTGGTTGATCCTCGGTGATGCGAACCGCGCCGCTTCCCTGGTCCACCTGTTCCAGGCGGGCAACCCCGAGGCACAGGTGGTCGGCGACGTCCGGTCGTTGCGGCCCAGCTTTCTGAAGCAGTTCGACGCGGTCATCGACCTGGCGGACGACACGCCCGAAGCCTTCATCCGCGACCTGGTGGTGCGAAACGTGCCCGTGGTGAGCGTCAACCGCGAGCCGGGCGTGTACTCGGTGAACATGGTAGGCGCCGACCGCGCCACCGGCGCCACCCTCCTGGCCCGCGACCTGATCCTCGCCGGGCATGCGCGCCTGGCCGTGGTGGAGTCCGGGTCGCAAGGCGTGGTCAGCCGCGCGGTGAGGCAGGCGGCGGCGCGATATGGGCAAAGTACGACGGAGGTTCGGGTCTGCAGTGCCGGGGACGTGCTCTCGACCGTGCAGGGAGACGGGGCGACCGCGGTCATCTGCGACTGCGCCCCCGCCGCCCGCGAGATCCGCGCCATCCTCGAAGCCGCGAACGTGCGGCCGGGTCACGACGTGTCGCTCGCGACGGTCGGCTGCTGTGACGACGACTACCCGTCGAGCGGGCAGTACGTGGACAACCGCCTGGTGGCGCAAACCGTGGCGGAACTGCTCAACGGCAACGGGTCGGCGGTCGGACACCGTCCGACGATGATCTGGCTGGCGACACGATGGGTGGACCAGGGGACGACGCGGGCGCTGCCGCGGGGGTGCGAGGGGGAAGCGGCGTAACGCGGGGAAAGCACCAATGATCAAGCATCAAATCTCAAACGAGGATCAATGACCGAAATACCAATGACCCGAACGTGCGCGGCGGCAACGGCGCGTTGGGGATGATCCGGGTCAAGGGCGGCGGCGGGCTTTACGGATGCCGAGCCACTCGAAGACCTGGTAAGCGCCGGTGGGGCGGAAGCCTTCGTGTTGATAATTCCGCAATGACGCGGTGTTGTCGGGGTGGATGATCGTGCAACAGTTGACCGGGGGGGCCTGGCGCAGGCGGTGGGAGACCAGCAGTCGCTGCAGGCCCCGGCCGCGGTGCGCGGGGGCGACGAAGTCGCCGAAGAGGTAGGCCGCGCCTTGCGGGTCGAAGGGGGTGCCGATCTCCTCAACCCAGAAGGGGCTGGTGGTGCGCCAACCCATCGCCAGCGGCACACCGGTGGCGGTGTCGAGCGCCAGCGTGGCCTGGCAGCCGTCCGCGAGCATCTGGTTGGCCCAGCCGTCCGGGAAGCCGTTGTCGCAAGCGAAGGCGTTGAGGGAGGCGATGGCGGGGTCATCGGGCGTGAGCACGTTGAGGGTACGTACACCCGCGAGGCCGAA
>DATBFY010000076.1:0-2862 GCA_036558265.1 Tepidisphaeraceae bacterium | reverse complement strand
GCCCAACTCATATTCACCTGTCTTCTCCGCGTCCTCTGCGTCTCTGCGGTGAATCTGAATTGCTTTACGATCAAGCAATTATCAAGAAATGTCCCACTCTATTTTCTCCTTGTGATCCCACTGGACAGTCCGTAAATTCCCCACACCGCTGCTCGCGCGAAACAAATTTTGTCTGAACCGTGCGAACACCGCGGCGTAAGAGGTCTGACAATTGGTCGGCCATTGCGTAGCTGGCCGTCATCTCCCCCCAAGTCCTGCACTACTGAGGGTCTATGCACCTGGGAATCCACACCCCGTCGTCGTCGTCACATCGTCGTGTTCGCTGTAGGCGTGGCTTCACGCTGGTCGAGCTGCTGGTCGTCATCGGCATCATCGCGCTGTTGATCTCGATCCTGATGCCGGCGCTTTCGAAGGCGCGCGATCAGGCCAATCGCACCAAGTGCCTGTCCAACATGCGGCAGTTCATGACCGCGATGATCATGTACACCAACGAGAACAAGCAGTGGCTGCCCCACTGCAACTGGCTGGCGCTGGAGCAGAACGGCGGGCCGCTCTACGGCACGCCGGGCTGGCTTTACAAGTGGGGCGCGGTCGGCTCGCCGTTCGACGGCACCAAGCCCGACGCCGTGCGCGAGACCAGCGCCCTGTGGCCGCTGGTCAAGTCCCATGACCTGTACAAGTGTCCGGTGCAGATGGACGTGCCCTTCGATCCCAATGCGCCGTCGCGAAGCCTCTCCAGCTTCCTGATGAACGGGGCGACCTGCAGCTACGGCAGCACGACACATCCCGATTGGCGCATCACCGCCTTCCGCTCGGACGCCATCCTGATCTGGGAGGTGGACGAGGCCCAGGGCTGGTGGAACGACGGCAGCGGCTTCCCTTATGAGGGGATCACCAAGCGTCACGGCAAGGGCGGCACGATCGCCGGCATCGACGGCCACGCCGAGTGGATGTCCCGCCGCGACTACCGCAAGGAAGCCGAGGAGTCGGACAGCAACGGCATCGTCGCGGGCAACCCGTGGCAGAATCGGCTCTGGTGCGACCCCGGCGACAAGCAGCACGGCGGCGCGAGCGGCCACATCGCCAAGATCGCCGGCACGGACTACTGATCCGCGCCCGCCCGCGTGGGTGGCATGGGCAAACTGGTTTGCCCGTGGTCTTCGTGAAATTGGAGATCAAGGCCTCGCCGGTCACGCCGGCGAGGCCTTTTCACGTCGCAACGCTCGTCATCCTGAGGGAGTTTCAACGACCGAAGAGCCTGCCCTGAGCTTGTCGAAGGGATCTTGCCGCGAATGGACGACCACTTCCCTTCGCGGCCAGATCCTTCGCTTCGCTCAGGATGACGATGCGATTTTCTGCTGATAAACTACAATCGCGATGAACGATGCCATCACCCCCCCGAGTGCACCGAGTAAAGCCCCGGCTGCGGTTCGCCGTCCACCGTCACCTGCATCGGCGCCGCCCCGCTCCCGCTGGCCTTGGGGCCCAGCACCTTCACCGTCGTGGGCCTGGCGTCAGGCGGGTGGTTGCAGTAGAGCAATCCCTTGACGTTCGACCCGTCGATCGACTGCGGCAGCAGCACCCACGTCGTGCCGTCCGCCTCCTTCTTCACGTACGCCTTCTGGTTCGACGAGTAGCTCTGCATCGTCTGCGGCAGGTCGGCGACGCCGTCCTTGCCGACCGCCACCCGTCCCGACGCGATCGCCGCCGCGCCGTGCAGGAGCCGCTCGTCCGCCGCCGCCGCCGAAGACGACGACGACTTCTTGCACCCGCCTGCCATCGCCAGCGCTGCCGCCAGCGCTGCCGCCAGCGCCCAGATTCCGATTCGCATCATTAGAACCTCCAATGTAGGGTGGGCTCTGCCCACCATTCGGTGGGGCGGACATTCTTCAGCTTTATGCGTGAACGCGTCCCAGTCATCCTGAGGGAGCCTGGCGGCGACCGAAGGATCTTGCCGAGAACGAGGATCACTTCCCTTCGCGGCCAGATCCTTCGCTGCGCTCAGGATGACGGCTTAACGCCGTCGGCGGACCGCACTTGCGCTGTTGACGCATAAAGTTGATTCTTGTCTGCCCGAAAACACGTTTCCGAACTGCGGGGACCTTCCCGATCTCCGCGCGCGGGGTTACCGCCAATCACTCCGACGTCGGCCCATCTTCCGGCCAATCGGTCGCGTCCCGCAGCGCCTCAATTTCCTCGCGCGCAAACGCCCGCCCACGGTTCATCCCCGGGCAGCGCTTCGCCGCCGATTCCCACTTCGCCCTGCTCGACAGGTTCCCCTCCCAGAACGGCCACGTCCGGCATTGCAGCGGCCTCACCGGGTAGATCCCGCAGACCCGCCGCGGCAACGAGACCTTCCCCTTCTCCCGCTCGGCCGGCCGCTCTTCCAGGAAGACGCAGTCGTAATTCCCCTGCGGCGTGCGCCGCTCCTTGAGGCTCACCCCCCGGCCGACCTTGCGGCAATATCGCTCGAGCGTTTCCTGGCGCGACAACCCCAGGTGAGCCGCGAGGCGCTCGACCTCGTCATCGCTCAGCCACACGAACCCCGGCCCCCCCGTGCAGCAATTTCCCGAGCACGTGCAGGAAAACGACAAACCGCCGGCGAACCAGGGCTCCTCGGACTTCGCAACACTCTCGGGCGGCAGGACATCGAGTTTCATCGTGATCGCGCCTGTGGTAGTCGTTCCCACCCGCGCCGTCAACTGGGAGGGCGAGCCTCCGTGCGAGCCGCCGTTTCCCCCGTGGGAGGGCGAGCCTCCGTGCGAGCCGCGGTTCCCCGCAGAATGCAGTGCCCCCCGCCCCTTGGCCGATGACAGACGCTGGGAGACCACAGCCACATGAACGCGACGATTATCGGACCTG
>DATBFY010000075.1:0-2566 GCA_036558265.1 Tepidisphaeraceae bacterium | reverse complement strand
AAGCCGCCCGACATCCAGTTAACCGAACTGCTGCCGCTGCACGCGAAGATCGCGGACAAATTCTCGCTGGTGCGAAGCTGCTATCACACCGCCGCCGCCGTCCACGACACCGGGCACCAGATGATGCAGACGGGCCGGCTCTTCACCGCCGGGATCAACACCCCGCACGTGGGGTGCGCGCTGGAGTACCTCAAGGGTTCGCGGAACGAACTGCCCGCGCACGTGCTGATCCCCGAGCCGATGGGGCCGACCGGGGGGAATATGCCGCATGGGCAGGACGCGGGGTTTCTCGGCAAGGGTTACGACCCCTTCGTCCTGGGTGCCGACCCGTCGAAGAAGGACTTCAAAGTCCCCGATCTTCTCCCTCCCGGCTACATCGGCGAAGCCCGCGCTCAGCGCAGAAGGAAGATGCGCGACATCGTCGACCAGACGGTAAAGGACTTCGAATCCAGCGAGAGCGCCGCGTTGATGGACGCGAACTTCGCGACGGCGTTTCGGCTGATGAGCAGCGTGAAGGCGCGCGAGGCGTTCGACCTGTCGAAAGAGCCCGAAAAGGTGCGCGAGCGGTACGGGATGAACCGCTTTGGCCAGGGGTGTCTGCTGGCGCGGCGGCTGATCGAGGCGGGTGTGCGCTTCGTCACGATCAACACGTTCCTGACCGTGTTCAACGAGATCACCTGGGACATTCACGGGTCGAGCCCGTTCACGTCGATCCAGGGGATGAAGGAGGCGGTCGCGCCGATGTACGACCGGGGCTACAGCGCGTTGATCGAAGACCTGAGCGAACGGGGCATGCTCGCGAACACGATGGTTTGCAATCTTGCGGAGTTTGGCCGCACGCCGCGGATCAACCCGGCAGGGGGGCGCGACCACTGGCCGGCGTGCTGGACGATGTACTTCGCGGGGGGCGGCGTGAAGGGCGGGCGGGTGATCGGCAAGAGCGACGAGATCGGCGCGTATCCCGCTGAGCGACCGGTCAGCCCGGCGGAGATCGTGGCGACGATCTATCACAGCCTGGGGATCGACCTGGAGACGCAGTTGCCCGGTCCGCAGGGCAGGCCGTTCGCGGTGGTGGATTCGGGGACGAAGCCGATCATGGAATTGTTCTGATCTCACCGCGGAGACGCAGAGGACGCAGAGGTGAGGATGAGGGTTGGAATTGTTGGGATGGTCGTGCTGCTGCTTCCCGCGTGTGTGCGCGCGGAAGAGACGATCTCGTTTCGGAACACGATCCAGCCGATCCTCGCGCGCTATGGGTGCAATTCCGGCGCCTGTCACGGCGCGGCGGCGGGGAAGAACGGCTTCAAGCTCTCGCTGCGCGGGTACGACGACGAGGGGGACTACAAGGCCATCACGCGGATGGCGCAGGGGCGGCGGATCGATCTTGCGGTTCCGGCCGCAAGCCTGCTGCTCAAAAAGCCGCTGAACCTCGTCCCCCACAAGGGTGGCCAGCGCTTCAAGACCGATGCGCCCGAGACGCGCCTGCTGCTCGAATGGATCGCCCAGGGCGCGCCGGGGCCGAAAGAAAGCGATCCGCGCATCGTCCGCATCGAACTGCTCCCGGCGCAGTCGATCCTTAAGCCGGGCGACGTGCGCCAGCTCCAGGTCAAGGCGTACTTCTCAGATGGCCGCGTCCAGGACGTCACCCGCTGGGCCAAGTTCACGTCGGCCGACACCTCGGTGGCCACGATCGACGAAGAGGGCCGGATCAAGGTCGCCGGCTACGGCGAAGGGGCGATCACGGCGTGGTACCTGTCGCGCATCACGACGGCGATCGTGACCGCACCGTTCGCCAACACGCTGTCTGTCGACACCTTTGGCAGCGCCTCGAGGCGGAACTTCATCGACGATCTGGTTCTCGAAAAACTCGCAAGCCTGAACCTGCCGCCCTCTCCGAAATGTTCGGACGAAGAATTCATCCGCCGCGCCTTCCTCGACACCATTGGCGTGCTCCCGACCATGGCGGAAGTCGAGTCGTTCCTCGCCGACCGCTCGGCCACCAAGCGCGACCGCCTGATCGACGCGCTGCTCGCCCGCCCCGAGTTCGTCGATTACTGGGCTTACAAATGGTCCGACCTGCTGCTGGTGAGCAACCCCAAGCTCAAGCCGGCGGCGATGTGGGCGTACTACGACTGGATCCGCCAGCAGGTCGCGATGAATACGCCCTGGGACCGCTTCGCCCGCTCGGTGGTGACGGCCACGGGCAACACGCTGGAGAACGGCGCCGGCAACTTCTACCTGCTCAATGATGACCCGACGAAAGTTTCCGAGACGGTCAGCCAGACGTTCCTGGGCATGTCGATCAACTGCGCCAAGTGCCACAACCACCCGATGGAGAAGTGGACCAACGACCAGTACTACGCGATGGCCAACTGCTTCTCGCGCGTGCGTGCCAAGGCGGCGGCGAACGGGCACGCCGTCATCGTGCCGGTGAGCGACGGCGAACTGGTCCAACCGCTGACCGGCAAGCCGCGACCGCCTCAGCCGCTCGACGGCAAGTCCATCGCGATGGACTCGCCCGTCGATCGGCGGCAGGTCGTGGCAGACTGGCTCGTCTCGCGCGACA
>DATBFY010000074.1:0-10650 GCA_036558265.1 Tepidisphaeraceae bacterium | reverse complement strand
CCCGACCATCCGCTATCATCCACCCCCGCCGCCACATCGCGCCACCCACGCACGCGGGAGCCGTACCGGCCATGCCCTGGATCATCGACTACGACATCGTCACCGAGCAGATGCGCCAGCAGAAGCTCAAGTGCAACTACTACAACAGCGGCGCGTTCGGATTCGCCGACCCCGCCGGCGTGCGCCACCTGGGCTGGATCGGCCCGGAAGACCCCTCGATCCGCCCCGCCGCCCGACAGCTCGCCCGACAGGTTCCCGCCCCTCACGAGGAAAACCTCGCCGACCTCCTCACCAAGACCTGGCAGCAGCACTTCCCCGGCCGCGTCTGGGCCATGCCCATGAGCCATTGGGCCTACGAGCTCTCCTACGGCAGCCGCGACTGGATGCCCGCGCTGATCGAACACATCGACCTCGACCCGGGCCTGCTCGAAGGCCGCAACAACGCCGCCGCCATCGAGTTCGCCCCCGACGAGTCCCACCACTTCCAGCACTTCACCCAGCGGCTCCTGGAGATGCTGCTGGGCAGCGACTTCATGCTCGCCTTCCTCAACCGCCCGATCCTCTGCACGCTCCACCACCACAAGCAGCTCTGGTGGACGACCAAGGACCAGGCCGTGATCGACACGCTGGAATCGGCCATTAAGCAGGGTCACCCTCGGTGATCACATCCCCCCTCCCCTCACGCCGCCGCCGCAGTCGCCGCCGGCTCGCTCTCCGTCGCACGCCCCCGGTACAGCGTCGCCACCCGACGGATCAGTGACCGCCAGGCGTCGGGCGCCGTCAGCCGGATCAGCGGAATGTAGCTGGCCACGAACCAGGTCAGGATCACGGTCAGCCGCACCGCCTGCCCCCACCGGTGGCCGCGGATTCGATCGACCGGCACGAGCGACCCCGCGTACATCGCGACCGCCACCGCCACCACGCTCGTGAGCATCGGCGCGGCGTACACGCGCCAGATGTCGCCCCACGTCCCACCGCTCGGGCGGATGGCGATGTACAAAAAGATCGGCCCGATCAGGGCGAAGTAGATCGCCACGGCGATGCCGACGGTGGTCGCGGGGTGCAGCCAGCGGCTCGCCGCGTGTACGTTGCCCGCCAGGGCGCCGGCGGTCACCAGGCCGAGGAACACGATCGCGTTGATCACGTTCGTGATCAGGATCACGCGGAACCGTCCCTGCGCCTGGATCAGGCTGCCGCCAGGCGAGGCGACCACGCGGAACGCCATCCCGATCGAAAGCGCCTGCAGCACCGGGATCGCATCCTGCCACTTGGCGTCCTGGAAGAACAAGCGCACGCCCGGATCCGCCACGCCCATCTGCAACAGGCAGAGCGGCACGGCCACCAGCGCGAGCAAACGCGTGGCGTCGAGGAACGCGCGGATCTGTCGCTGCGGGTCCCCCTGCAGCTTCGAGAGCGCGGGGAACAGCACACCCGTCAGATTTCCCGTAAAGAGCTGCATCGTCTGGATCGACAGGTTGAACGCCAGGAAGTAGACGCCCAGGATCGACTTGTCGGCGTAAACACGCCCCAGGACGATGTAATCCCCCTGCCACTGCAGCATCAGGAACAGGTTCGACGTGAAGAGCGTGGCGCTGTCGCTGAGCAGGTACTTCCAGCGGCTGACGTGCAGGTTCCATCGGATCGGCGGCCGCCCCGCGTTCCACAGGATCGTCAGGCGCGACAGCGCGATCACCGGGCGAGGCAGCACGAAGCTGTACGCCTTGTACGGCGCCGGAATGATCACCGCGAACAGGATCGTCAGCCCGAGCTGCGCCACCGCGACGCCCCAGTTCACCGCCGCCAGCAGGCCAAAGCGAAGCTGGTTCTGAAGCTTGGCCTCGGCGACCTGGTCGAGCGACATGATCGGCGCGGTCGCCGCCAGGAACATCAGCATCCAGAAGAGCCGCGGTTCGTGGAAGAACATCGCCGCCGGCCACGCCGCCAGGGCGGTCAGGGCGGCGCCGAGCAAGCCCAGGCTCGCGCTCATCCAGAACGCCGTGTTGGCCCAGAGGTGATACGTGCGCTGGCGATGGATCAGCGTCTCGCGGATGCCCGCTTGCTGGATCAGCCCCGAGAACCCCATCACGATCGACGCCGTGCCCCACAGCCCCAGGTCCGCCGGCACCAGCAGCCAGGCGAGCACCACCTGCCCCGCCATCCCGACGATCTTCGATCCGATCGTCTGGGCCATCAGCCAGAGGAACCCGTGGGCGGTGCGGCGCGCGAGGTTGTCGCGCGGCGGCTCCGGGGAGGGCGCAGCCTCGTCAGCGCCCGGGGTGGCGTACTGGAGGACCGGCTGAGACAAAGGCCTGTTACTCCTACTGGCTGGCGTGCGTGGCCGCGCCGCCCGCGCGCGAGCCTGCATCAGCGCGCGGCGGGCGCGGCGGCAGGCTCGACAACTCTAACAACTGCGGATCGGCGCACCAGTCGCGCGCCGCGTTCCGCGTGCTGGATCGTCGCAATTGCCCGTGAGGCTTAGAGATGCGGTCAAAAAGTCCATTCCCGCCGGGTTGCCTGCGTCCGATAATCGCCTCATCGGCAGATCACCCACGCATTGTTCATTCATTTCCCCGGCCACGCAACCATCGGATTAATTCATCGGCCGTGGTGAATCCCACGCGCGCCGGCCCCGCGCTACCGTCCGCCTGGATCAACTGCATCCGCGGAATCCCCTGCACCTGGAATTGCCTGGCCACATCCGGAAACGCATCCACGTCGATCTTCACCGGGACGAAGTCCTTCAGCGCATCCGCCACCCGAGGATCAGGCCAGGTCTGGCGGTGCATGTCCTGGCAATAGCCGCACCAGGGGGCGGTGAAGTAGGCGAAGACCGGTTTATGCGCGGCGGCGCCCTCCTGCTTTGCGGTTTGGAGGTCTTTGCGCCACGGAACGGCGTCGTTCGGCTCGGTCGCGTGCCGGATCAGCGTAAACGCGGCCATGAGCGCAACCATCCCCAGAACGACCAGAACGGGTTTGAAGGCGGGTTTCATCGATCGACCGATTCTATGCGGCCTTTTTGACGAAGCGGTGCTCGGTCCCCGCGCGCAAGCGGGCGATGTTGGCCCGGTGCTTCCAGACCACCATCACCGCCACCAGCACGGCGAATGCCAGCAATGGCCAGCGTTCGCCCAGCAGCGGCCGATCCCGCACAAGCGACACGCCGCTGTAGACGAACGGGAACGCGACCGCCCCCAGCATCGAGGAGACGCTGACAATCCGGGTGACCGCGAAACAGACCACCCAGATCCCCAGCACGACCGCCGCCGCCAGCGTGTAATCCGGAAAAACCCCGAGCATCACGCCGGCGCTGGTGGCGACGCCCTTGCCGCCCTTGAATTTCAGGAAAATGCTGAACATGTGCCCCAAAATCGCGCAAAACCCCACGAATAACCAGAGGAGGTAGAGGGTGGAACCGGGCGGCCCCGAATAACCCCGAACCACCCACGACGCCGCCAGCGTGGGCAGCAATCCTTTGAGAAAATCGAGTGTGAATACGATTGCGAAGTAGCGCCCGCCGAGCAGTCGCCCCAGGTTGGTCGCGCCGATGTTGCCGCTCCCGGCCTTGCGGGGGTCGATGCCTTTCGCCAGGCCGACGATCAGTCCGAACGGCACGGAACCGGCCAGATATGCCAAAGGGCAGAGGGCGAGCAACTGCTGCGCGGGGGTCATCCGGGGTGGTTTTTACCCGATTGTGGGCTTTAGAAAAAACCAGCGCGGCGTGCTAGGATGTTGACGAGAGAGCGTTCTCATGCCGCACGTGATCGCCAACGACATTCTCGGGACCCCGGTGGACGGTTTGAACCTGCACGGCGGGGACGCCGGGGGTACGCTCGGGGACCAAATGGGTGACCGGGCGACGCTGCTGGTCTTCCTGCGTCATTTCGGGTGCATGTTCTGCCGGGAGACGGTGCGAGACCTGAGGCGGATCTCGGCCGATCATCCGGACTATCCGCCGATCCTCTTCTTCTGCCACACGAGCGTGGACGAGGGGCGGAGCTTTTTCGCGGAGTATTGGCCCGAGGCCCGGGCGGTGGCCGACCCGGCGAAGCGGTTTTACACGGCCCTGGGGCTGCGCAAGGCGACCCTGAACCAACTGGTGGGGGTGCGGGTCTGGACCTGCGGTTTCCGGGCGATGTCGAAGGGGAACTTTGTCGGCAAGCCGATCGGCGACCCGTGGATCATGCCCGGCGCGTTTCTCGTGCACGGCGGGGAGATCGTCTGGTCACACCGGTTCCGGCACCAGGGGGATAACCCGGACTGGATGGTCGTGCTGCGGCACGTGCCAACGGGCGCGGCGGTACACCAGGGCGATCAATGACCTTGGCGAGCGCGAGCGGTGACAGGGGGGGTGGCTCGGGGTGGCGACCACCGAATGCGGCGTCGGTTTTGCCCCGGGCATAATGCCATTCTGTCGCGGTTTAACCCACTCATCATGTCATGGTCGCTTGGCCCGGTGCGAATTCGTAGCTGTCGCGCAGCTATAGAACATCGTGATTATGGGGCAAGCGCTCGCCGCGCGTCGCCGTGAGAAATGTCCGCGGTACTGAAATTGCTCGCGTCCGTCTGGGCGCCGGAGCCAGTCCGGGCCGTTCTTCAGAAACTGCCGTATTCGTTGCGAACAGTCTCCCGGGCGGCAGTTCTGTTTCGCGCCCGATCATTTCTCAATTTCCAGGGAGGAGTCAGCCGTGAAACGATCTTGTCGTTCTCTCATGGGACTCGGTTTGTCTGCGATCTGTGCTGCCGCCGGGGTGATATCGGGCGCGGCCGCCACGGCCGGTGCGCAGGTCCTGCAACCCACGGCCGGGCCGGGGGTTTTTGGGAATCCGTACGCGTTCTTCGCGCTGGGTGGCCGTCATTCCTGGGAGGTGTACCGGAAAATGAATGGAACCGCGGTGGTGACGGCGGCGAGCGTTGCCGGTAACAACACACTGGCCGAGTTTACCAACCAATTCCTGGGGGACGCGCCGCCCGAGGGCTTTAACTTCACGGGAGAAGTATTCCTCGGCACCTCACAAGCGGTCACCCCTCCGACGGACGTCTTGTACCTCAGGGACATGACGCTGAACAACGGGGCCACCACTCCGCCGTCCCAGAACTACGACGCCAACCTGCACACCTCATTCGACCTTCGCATCGGATTCCTTCAGAGCGGTGCGGCCTACATGGCTGCAAAGGGAGGCGACAATCACGACACGGACCTGTTCGGGGAGAACCGGGGAACGAACGGCGTCTACGTTCACCTCGGGGGCGGGAATACGGGTGCGACGACCGCCGGCCAGCCCGGAAACGTCTGGAACATTCAGCCCAACGGCAGCGGCGCGGGATACCTGTTCGGCCCCTCGTCCGCCTCGGAAAACCTGTTGGGGCCGACGACCATCACGCGGACGCTCATCAACAGCGGTACTGACGCCAGCGACAACGGCAGCGCGTACGACGCTCCCCTGGAGGTTAGCGCCAAGCTCGTCCCGGATCCGAACGCGCCAGGGAATGTGCTGCTGCAGGCGAAGGCGGGGAATAACCTCTATCAGCTCAGCTTCGATCCGAACGATCCGACGTTCGCGGGGGCGTTCGATTGGCAGCACGCGACGCCCGTCGTGTTCGTGGGCAAGGGCGCGTTCGACAGCTTTAACCCTGCCAGCGCACACCTGGGCATTTTGGCGGCCGGGGACGCGAACGCCGACGGCACGACCGACTTCAGCGACCTGGTGGCCCTCGCGCAGCATTATAACAACGCCGGCGACCTGACCTGGTCGATGGGCGATTTCACCGGTGATGGCCTGGTCGACTTCAACGACCTGGTGACGTTGGCGCAGAACTACAATCGGACGTTCGGCGCCCTACCGCTCGACTCGCAAAGCGCGGCCTTGGCGCCAGAGCCCGCCTCACTTTGGATGGCGGCGGCGTTCGTCGCCTGTGCCCGCACGCTGTCGCGCCGGCATCGCCGCCGCGGCCGCAGCGGGCGCCGTCCGCTCCGGCGGCCCTACGATCGGTGCGGGATGGCGGTTTTGGCGGCTGCCTGGGGGTCGGGCTTGGGAGTGTCCGCGGCGCGGGCGGCGCCCGTTCCGGCGTTCGCGTTTGCGGGCGCGACCGCCGAACAGTTCGGTGGCGGATTCACCAGTGTCGGGTATCAGTTCACAACCAGCTCGCCGCTGTCGATCGGAGCGCTGGGTGTCTTCGACCACGGCGCGAACGACATCCCGGCGACCGGCTGGGACGTGGGGATCTACATGACCGATGCCAGCCGCACGCTCCTGACGTCCGCCACGGTCAAGTCCTCGGACGCTTCGACCACGCCTGCCGGCGGCGGTTCCGACGTCTTCCGGTATCACGACCTGCCGGCCCCTTTCCTACTGCCGCCGGGGACGTACACGCTGGCCAGCATGGATCCGAGCGGCTGGTTCGTCAAAAATGCCACCGGTCTGACCACCGGCGCGGGTTTGGGGACGAT
The DNA here is from genome assembly GCA_036558265.1 of Tepidisphaeraceae bacterium. GTDB lineage: Bacteria > Planctomycetota > Phycisphaerae > Tepidisphaerales > Tepidisphaeraceae > RYN-433. The sequence continues at coordinate 4,202 of DATBFY010000074.1, read as the reverse complement.
CACGATTGACCACGCCACGTATAGCGGCCTGGGCATGGGCGGCCAGCCGCTGGCGTACCCCGAGAACGTCTTTGATACGAACCTGCCCGGCAACTTCGGGCCCAACCTCCTCGCGTCGGGCGTGCCTGAACCGGAAGCCCTCCTCATCGGAGCTTCAACGGCGCCGCTGCTGGCGCGCCGGAGGCATCGTCGGCCGGGCGGAGTGCGCGTCGCTCGATGAGTTTCAAGGCCCCCGTCCCCGCCCTTGGCCGCTGGGGCCCGCAGATTCAAAGTCGCCGGTGGTATTTTAGAATGCGCTCCTTTGGCAGGATCACCGAATTGGCGTTCGCAGTCATCGCCGTGATGATCGCGGCCTGCGGGTCCCAAGCGCAAACGACCCTCTGGCCGCTGGGCGACTCGATCACGTACGGCGAAGGGGTCCCCGGCGGCTACCGCGACCCGCTCTTCGTGCGTCTGGGCGTCGATCGGTTCGGCGGTACGAACGGCTTCCGATTTGTCGGCACGTGCGTCATCAATCCGTCGCCGACGCTTACCGCCGCGGCCCAGACGCGTCACGAGGGGCACCGGGGCTACCGCATCGACCAGATCAGCACGAATCTTGACGGCAGCGACAACTCGACGGTCTACGACGACACCAACCACGGCGGCTACTGGTTGACCGGAGGTCCGGGTGGCACCTTGGTCCCGTCGACGGACGTTATCCTCCTCATGATCGGCACGAACGACTTCCTGCAGAACCGCGACCTCGCGCACGCGACCGACCGGCTGGCCGCGCTGGTCGGAAAGCTCACGACGCTTCGGCCGACCGCCAATGTGCTGGTCGCGAACATCCCGCCACTGAGCACGTCGATCTACGGCAGCCATGACGTGAGCGCGTTTAACGAGTCGATTCCCGGGGTCGTCAAAACGTACGCGGACGCCGGAAAACACGTCTGGTTTGTCGACCAGTACTCGAACTTCTTCGATTCCGGTGGGGATCTTCGGTACCTGCAGGGCGATGGCACGCATCCCGATGCGGATGGGTACCGGGCGATGGCGGACACGTGGGGGCAAGCCCTGCAAGCGCTCCCCGAGCCAAACATGCCCATGCTCGCGGCGTCGGTCCTCGCGGGTTTGGCGGGAGGGCGCGGGCGCCGCAAGCGCTCACCCAGCGCACCATGGCTGGCCCGGGTCGATGGCCGTCCCGCCAATTGATGCCGGCCGGCCGCACACCGCGCTCCCCGGCATTTTCCCGCGGCGCGACCGCGGATGGGCTTCCATCCGGACCATCCGCCGATCCTCTTCTTCTGCCAGACCGGGGTGGACGAAGGGCGGAGCTCTTTCGCGGAGTATTGGCCCGAGGCCCGTGCGGTCGCGGATCCGAAGAGCTTCTACCACCTCCTTCCTCCTCCGGAGCCGGGATCGATGACCACGATGAAGGGCGACCACAAAGGCGGCGGCGACCGCGAGCGGTGACAGGGCGGCCGGCTCGGGTACGGCGTCGTGATTCAGTTTGATTTTCCCGGCACCAAGCCGCACTCGGGACAGCGGTCGGGCGTGGCGCGGAGGTCGTAGCCGCAGGACGGGCACAGGCCCTCACGACGTCGTCTGGCGACCGACGCGCGACGCCAACTCCACCCTGCGATCGGAGTCGCGCTGATCAGTATGGCTAGCCAGAACGGCACGCGGACCTCCGCAAAGTTTCCCGGGATCGTCACGTACGCCGCACCCAGCGCCGACCAGCGCACCGACGGCAACACGGGGCCAGCGGCCGTGCCGGAGGAGTTGACCTGCGCGACGTTCCAGCCGAGGTTCCAAATGCGCTCCGGCGACTTGGGCGCGTTGGTCGTCCACGCTTCGGTCCGGTGCTCGCCTTCGGGCGGGCCGTCCCAGAACGCACTGCGTTCGTACGCCCGTGCGACATAGAACTCGCCGTCCTTCCAACCGACGTACCAATCGAACTGGTCGGATTCCTTGCTGGTCTGGCCGTCCCACACGATCAGCAGGCTGCGGGCGTACTCGTCATGGGCGCGCTCGCTCCGCAGCCACAACGCTGCCATTGCCAGGCAGAACAGGAGCGACAGGATGACCGATGCGTTCAGCAGGATGCGGAGCAGACGCTTCATGCCTTCGGGATCGTACCACACTCGGGACAGCGCTCGGGCGTCGCGCGGAGGTCATAGCCGCAGGCGGGGCAGCAAAGGCTCATTGCGCGTGGTCGGCATCCTCGTCGGCCACCGCGACCAGGGCCGCGTAGCTGGCGCGGTTTCCGCCCGTGACGATGAACAGCCGTTCCTTTCCCCGGAAGCGGTATCGGATCAGAAGGGACTTGTTCTTTCCGGGGGCCGGGTCGGCGTGCAACCAGTCGGCCGCCGGGGCGAACCCCGCCGGCTCCGATCGGAGTAGTTGGACTACGCGGGCGGTCACGTCCACCAGGCGCGTTCCGCTTCCGAACAACGCCTGCTCGACCACGACGTCGTTGACCGAACGGTCGTTGATCGAATAGTCCGGACCCGAGCGTGTGGCCGGGGCGGGCGGCGGGCTCGCAGGTCGGGTCGCGCAGCCGGGCGTCGCGGCGAGCGATGCCACGGCCAGCGCCAGCAGTCTTCTTCCTTTCATCGGAGCCTCCTCGCCTCGTGAGCGTTGAAACGGTCTGGGGGTCACGGGGCTGATATGCCGGCCCGGCCAACGTGCCGGCCGCGGATCGGTCGCCTGCCTCAGCCAGGGGGGGATTGTACGCCCCGGATGTTGATCTCGTTGCTCGCAGTCTAAATTGAAGCGCTCCCGCGTTTTCCCGCGCGGCGCGCGATCGCGGATGGGCTTCGGCGGGCGGTTGACACCGCGGTGGCCGATCGGAGAATCACGATTCATGGCTCTGAGCGCACGCAACCAGTTTCCGGGTAAGGTGGTCTCGATCCGTGCCGGCGGGGTGATGAGCGAGGTGACGATCGACATCGGGGGCGGGCACCGGATCGTTTCGCTCATCAGCACGTCGTCGGTCAAGCGGCTGAAGCTCAAGAAGGGGTCGGCGGCGATCGCGGTGATCAAGGCGACGGAGGTGATCGTCTCCACCGACGGGCGCGAGGCATGAAGCCGCGAGGAGGACGGCGACGCCGATCCAAGTCACCAGGATCCAGGTCACCAGGGCCGCTGCGGCTTTGCGGAAAGGTCTGGGTCGAGATCGGGGATGTCACCGGGATGTCGGAGGCGGGGGCGGACCTGTTGGAGCAGATCAGCGTGTGTGGGTCATTGTCGGGGGCGGCGCGGCGGTTGGGGTTCAGCTATCGCCGGGCGTGGATGCTGGTGGACGCGATGAACCGTCGGTGGCCGGCGCCGCTGGTGACGACGGCCGTCGGCGGAGAGCACGGCGGCGGCGCGCGGGTGACCGAACTGGGCGAGCGGGCGCTGCGCAGCTTCCGTGACCTTCAGGTGCAACTGGAGCACCTGCTGGGGGAGGCGGGCGAAGGCTTTGAGCGGGGGACACGAACGCCAAGCCGTTAACGCTCCTGAAACCGGGCAGCCACAGAGAACACCGAGGACACGGAGAGCCAGAGCAACCTGCTTTTCCTCTGTGTCCCCGGTGTTCTCTGTGGCCATCCCATTTTCCCTTAAGGACACGATCAGCGGATTTACCCCGCCACCACCTCGTGATTGACGCGCTATGTACACCGGTATACAACGGTGGCCGACCCGGAGGCCTTCCGCTATGCGACTATTGCTGCTCAGCGCCGTCACATGCCTGATCCTGTCCGCCCACCCGGTTCACGCCGAGACGATCACGGTCGCCGCGGCGGTCAGCCTGAAGGAGTCGATGCTGGAGATCGCCAAGGCGTTCGCGATCGACACGGGCGACCACGTCGAGTTCACGTTCGGGGCCTCGGGCCAGCTCATGGCCCAGGTCAGAAACGGCGCGCCGATCGACGCGTTCATCTCGGCGGCGAACAAGCAGGTGGACGACCTCGAGCGGGCCGGCCTGGTCGACGCGAAGACGCGCCGCGTGGTCGTCGGCAACTCGCTGGTGCTGATCGTCCCCGCCGCGGGCGGCGGGACCGCCAGGTTGACCGACTTCAGCGCCCTGGCGGATCGGCGGGTCAGAAAGCTGGCGATCGGCGAGCCCCGGACCGTCCCGGCCGGGCAATACGCGCAGCAGGTGCTCCGACAGTTCGGGCTCGAGGAGAAGTTGAGCAGCGGCGGCCGCCTGGTTTACGGATCAAACGTGCGGC
>DATBFY010000073.1:0-3136 GCA_036558265.1 Tepidisphaeraceae bacterium | reverse complement strand
CACCGATCCCAACGTGCCCCCCTCGGTCGTGCGGATGGCATCGATTCCGCACGGCACCGTCGTCCTCGCGCAGGGCGTTGCCGAGGTTCACCAGGGTGGCCCTCAGAACATCCCCGACAACAACATCCTGCCGTTCTTCTTTGGCAGCCCGCCGCCGGCGAACACCGACTTCAACTCGGTTGCTGGGACGTTCCCCGAGCTCAAGCTGTCGACCCCGACCACGTTCCGGTTCGTCGCTCCCGGGGTTACCCAGCAGATCGTCAAGAACCCGAACAGCGTCCTCCAGACCGCTCTGGCGACATCGCTTCAGGGCACGCATATGAAGAGCAGGACCTTCCTGAACGTGTCGACGACACACAACATCGTCAAGGCCGGGGGTGGGACGGCCAACACGGCTTTCCTAGCGTCGAGCGGTAGTCCTCCGGGAGGCAATGCGCGGGCCGCGCAGGTGAACGCCACCTTCTGGATCGAGACGATCGCGGGAACCGGCGGCCAGCCCGACAAGCATCAGTTGCAGTACACGCAGCTGGTGATGCTCGACTTCAACGGCATTCATTGGCCACACGTGACCGTCGGCACGCTGGTGAAGCAGTAGTCGCCTCGCCTGGAGTCTCAGCAGCCCTTGCCTGGCTTCTTCGAGCCCGGCGCGAGGCACTTGTTTGTGACGCTGGGCCCGGCGCTCGCGCGTGTCTTGAAGGTCGCTATCAATCCGATCGTGTTGGGCTTGGTGACGGCCACCGAAAGCACCGTGTTGACGACTAGGTGACGGCCGGCCAGTCGCCCCTCGAGGTTGATGTTCTGGAGAGCCGGAGCGCGCTTTCGCTTGCATTGCTTGTGGCCGCGCTTGCACACGAGCTTGGTCGTCGGCGCCTTGACCGTGCGGTGCGCGAACGGACAGCCGCCGCCCTTGCAGCGGATGTCAATCTTCGCTCCACGCGGCACCTTCGTCGCCGTCAGGGAGGTGAAGATCGTGAACGTCGCGGGGGGGAAGCGCGTGAATCCGAAGTTGATCTTCGTCGGGATCTTCGGTGCGACGACGGTGTAGCGGCACTTCACGGTCTTTGCGTTGCCAGCGTTGTCCTTGCCGATGAGGGTCACGCTCTTCTTGCCCGCGCGTGAGACATTGGCCCGCTTGGCGACGATCGGTGCGGCCGGCCGCGACGTCGCGTCGGTCACTCGCGCTGCCACCAGTCCACCTCTGCCCTTGACGACGAAGTTCTGCGTCCGCACGCACTTGACCCCCGGCTTGACCGTGTCGATCATGAACGACCGGCTGACCGGAGCGGCCGCGTAGCCGACCGCGTTCGTGGCCGCCGCGTGAAGGACGTGCGACCCGTTGGCGGCGACCGCAGCGCCCGGTGCCAGGAACGCGCATGCCGCCGGCAGCGCCCCGAAGCCGATCGGCGCGGCGGCGGGGTCGAGCACGCAGCGGATGGCTGTGACAGTCGAGTCCAGATCGCTGGCGGACACGGCGAGGCTGACCGGATGGACGTACCAGCCGTTTGAACCACTGGGAGCCGCCGGCGCGATCGAGATCGAAGTCGACGGGAACGAGCCGAACGCATAGATCGACCCGACGTTCTGATGCCCGGGGAAGTCCGTGCCCGGCGCGGAGGCGATCACGGTGCCGTTGGAGATGCCCACCGTTCCCCCGAGGCCATCCGCGGCCTGGCCATCGCCGGCGATCAGCTTCTGTGTCTCGGTCTCGCTCGACCAGCCGCCGGCCGGCTCGGCGAACACGTACGCGGCGCCCTGGGCCATGTTGCCGCCGACCGCCACCGTGAACGGACCCGAGACGACGACCCTGCCGTCGGTCGCGACCGACCTTCCGACGCCTTCAGGCTGACCGTCGGACGACATCAGCGTGGCGTTCGCGTCCGGAGCACCTGTCCACGTCCCAGTCGGGGCGGTGAACACGAACGCCGCACCGCGGCCATTGGCCACGCCCGTCGCTCCCGCGACGATCGTCTTGGCGTCGTCGGAGATCGCGACCGCCTGCGCGAAGAAGTTATTGGCCTGCGCTTGCGCATTGGGGGCGAGCAGCACCGCGTTGGGGTTGTTGTTATCGACGAAGCCCCCAGCCGGCTGTTGGAAGACCCACGCTTCGCCGAGGAAGGGCGCAGTCGAGCCGCCGAAGAACGGCGCGCCGGCGACGATCGTGCTGCCGTTGCCGGACAGCGCCAGGGAGAATCCGAGCTGATCGCCGCTCCTACCGAGGCCGTGCGTGAGCGTCGCTTGTGGCGCGGTCTGGTTTGTCCAATGCATGGCGGGCCGGGCAAACACGAGGACGGCGCCGACGTTTGGATCGATCGCCGACGAAGCCCGCCCCGGGGCGCCGGCGGCGATGATTGAGCCGTCGGCCGAGATCGACACGGACTTTCCGAGCGAGTCGCCAAACCCGCCCACCGGGGTACCGGTGAGCGTCGCGGTCGGCGTCGTGATCGTGCCGGTCCAACCTCCGGCCGGCTCCTCAAAGACAAACACCTCGCCTTCGCCAGGCGTCATCCCGACTGTCGCCGACGGGGCGCCGACCGCGATCGTCCTTGCGTCGGCGCTGATCGCCACGGACGTGCCGAACGCGTCGTTGACGTTCTTGAGCTGAGCCACCCTCGTCGCCCCGAGTTCCCAGCGGCCGGAGTTCGCGACGAACACGTCGACGGCACCGGGAGGAGTGACCGCGTCCGGGGTAGTCACAGCTGCCACGGCCGTCGTCCCCTTTACGTCTACGGCAAACGCGCCAAGATTGCCTTGGTCAGGGAGACCTGGGTCGCTGAACTTTGCCACCTGGATAAACGGATCGATCCGCAGCGGGTAGACGGCGCCGGCCGTGTCGACGTGGATCTGGGCCTGGCCGCCCGACGCCGTCAGCGACGTGGCCAGCACGCGGCCGCGCGCGTCGGTGGCGCTCAGGCCGGTGTAGTCCAACCGCTTGCCGCCGGGGCCGGTCAGCGACAGGCCGCCATGGCCATCGGCGCGGGCGTGCGCGTTGCCGCGCAGTCCGAGCACGAGCGTGAGCCGATTGCCGGCGGTCGTCGCCGGCGCGGTACGGACGTCGAAGCCCTGCTCGAGGCCGAGCGGGCCGTTCGCGTACCACTCGGTGACGGCGCCGTGCGCGTAGGTCACGCGATTGGCATCC
>DATBFY010000072.1:0-2727 GCA_036558265.1 Tepidisphaeraceae bacterium | reverse complement strand
CCCGCCGTCCCACAGCTCACCGTCCCCGGCAACCACGACATCCCGCTCTACGACATTGTCCGCCGCTTCTTCGCCCCGCTGAACCGCTACAAGCGCTACATCACGCCGGACCTTTCGCCGCGCTTCGACCACGAGCAATTCGTGGTCCTGGGCGTCAACACCGCCCGCTCGTTCACCTGGAAGAACGGCCGCATCTCCCTCGAACAGATCGAGCACATCAAGCAGACCTTCTGCGGCCTGCCCTTCGCCACCTTCAAGGTGCTCGTCACCCACCACCCCTTCGTCCCCCCGCCCGATGACCCCTCCCCCGCACTCGTCGGCCGAGGCCGCCGCGCCATCGACGTCCTCGACGCCTGCGGTGCCGACCTGCTGCTGGCCGGCCACCTTCACCGCCACTACCATGTCGACGCGAAAACCCACCACGTCCGCATCAAGCGCACGATCCTCGTCGCCCAGGCCGGCACCGCCATCTCCCACCGCCGCCGCGACGAGCCCAACGCCTACAACCTGATCACCCTGATCCCCCCCCAGGTCGAAATCCAGGTCCGCGCCTGGACCGGCCAGCGCTTCGAACCCCTCACCTCCACCCGCTACGCCAAGATCGAAAACCACTGGACCCGCCAGGAGTGAAATGCCGCAACCGTCCGGGTGCCGGGTGCCGGGTGCCATGCCCTCACGAGCCGCCACCGACCCAGTACGCGCACCGGCAACCCCGCGGCTCGGGTGGGCATGCCAGTTGTGCGAAAGACTTCCCACTTCCCGCTTCTCACTTCTCACTTCTCGTTCTCATCGGCAACCTCCCCACCAACTGCTCCACCAGCCCCCTCATCCGCGACAACTCGATCCCGTCGAACGGCCGCGTCGAGAAATCCAGGATCAGCGCCCGACCGTGCAGCACCAGCCCCAGGTCCTGCGGCAACAGCGCCATCAGCATCGACCCCACCACCGCCCGCGCCGCCGCCGACTGGTCGCCATGCACCGTGAACCGCTCGGATGACAACAGCGCCGGAAAACTCGCCAGGCTGAACAGGTCCACCAGGCTCCGCTCCTGGTTGCTCGGCCGCAGCGCCGTCGTCGGCCAATCCACATCAATCCGTCGCACCAGCACGTTCCACCGCCGAACCTCCCGCATCGCGCCGAACACCGGCGTCTCCATCTGCACGATCGACGTCGTCCGATCGCTCATGAGGATCACCGCCCGCGGCGCCGGCTGCGTCAGCACCTCCAGCGGCGCCGGCACGCCCGCCCGCCCCGGCCGATGCAGCTTAAACCGGTTCTCCCCCGCCCAGTCCCCCAGCGCCACCCACGCCCGGTTCTGCGTCCACCGCCTCACGTGCGTCCAGAACATCAGACACGACGCCCCCAGCACGACGACCAAGCCCAGGAGAATCCACGGCGAAAACGGCGGCAGCATGGAGGCATCTTACGGACCAATCCCAATCGATGAAGGATCGACCTAATTCGCCGGCGTCAGCTTGACCGGCGAGCCGCATCCCATGCTTCGCCGACGCTGTATAATGGGAACTATGCGACGCGGGGCACGATGACTGCGGACGATGAGAATCCGACGATGCGCTGGCAGTCGATCCGCGACTGGTACGACGAGTTCGCGCGCAGTCCGGGCTGGGAGTTTCTTCGGCCGATGGTGGAGTTGACGGACTGGGTCGCTCAGCAACCTTGGGCCGCGCGCCTGTATCCGAACACGTCTCACCAATGGCTCTGCGTGACGTTGAAGCCAGGTTACGATCCCGACTCACCATTCATTGCATGCGGCGCTCGATCGGATGGGCAATTTGAATGCACGCTGTGTACAAAGATCGGCCAGGACCTGGAGAAGCGTCGCTTTCCTATGGAAGAAGCGCAGGCTGCATTTTGGAACTTTGTCCGGCGCCTGGAAGGCGTCGCGTAACCACACTCCCCCCTCCAGGTATGTGAAAGCGGCGCGCCCACCGCGGGGCAGGATTGACGTCGCGCGGCGAGCGGCATGCTATACTGCGCCGACGCTGTAAAATGGGACTTACCCACCATGGCAGACGTTGACTGGCCATTCGATCAGCCGCGCAATTGTGCGGTCATCGCGCTCCGGTCGATCGTCTTCCAGGGTGCCCCGATCCTCCACGTCGCTCATGACGAGGATGACCATGGCTGGCAGTTTCTCAGTTCGGAAGACGCCGACGTGTCGCAAGGTGCGGTCGTTTGCCTCGCCGAGATCGTCACCCTTGATCCGACAGTCTTGGAGCTTGCGGATTTGCCGCCCGGATGGCACGCGTGGCGAGAGTCAAAGTCGTCGCCTTGGAAGCGCGAGCAGCGCCCAGGGGATGGAACGATGTGGACACCCATCAATCTTGAAAGCCTCTACGACCGAATCAACCGCGGTGATGCGGCGATGGACACTCCTACGCGCCGGTTGTGGAACGCGATTCGGGTCGAGCCGCAGAAGTGGCAACTTCACCCGTGGGGAGACATGGGTGGCGGCTTCTGGGTGGTCGGCGTGATCGGTCGCTACGCCGTCTGGTTCAACGACATCGAGGACGGCTTCAATCTCTCGCGGTATGAGACGGCAGGTGTGCTTCTCGAGTACTGTTGTAACCAGGACGAGTTGAACCAGGCCCTCTGCGCTGTTCAGCACATGATCGAAGACGGCTACGTACAAGGACGCTTTGGACCGCCGCAGCCTATTTCAACGAATACCTTCCCGTCACCACCGCCGTGATCTCCTTTTCCAGC
>DATBFY010000071.1:0-6547 GCA_036558265.1 Tepidisphaeraceae bacterium | reverse complement strand
CGAACTGCTCCGTCGGGGCATCAAATCCGTCCGGTCAGTGGACATCAAGCCGTTCGATGAGTGGTACCAGCGCTTTCCCGAAGTCGAGAACATGCAGCTCGACCTCCAGGAGCTTGGCGCGTGCGGCACCGCCCTCAATGGCGCCAACGTGGTCTACAACCTCGCCGCCGACATGGGGGGCATGGGCTTCATCGAGAACAACAAGTGCCTCTGCATGCTGAGCGTGCTGATCAACACGCACCTGTGCATGGCCGCCAAGGACCAGGGCACCGTCGATCGATTCTTCTACGCCTCCAGCGCCTGCGTCTACAACGGCGAGAAGCAGAAGGACCCGAACGTCACGGCACTCAAAGAATCCGACGCCTATCCCGCCCTGCCCGAGGACGGCTACGGGTGGGAGAAGCTCTTCTCCGAGCGCATGTGCCGCCACTTCCGCGAGGACTTTGGCCTGCAGGCCCGCGTCGCGCGCTTCCATAACGTCTATGGCCCCTTCGGCACCTACGACGGCGGGCGCGAGAAGGCCCCGGCCGCCATCTGCCGCAAGGTGATCAACGCCAAGCTCTCCGGCAAACACGACATCGAGATCTGGGGCGACGGCCACCAGACTCGCTCCTTCATGTACATCACCGACTGTCTCAAGGGCATCGACATGATCACCCACGACCACGACGCCAACGGGCGCGAGATCAAGGTGCTCGAGCCGATCAACCTGGGGAGCAGCGAGCTGGTGAGCATCAACCAGCTCGTGGACATCGTCGAGGAGATCGCCGGCATCCAGCTCAAGCGCCGCTACAACCTGTCGGCCCCGAAGGGCGTGAACGGGCGCAACAGCGACAACGCGCTGATCCAATCGCTGCTGGGCTGGCAGCCCGACACGCGCCTGCGCGACGGGATGGAAAAGACCTACCGCTGGATTTACGACCAGATGGCCGGGAAGAAATGACGGTTACACCGTCATCCTGAGCGAAGCGAAGGATCTTGCCCCGATCGGCGAATCGACCCCCGGGTTCCCGCTCCGGGCCAGATCCTTCGGTCGTTTGAAAATCCCTCAGGATGACGGCCCACGCGAGTCTCGCCTCATGCGATGTGCCGGCCGTAAGAAAACCCTTCTGATCCTCAGCCAGACGTTCGTCCCCGACCCGGCGAGCGTCGGTCAGCACATGGCGGACGTCGCGTTCGAGATGGGCCGCCGCGGCGGATACCGCGTCCTCGTCTACGCGTCCCGACGAGGCTATGAAGACCCCAACCTCGTCTATCCCGCGCGCGAGTGCCGCGACGGCGTCGAGATCCGGCGGCTGGCGTTCTCCTCCTTCGGTAAGAAGAACCTCCTCATCCGCGCGTTCGGTACGTTCACGTTCCTGGTGCAGTGCGTGTTCGTCGCGCTCTTCACGCGCAATCTGGGCGGGATCTTCTTCAGCACGTCGCCGCCGCTGATCGGGACGGCGGCGGCGCTGGCGGCGATCGTCCGCCGCGTGCCGATCGCCTACTGGGCGATGGACTTGAACCCCGATCAGCTCATCGCGATGGGCAAGATCGGGCCCAGGAGCTTCACGGCCCGCGTGCTCGAACGAGTCAATCGCTTCATCCTCAAGCGCACATCGCTGGTGGTGGCACTCGACCGCTTCATGGCCGACCGTCTGCGGAAGCGCGGCGTCCCGGAATTCAAGCTGGTCGTCATGCCCCCCTGGCCGCACGAGGACCACATGGACATCGCCGATCGCGACGACAACCCGTTCCGCCGCCGCCATGGACTCTTGGGCAAGTTCGTGGTCATGTACAGCGGCAATCACAGCCCCGCCAATCCGCTGCGAACGCTGCTCGACGCCGCCGTGCGCCTCAAGGATCGGGACGATCTCCGCTTCCTGTTCGTCGGTGGCGGGCTGGGCAAGAAAGAGGTGGAAGCGACGATCCGCGAACAGGGTTTGGCCAACGCGATCTCGCTGCCCTATCAGCCGCTGGCGGAGCTGGGCAACTCCCTGGGCGCCGCGGACGTCCACGTGGTTTCGCTGGGCGACAACATGGTCGGCATCATCCACCCCTGCAAGATCTACGGGGCGATGGCGGTCGGCCGGCCGATCCTGTTCATGGGGCCCAAACCCTCGCACGTGTCGGACCTGCTGGACCAACACTCGATCGGCTGGCACGTCGCCCACAGCGACGTCGAGGGAACGCTGCGCGCGATCGAGACGGCACGGCAGACGTCCCCTGCCGACCTGCAACGCATGGGCGAAACCGCCCGCCGGGTCTTGAACGCAAATCTCGCTCAGGCGATCCTGTGTCGGCAGTTCTGCGATCACCTGGAACGGGTGTTCCAGCGCAGGGCCGACGCGGAATCCGCTTTGTCCGAGAGGAACGTCTCATGCGCAGGTTGATCCTGTGTGCCCTGATCGCCTTCTTCGTGGCCGGGTGTGAGAAGACGATTAAAGAAGTGCGGGCACATGACGGGGGGACACTACAGGTGGCACGGGCGTCCCGCCCGTGATCATGGGCGGGGACGCCCATGCCACTTGATCATCACACCAGCATCCCCACCTTCTCCACCGCCGCCAATAGCGGCTTGAGGTACTCCGCGCCGAACACGTTCAGGTGATTGATCAGCTCGTAAAGCTGATAGACCGGCTTGCGCACCCGGTGGTAGTCGGGGTGGAGCCGCCGGCCCTGTTGATAGGCGCGCAGGAACGCCGGCGTGATCGTGTGGAACAGGTCCATGTACGCGATCTCGGCCTCGGCGTGCGCGTACTTGCAGTTGGGGTCCAGCAGCGCGCAGACCCACCATCGCCCCTGCTCGTCCGGCCTGCACAGCACGTTGGTGGACCACACGTCCCAGTGCGCCAGGCGTGGACAGTCGTCGTGCGCCACCAGCCCCTCCAGCCGCTCGTGGACCCGCCCGATCGTCTTGCGCGCCTTGACCGGAAGGTGCGGGTTCCGCTCGCACTCGTGCCAGTGGGCGTCGTACACGTGCCGGTAAAACGCCGGCCAGGCGTGGAATTCCTCGCGCTTGCCCTCGGTTAACCGCGTGTACGTCTCGTGCGTGTTGTTGTGCAGCGCCAGCATCAGGTCCGCCAGGTGCATCTGGAGGCGGTCGAAATCCCCCTCGCTGCACCGGTGCCGCGCGTCGCTCAGGTTCACCCCGTCCACGAACTCCATCAGCAGGTAGCTCACCGGCGAATCGAGGTCGCCGACGCTGCTCACATACACCTGCGGCGCCGGGAGACCGATCGTGCGCAGAATGTTGAGCTGATATGCCTCGGTCAGGTATTGGCGGTTAACGCGGTGGGGGGAAATCTTAAGCACGGCGCGGTCGCCGGCGTTGGTCGTGAGCGCGACGGTGGTGTTGACGCAGCCCCCCTCGAGGCGCTTGACCTCGGTCAGCTCCGCCGACGTGCCCGCCCAGTCGTGCACGATCCGGCGGAGCATCGGCCAGGAGATGTCGGAGTCCTGCAGCGACATGCTCGCCGGTGGCGATTCTCCCAGACGGCGGCGTCACAGACAACCGAAAAGTGCGCCGGACAGCACGCGCACACGATGTTTTGCTCCTCCCCCTCGCACGACTTATCGGACTATATTGCTGAGGCCTCGGGCACCCTGCCTTTGGCGGATGACATCGCGCATCTCATTTCTGGAGGTATTCCGATGCTTCGACAATTGCTCCGCGTTGTGTGCGTCGCCGGTGTGCTCGCCCTGTCTCTCGCCGTCGCAACGCCCGCGTTCGGGCGCACCCCGAAGAAATATCAGGTCACCGGCAAGGTGCTTGAGGTCAGCGACGACCTGATCGTCGTCCAGAAGGACGATGAGAAGTGGGAGATCGGCCGCGGTCCTTCCACCAAGATCGAGGGCAAGCTCGCCGTCGGGGCGAAGGTGACCGTCCAATACACGATGTCCGCCGCCACGGTCGAGGTCAGCGCTGACAAGGCCGGCGGCGCCGCCGCCGATAAGAAAGGCAAGTGACCGCGCGGTATTCGCGCGCGTCAGCCGGCGCCCCAACCTCCGCCACCGGGCGTTCGAACGCACAGGACATCCCCTGCTTCGAGCGCAACGTGTGCCTTGCCCGGCACGACCTGGTCACGACCGCCAGCCGCGCGCCGGATGGAGTTAGCGCCGGCCGCGCCGGCCTCACCACCGTTCAGGCCGTACGGCCGGGTCGATCGCCGGTCGCTCAGGATCGTGCCCGCGCACGGCGCCAGCGCCTCGATCTCCCGGCGGATGCCGTCTCCGCCTCGGTGAGCACCCCTGCCCCGCGTATCCGCGGCGCGCTCGAATCGGCGAACCCGCAGGGGATATTGCAGCTCCAGCGCCTCCGCCGGCGTGTTGAGCGTGTTGGTCATGTGGCACTGCACGGCCGACGCGCCGTCGAAGCCCGGGCCCGCGCCGCTCCCGCCGCCAATCGTTTCGTAGTAGGTCCATCCCGCGCCGCCCAGCGCGACGCTCGACATGGTCCCGCAACTGGCGGCGGGAATGCGATCCGGCAGCGCCTGCGCCAGCGCGCCCAGCACGACATCCACCACGCGCTGGCTGGTCTCGGTGTTGCCCGCCACCACCGCGGCCGGATATTGCGCGTGCAGCAGCGACCCGGGGCGCGTCAGCACCTCGATGTCGGCAAACGCGCCCGCGTTCAGCGGCACCGACTGGTCGAGCAGGCAGGCGAAACAATAATAAACCGCCGAACGCGTCACCGCCGCCGGACAATTGATGCAGCCGTTCACCTGGTCGGCGCTCTCGCGCAGGTCGACCTGCACGCGATCACCGCCCGGCGACACGCGCAGCACCGCGCGGATCGGCACCGGCGCGGTCCCCGCCCCGTCATCGTCCATCGCATCCTCGAACCGGTATTCCCCGGCTGGGATCGCCGCCAACGCCCGCGCCATGAACGCCCGCGAGTAATCCAGCAGCGCCCGCCCATAATGATCCACCAACGCCCATCCGTTGCGTTCGATCATTCGCCCCATCGCCGCCGCCCCAACGTGATTCGCCGCCAGTTGGGCCTCCAGATCCCCCAGCCGCTCATCGGGCGTGCGGACGGCCTTCAGCAGGCGATCGAGCACCTCACGGTTCCACTCCGCGCCATGTCGGAGCAGCGAAGGTTCGATTCGGACGCCCTCTTCATCAATGTGGCGGCTGAGCGTCATCGAACCCGGCGTCACACCCCCCACGTCGGCATGATGCGCGCGATTGGCCGCGAATCCGACCAGTCGCGACTCGAAGAAGATCGGCGATACGACCGTGATGTCCGGCAGGTGCGTCCCGCCCTCGAACGGGTCATTGACGATCGCCGCGTCCCCCTCGCGCAGATCCGGCAGGCACCGCAGCACAGCGGCCACGCTCGCCGGCATCGAGCCCAGGTGCACCGGGATGTGCGCCGCCTGCGCCAGCAGCAGGCCGTCGGCCGAAAACATCGCGCACGAAAAATCCCGCCGCTCCTTGATGTTCGCCGAGAACGCCGCCCGACAAAGCGTGATCCCCATCTCTTCGGCCGCTGCCTCAAAGAGGTTGCGAAACAACTCGAGCTGGATCGGGTCCACGGTCATCTCCGCACGTCACGACAAGAGCAACTCCAGGCCCTCGCGCTTCAGCGACGTCAGCAGCGAATTGTCCGCATTGATGATCGCGTCGGCCAGTTGCCGCTTGGACTGCTGAAGCGCCAGCACCTTTTCCTCGA
Organism: Tepidisphaeraceae bacterium; assembly: GCA_036558265.1. Lineage (GTDB taxonomy): Bacteria > Planctomycetota > Phycisphaerae > Tepidisphaerales > Tepidisphaeraceae > RYN-433. The sequence goes on along the minus strand of DATBFY010000071.1, from coordinate 891 downwards.
CCGTATCTTTGGCGATCAGCCGGCAGGCGAACACCTGCCTGGTCTGTCCGATCCGGTGAGTGCGGTCGATCGCCTGCGCTTCGACGGCCGGGTTCCACCAGGGGTCCAGCAGGAACACGTAGTCCGCCGCCGTCAGGTTCAGGCCCACCCCGCCGGCCTTGAGGCTGATCAAGAAGAGCCTGTACTTGTCGTCGCCCTGAAATCGATCGACGCGCGCCTGGCGGTCCCGAGTCTTCCCGTCGAGGTACTCGTACTTGATCTTCTGCTTGTCGAGCCGCTTCTTCACGATCGCCAGGAAACTGGTGAACTGACTGAACACCAGCGCCTTGTGCCCCTCGTCCACCACTTCGTCCAGCCGCGCCAGCAGCGTATCGAGCTTGGCGCTGGGCTCGGCGACCTTCGCCTTGTCGATCAGCGCCGGATGACACGCCGCCTGCCGCAGACGCAGCAGCGCCTCGAGGATCTGGATCTTCGCCTTGTTCATCCCCTGCTTGGCGACCAGGTCCAGCAGGTTGGCGCGATAATAGTTCTTCAACTCCTCGTAGTGCTTGCGCTGCGCCGGCTCCAGCTCGCAGTAGATCGTCTGTTCGAGCTTCTCCGGCAAATCTTTGGCCACTTGTTCTTTCGTGCGGCGGAGGATGAACGGCCGCAGCGCACGGGCGAGGATGCCGCGCGTCTCTCCGTCGATCGCCCGCGACGCCCCGCCCGACATCGACAGCACCGACGACGTCCCCAGCATCCCCGGATTGAGGAACTCGAACAGGCTCCACAAATCGCCCAGGTGGTTCTGCACCGGCGTGCCCGAAAGCGCCAGCCTGTGACGCCCTTTCAGTAACCGCGCCGCCTTGGCCGACTCGCTAGCCGCGTTCTTGATCGCCTGCGCCTCGTCCA
>DATBFY010000070.1:0-6441 GCA_036558265.1 Tepidisphaeraceae bacterium | reverse complement strand
GGGGGATGGGGACCAAACGGGGGGTGCGCCTTGCGCGGGTTATCGGCACTCACGGAATGTGCACCTTCGGTACGACCGCTAACTGCCGACGGGGTTCACGGAGCGCCCGGGGGGATTTGCCGGGGGTGGCAATTGTATTGGATGGATGACAGTGCGATGCGCGGGGGCGCGCGGGTTGCGCGCGCCCCCCCCAGGTGCGCATCCGCCACGCGGAGGCTGCCGTCATGAGCAAGGATTGGATGGAAGAGGAATCGACCGAAGAGACCGCCGAGGAGGGTTCGGCGGACGGATCCGCGGCCCAGGGGGGTGGCGGCGGGAAGAAGTTCGCCATCCGTGGCACCGTGGTGGCGATCGCGCTGGTGATGGCGCTGCGCGGGGTGCGGATTTACAACCGGCTCTGGCCGTCGTCGCCGCAGCGGGCCAGCGCGGCGTCGGTCGATGCGTCGAGCGATGCGGACGTGCCGTTCGTCACGCCGCGGACCTCGCCCGTGACGCCGGCGCATCGGCCGGCGGTCAAGATCCCTGCGGCCACAGCGCCCGCCAACGTCAACCCCTTCGCGATCAAGCCCGCGGAGGCGGCCCCGCCTCCCAAGGCGCCGGTGCAAACCGCGGCGCCGACGACACGGCCCGCGTTCGACATGTTCGACGCGCTGCTGGGCAGCGGGGCCGACCGGTATGACCGCCGGCTCGCGGCTACCGGCGCGCAGCTCCAGGCGATCCGAACCCAGCTCGACCTGTACAAGCGCCAGCACGGCGACAAGGGGCCCGAATTCGCCAAGTATCCGGCGTGGCACCAGCTCACTCATCGGACGCGCGCCGACGGCAGCGTCGATGCGAAGGGAGAGCTGGGCCCCTACCTGACCGGCGTCCCCGTGAACCCGATGAACGGCTCGCGCGTGGTCGGGCTCACCGGGCACGCGCCCCAGCCGGGCCAGGTACTGCACACCAAGGACAAGCTGGGCTGGGTCTACTGCATCACCACGCAGACCGTCCACCCGACCGACGCCGACGGCAAGACGATCCTGGATGAGCACAAGGCGACGGAGGCGTATGAGCGGCGGATGCACCCCGGCGGCCACGACGTTGCAGGCAAGCCGACAAATGAGTGACGCCCATCCGACGAAAAAAGGGACGGGAGCCTTTTTCATCCTCGAGAAAAAAGGGACGGGAGCCTTTTTTGTCCGTCGGGTTACCAGACGGCGCCGCCGGCGCGGATTATCGGCACCGGTTCGCGAGATGAACCCGCGCCGTGCCGACGCCGATAACGATTGGGAAAGCGAGGTAGACCGTGCGAGAAGACAGCGGAGATGATCCGATCCACAGCGACTGGTCGCCGATCAGGCATACGCTGTCCGGCGCCGCCCTGCTGCTGGTCGGCGCGGCGGCGGGCGTGGTGGGGATGAAGTTCTGGGCGCCCCAGTGGATGGCGGCGCCCTGGTCGGCATCGGGGTTCTATCACGCGCTGATCGCCACCCAGCCGCCGGCGACGCAACCGGCGCCGGGGACCAACCCGATGACGGCGTCCGCGCCGGTGACGACGGCGGCGCCCCTGACCGCCGCACAACCGGTGACTGCGAAACCGCAAGCGGCGGCGTCGGCGCCCGCGGCGAAGCCGGTTCCCTCGTCAACGACGACCCCCGCATCGCCCGGCCCCGCGAGCACCGCGCGCGTCACACCGGCGCCGGCGCCCGCGCCGCAGTCCAACCCGTTCGCCACGCCCGACGAGGAGAACCGCCGCCGGCACCTCCACTCGCAGTTGATGACCTGCCGCGCGCAGATCGAGCTGTACAAGCTCCAGCACAACGACCATTTGCCGGATTTCGCGAAGTACCCGGCGTGGCACCAGATGACCCATCGCACGCGCGCCGACGGCACGGTCGCCGACGACGCCGAGTTCGGCCCGTACCTCAAGGCGGCGCCGGTCAACCCGCTCAACGGCCTGGGCGGGATCGGCCTGTCGCGCGGCGAGCCCAGGGCCGGGCAGTTGATGAAGGCGGAAAAGCTCGGCTACGTCATCTGCGTGACCAACGGCGCGATTTACGCGACCGAACGGGACGGCAAGACGATCGCCAGCGACGGCGGCGCCAACGCCGCGGCGCTGGCGGCGGCGGCGTCATCGACGACGACCGCGGCGGGCGCGCCCGCGACCCAGGCTCCCTCCCTCCCGGCGCCGCACCCGATGGCCGGCACGCCCCAGGAGCGGGGCGAGGCCCTCAACAGCCAGCTCCAGATGCTCCGCACGGAGATCGAGCTGTACAAGCTCCAGCACGTGGACCTGCCGCCCGACTTCGTCCATTACCCTTACTGGGAGCAGATGGTGCGCAAGACGCGCTCGGACGGCGCGTTCGACGGCAAGGGGTTCGGGCCTTACCTGGATCGCCGGCCGATAAACCCGACCAATGGATTTACCAAGATCGAATGCGTGCAGCGGATCACGTTCGATTTCAAGCTGCAGGGGCAGCAGGTGGGCTATATCTTCGAGACGTCGTCGGGGCGACTGCTGGCGACGGATGACGAGGGGGGGATCTGGCGGGAGTGAGATTGTGGTCAGTTGTCCGTTGTCAGTTGTCCGTTGTCAGTTGTCCGTTGCTCATTTGCTCGGCGGAATCCTGACCGTGTCGAAGCGACGTCATCCTGATAATGAGAAGTTTACCGACGAAGGATCTGTCGATGAGGGGACGCAATCATCCATTGGGAGCAAGATCCTTCAGTCGTTGAAACTCCTTCAGGATGACCGGCGTCGGAGCGCGTTCGATCGCACAGGTCGCTTCCTCGGCAGATCCGCGCTTTAGTTTTGAAACCCGCCAATGCAGGCGTTAGCATAGTCTTGCGACGCGACCGCGCGAGCGGCCGGCGCGCGCGAAACCTCATGGAAGGAGCCTGCCCATGAATGACTTTCTCTCGTTCCGCAAGATGATCACCCCCCTGTTCATCCAGGTCATCTTCTGGCTGTTCGTGATCCTGGTGGTCATCTCGGGGATCATCACGATGACCCAGGGTGGCGCGATGATCCTCGCGGGGCTGCTGGCGATCATCGTGGGCCCGCTCATCGCGCGCATCTACTGCGAGCTGCTGATCATCCTGTTCCGGATCTACGACGAGCTGGTGGCGATCCGGACCGGGCAGCCGCCCAGCGGGCAGGGGTTTCCGGTGATGCCGCCGGCCGGGGTGCCCGGTGCGTACGTCCCGCCGCCGGCGGGTCAGTATGTGCCGCCGCCACCCGCGCCGCCGCGGATGTGAGTTCAGGCGCTGGCGGATCATGTTGGGTTGCGATCGGGGCCGCTGCGGTTGGATTTGGAGTCGCTCAGGCGGGGTACGTGAGGCCCTGAAGGCCGGCGCACACATGGCATGTCCACCCCGGTCGATCGCGCCACGTTTCGAGAACGAGCCACTTGCGACCGGTGTGGACATGGCATCCGGCCGGCGAAAACACGGGCGAGACGCCCGTGCCACCTGAATCAGACTTCCTGCGGCACTTCCCGGCGCGCCGCCGACCGCCGCACCGCGTCCTTGACGCTGGCGACGATCCCGGCGACGTCCAGGCCGACCTCGGCGAGCTGCTGCTGGCGGCTGGCGTGGGCGATCAGGCGGTCGGGCATGCCCAGGCGCGTCACGTCCGCCGTGGGCAGGCCGTGCGCCACCGCGTACTCCAGCACGGCCGAGCCGAAGCCGTTCTGCAGCGCGTGATCCTCGAGGGTGAGCACGGGGTGTCCGTCGCGAAGGACGCGCGAGAGCATTTCGCCGTCGAGAGGCTTGCAGAAGCGCGCGTCGATCACTTCGACGGCGATGCCGTCCGCGGCGAGCTGCCCGGCGGCGGTCATCGCGTTCTGCGTCAGCGCCCCGTACGAGACGATCGTCGCGTCGGTGCCGTCGCGCAGCACGCGCGACCGGCCGACCACCCACTCCTGTTTTGCGGCGTCCCGCAGGGACGCATCGATGATCTGGTCGAAGTTCTTCGCGGGCACGTTATCGCGCGGGTAGCGCAGCGCGCTGGCGGTGTCGAGCGACAGCGCCAATCGCAACGACCGGTTCAATTCCGCCTCGTCGGACGGCGCCATCAGCACGATGCCCGGCAGCGGCCGGAGGAACGCCTGGTCGCAGAAGCCGTGGTGGACGGCGCCGTCGTCGCCGACGAAGCCGGCGCGGTCCATCGCGAAGCAGACGGGCTGCTCGTTCAGGACGACCTCCTGCCAGATCTGATCGAAGGCGCGCTGGGTGAAGGTGGAGTAGACCGCGGCGAAGGGGCGCAGGCCGCTCTTGGCCATGCCGGCGGCCATGCCGGTCAGGTGGCTTTCGCAGATGCCGGTGTCGAAGTAGCGGTCGGGGAAGTGCGGCTCGAACTTGGAGAGGCCCGTGCCATCCGGCATGGCCGCGGTGAGCGCGACGACGCGCTTGTCGCGTTTGGCCAGCTCGATCATGGCGTCGGCGAACGCGTTGGTCCAGCTCCTGCCGTTGCCCTTCCTGATCTCGACGCGGCAACCCTGCACTTCCATCGGGTCGCCCTTGACGTCGAACGCGGCGGGCGAGTGAAACTTGGTCGGCTCGTTGCAGGCGATCTCGTAGCCGTTGCCCTTGACGGTCTTGACGTGCAGGATCATCGGCGCCCGCACGTGCTTCATCTCGCCGAGCATCTGAACGAGGCCGGGCAGGTCATGGCCATCGAGCGGGCCCATGTATTTGAGGCCCAGGCTTTCGAAGATCTGCCCCGGCCACATCACGTGCTTGAGGCCTTCCTTGAGATGATGCCAGACCGATTCGATGGTGGTGCCGACGCTGGTGGGCAGGCGGCCGACGAGCTTGGAGGCGATGTGCTTGGCCTCGTCGTAGGTGGCGCTGACGCGGACGCGCTCGAGGTACGTCGCCAAAGCGCCCTGGGGCTGGCTGATGCTCATCCCGTTGTCGTTCAGGACGACGAGCAACTGGCGTTTGAGCGTGCCGGCGTTGTTGAGGCCCTCGAAGGCCATGCCGTTGACGATGGAGGAGTCGCCGACGACGGCGACGACGTGGTTGTTGCGCTTGAGGTGCGCATCGGCGCGGGCCATGCCGACGGCCGTGCTGACGGCGGTTCCGGCGTGTCCGACGGCAAACAGGTCATAGGGCGACTCGTCCGGCATCGGGAAACCGCCCACCGAGCCTTTTTTGCGCAGGGTGTCGAACATGCCGGCGCGGCCGGTCAGCAGCTTGTGCGGGTAACACTGGTGACCGACGTCGAAGAGGAGGCGGTCCGGGCCCTTGGGATGCGGGCCGAAATCGTACACGTAGTGGAGGGCGATGGTCAGCTCGACGACGCCGAGATTGGAGGCCAGGTGCCCGCCGTTTTTCGATACGGCCTGGAAGATGCGGCTGCGCATTTCCCCCGAGAGCTGCTGGAGCTCGTCCATCGAGAGCTTTTTGAGATCGGCGGGCGTCTTGATCCGTTCGAGCACTGCTGACATCACCTAACCTCCGGTCGCGTTCCCCGCAGCGGCGTCGCGGGCTCCTTCCCGCGCGGGGTGGGAAAGGTTTTCGCGCGGCGTGTCAAATGATCCGACACGCCTCGCTTGGACGTCATCCAACCTTCCCAGGGTCGAACCTTATTCAATTTGACGAAGCCCGATGCCTTCGGCGGGTCGCAGCCGCATCGGACTTCGGCTTTCCCGGTGCTTCCCTGCTCCCTGGCCAATCTGCAGGTCGCTTCAACTAATCTCGGAGCTTTGCGGTCGGTCTCTGTAAGTTCTTGTACCGTCTTGCGCTCTTGACGTCCATGGCGAACGTTTGAGCGCGCTGGTAGTACGACGAAAATCACGCATTGGCTCGCCGCTCCCGAAAAATCTCCTAAATCTGCCGTTCGATGACGAAAGCCGCAAGGCTTCGCAGGCCATCGGCAGACGGGCCGAGCGGATCGAGCGATTGGACGGCTTGAGCGAGCTGAGCCTTGGCCTGGCGGCGCGTTTCATCCACACCGAGGAGCGCGGGATAGGTGTTCTTGCCCTTGGCGGCATCTTTGCCGGTGGCCTTGCCCATCTGCTCGGCCGATGCAGTGACGTCGAGCAAGTCATCGATAATCTGGAAAGCCAAGCCTAAATGATTTCCAAACTCTGTCAGAGAAGACAGTTGCGCCGGAGGTGCGCTGGTGGATAACCCGCCTAAACGGCACGCGCAACGCAGCAGCGCGCCGGTCTTCATCCGGTGGAGTTGCTGTAACTGATCGAGGCTGAGGGACTTCTGTTCCCCTTCCATGTCGAGGACTTGTCCACCGATCATCCCCAACGGCCCGGTCGCCTTGGCGAGCTCTGCAATAAGCCTTGGCGCCACCGCGGGTTCCGCATCGAGGGCGATCAATTCGAAAGCCAGGCTGATCATCCCGTCACCGGCAAGAATTGCCATCGCCTCGCCGTAGACCTTGTGATTGGTCGGGCGACCGCGGCGAAGGTCGTCATTGTCCATCGCGGGCAGATCGTC
>DATBFY010000069.1:0-19203 GCA_036558265.1 Tepidisphaeraceae bacterium | reverse complement strand
GAATGGGGAGATGAGCGGGTGAGGGGATGAGGGGGTGAGGGGCGGGGGTCGGTTGCTGGTCGTCGGAGGGTTGGCGGCGGGCGGCGGTGATGCGGGCGTTGAGGTTGCGCTGCTGGTTTTGCTGGTGCAGGCGGTTCAGGTGTTCGGTAAGGGCGGCGTCTTCCTTGGCGCGGCGGCGGGAGCGTTCGCGGTCGGATTCGAGCTGGGCGTCGGCCCGGTCACGGTCCTGCTGGTGCTTCTGGAGCTGCAGCAGTTGGCGGAGGAGGGATTGGGTGCGGGCCAGCAGGCGGCGATGGAGGTCCCACAGGCGGGTCAACGGGGTGGGGCGGTCTTCGAGGAGGTGGTGGGCGACCAAAGCGGTAGAGTCCTGAGTGCTGAGTGCCGAGTCCTGAGGCGCGGGCGTGTTGGCGAGGATCTGGCGTTCGAGATGGGGGATCTGGTCGAGCTTCCAGGTGAGGTGGGCGATCTGGTTGACGAGGATGCGTTGCATGGGGGTGATGGGGCGGAGTTCTTCGATCAGCTCGTCGCGGGCGAGCTGGAAGGTGGGGTCGGCTGTGAGGTCGGGGGGCAGCGGAGTGTCGGCGGAGGCGGTGAGGGCGGAGTGGGCGGTCAGGCCGTGGGTCTTGGCGTTCTGGGCGGAGCGGGATTTGCCGGCCTGGGTGCGGGGGCCGGTGGATTTGAGGGCGTTCTGGCGGTTGCGAAGGGTGATCGGATCGACGTCAGTTGTCCGTGGTCCGTTGTCAGTTGTTGGTGTGGGCGCGCGGAGCGAGCTGGTGGTGTCGTCGGGCGGGAAGGCGATGCTGGACATTGGGTTCCCCTTTCTATTTGGACTGTCAGAAGTATAACATTATCCTAACAAGAGTCAAGGGGAAAAGACGTAGAACATAATGGGTGAGGGGCGAGCAATGGGTTTTCGCGAAGAGGCAAGCCACCACCCGACGTGTTGCGCAGCGGCCGCGAGGCCGCAAGCGAGAGCGGTAGGAGCTGCAAGTGATCGTCAGATTTGGGAAGTTGTGGTTCGGGCGATATATTGCGCGCGAAGGAGGTCGAGTGGAGCAGACGTGGGTGTTGGACGATCTGCCCTGATCCCATTACAGCGATGTGGCCCTTCAAGAAGAAACAATCGGAATCGGTACAGGTGCATTTTCAGGATCGGGCGCTTTCTGAGCTTGCGCAGATGTTTCTTCATCACAAGGCGGACCCGACGCCGGGAAGTGAATCGCTTGACGCTGCACGGTTCGATTACTCGATCGAGAGTCTGGGCGCGATGGACGAGCACCTGGAGCGGATGCGGGCGCGGGAGCTGTTGGAGCGCGACGGTGCCAAATTGATCCTTCGTGCGGGGGCGTACGTTGGCGAGGTCATTCGGCGGAACACCCCGGCGCCCCGGAGTTGGCATTGGCTTGGTTACGAGGAGGCGGCCGCGCTGCACCCGTTGGTCGCGTCGCTGGGAATGAGCGTCGGGACGGCAGCGGTGCTGTGGGATGGCGCGGATGGGGTAACGTTTCCGGTGGCGAAGGTGGGAAAGTTTATCGAGAACGGGCCGGAGGATAGCGTTCGGTTTTACGCGCAGGTGATTATTGCGGGGGCCGCGCAGGTCGTTGCGAATCGGGCAACTCAGGGCTGATTGGTTGCCGGCGAAAGGTCGTGGCTAACATTTGAGCATCGTCGGCACTGATACGGCGGTGGATCGATCGTCGAATGGGGCAATTCTGCAAAGGCGAAGCGGACGATTAACGGGATGCCATATTCAGGGCCTACTCGCGCGATCGAGAGCGTGTTCGCGAAACTGGGGATTGATCCGGGCGAGCGCATCGGGTCCGATGACCAGGATGCCGAATACACGGCGTGTCGGTCTGACGAGATCGACGCGTATTTCGCGCTCTATCGGGAGGGACGGATCGATTCGAACGAGCGTGACGTGCTCTGCTGCTTTCTCCTCCAGGGGCTGAACGAACTGATCCAAGGCGGGAAGCCGCACCCTCGACAAGGGGAGATCTTCACGGGCTCTTTGGCGCGGGGGTTCATTCGGCAGAACTGGCGTACTGGATGGACGCGTCGGACCCCGATCCGGAGAACTGGTGGCCGATCACGGCGTCACTTCTGAGACATGCGCGGCGGTCGGGACGTGGTTCGGGGAAATAACGAAACGGTCGTTTGTGTGGATTGGCAGGAGGCGTTGGACGGGAGTTGTTTGTGTGACGGAGAAACGCGAGTGGAAACCGGGTCAGCATATGCGAATGGCGTCGAATCCGCCAAGGCGGACATCGCTGCGGGGCGGTTCATGTATCGGTGGCATGGGCACGCCGGCCACTGGGGCCACTGGATCGTCAACGAGCTGGAGAACCGCTTCGGGGTTGGGGTCAACGAGGGGTTTGGCGTGTGCCTTGTGACCGACGCGCAGGTGTCATTCGACGATGGATACAACACGATACTGGCGGCCGAGATCAACCGTCGGCACGGATCGGGGGCGTTCGAAGCCGTGATTGCCGAGTCCCGACAACAGTCCGAAGAGGCGTTGTGGGATGCCAGGCTGGCGTGGCTCGAGCGGCACGGCAAGCGATGACCGAACGCGGCGCGCGCGGGCTCAACTAAGCGATTCGTCGAAGGCGCTGCCGGCGCTGTCGAATCGCTTGGGCGCGTTTGACACGAACGGGGTTGAGCGACTGCCGCATGGGTTTGTGTTCTTCTGCGATTATGGGCACCCGCTGGATGCGAATGGACTTGGCTACAGCGTCGAGCCGCTCCGGGAGAACGTCAACGAGCACGCGATTTTCAGGCTATCGAGGGTAACAGGTACACTTTTCGGCGGGACGGATCCGCGCTCGTCATCCGGCGGCATAAAGTGGAGGACGTGATGGCTGAGACCGACAAGGCTGTCGTGCTTGACTATGGGTCGCCCGAAAGGGTGGTCACGGTGGGCAGCTCGATGTGGGTGCGGTGGTTGGCGGGCGTCGTGACGCTGCTGCTTCTGGGAGTGATCGTTTACTGTTTGCTGGGATCGCGCGACAGTTTTGGCGGGCTTAGGGATTGGATGCCGGCGATGGCCGTGGCGGCGGGCGGGGCGGTTTACTTTGCTCTTATTGCGCTCAATATTGCGGGGCGCAGGAGGTTGGTCGTGGCACGGGTGGTTGGCACCGGGTCGGTTGTCGAAGATGAGCGGTGAACTGGTCATCGACGAGCAATGCGGGCGGGCGCAGACGCACCAAACTTCGTTAACGTTGTATTCTCGGAGCGTAACTGGGTGAAATTCTGTGGGAAAGTTGTCCTGTGCGGAGCGGCGCGAGTACGCGGCCGAGGGGCGGGGGTGGGTGAGACGGCAAACGGGATGGAGCTCGTGCCGGGGGCACAGTTCTTGCTCGCGCTCTTGCCTCTTCGGACGGAGTACCGTCCGAGGTCGTGAGTACACGACCCACGGGCGGGGCGCCCGTGCTACGGGATGGTTGCGAGGTGGGGGCGCGTCAGGCGGTGACGCGGTAGACTTCTTCGAGGGTGGTGATGCCGGACTTGACCTTGTCGATGCCGTCGGCGCGGAGGGATTTCATGCCGGTCTTGCGGGCCAGGTCCCGGATCTCGTTGAGGGGGGCGCCGGAGCTGATCAGGTCTAACAAGTCGTCGTCGGGGACGAGGAGCTCGTAGATGCCGATGCGGCCGGTGTAGCCGGCGTTGCGGCAGCGGCCGCAGCCCTTGGCGCGGTACAACTTCTCGACGTGGCCGCTGGCCTTTTCGATCTGGCGGCGCTCGTTGATCGTGGGGGCGTATTCCTCCTTGCAGGCCTGGCAGAGCTTGCGCACCAGGCGCTGGGCGAGCACGCCGGCGACGCTGGCGCTGACCAGGTACGGCTCGATGCCGATGTTGAACAGTCGCGTGATGGCGGCGGGGGCGTCGTTGGTGTGGAGGGTGGAGAAAACCAGGTGGCCGGTGAGGGAGGCCTGGACGGCGATCTTGGCGGTCTCCTGGTCGCGGATCTCGCCGACCATGATGACGTCGGGGTCCTGGCGCAGGAGGGCGCGCAGGGCATTGGCGAAGGTGAAGCCGGCCTTCTCGTGCACCTGGAACTGGTTGACGCCGGGCAGGTTGAACTCGACGGGGTCCTCGACGGTGCAGATATTGACGTCGTCGGAGTTCATCTCCTGGAGGGAGGCGTAGAGGGTGGTGGATTTGCCGCTGCCGGTGGGCCCGGTGACCAGGAGGATGCCGTTGGGCAGCGCGATGAGTTTTCGCCAGAGCTTGAGGGTTTCGTATCCGAAGCCGAGCTTCTCGAGGTTCACGCCGGCCTTGTCGTTATCCATGATGCGGATGACGACCTTCTCGCCGTGCTTCCCGGGCATGGTGGAGACGCGGAGGTCGATGGGGCGCTTGTCCATCATCACGTGGATGCCGCCGTCCTGGGGGAGGCGGCGCTCGGAGATGTCCATGCCGGCCATGATCTTGACGCGGCTGGTGACGGCGGCGTGCATCTGGTAGGGCGGGCGGAGCTTCTCGGTGAGCCGTCCGTCGATGCGGTAGCGGATGCGCAACAGGTTCTCGCCGGGCTCGATGTGGATGTCGGAGGCGCCGTCCTTGACGGCGGTGTAGATGCAGTAGTTGACGAGCTTGATGACCGGGGAGTCGCCGGCCATCTGTTCCATGGACGTGATGTCCTGGACGACGTGGTCGATGACGGTGAACTCATCGGGGTTGACGTCGTCGATGATGTCGTCGATGACGAAGACCGACTCGTTGGGGAGGTAGGCCTGGAGCGTGGCGCGGATGTCGCGGGTGGTGGCGGCGACGACCTGGACCTGGTAGCCGCAGATGCGCTCGATCTCCTCGACCAGGAAGACGTTGGCGGGCTCGGGGACGGCGACGGTGAGCGTGCCCTCGACGAGGAACAAGGGGAGGACCTGATGCTTTTCGAGGAATTCCTTGGGGAGGGAGGCGATGACCTTGGGGTCGGCGATCTTCGGGGAGACGCGCGCGTAGGGCACGCCGTAGGCCTGCGCGAGGGCCTCGGTGATCTGGTCCTCGGTGCAGATGCGGAGCTCGACCAGGACCTCGCCCAGGAGCTTCTGGTGGTTGGAGCGGCGCTGCTCCTCGAGGGCGCGGTCGAGCTGTTCGGGCTTGACCAGGCCGCGGTCGAGGAGGAGTTGGCCGAGGGGTTTTCGCTCAAGCGTAGCAATCATGTGAGTAGCCAGTAGTCAGTAAACAGTAGCGTGTGATCGGATCACCTCATCGTCTTGAGCGCGGACGGCAGATCGGGGTGGCACTCGAAGCGGGGTTCGAGGCGGGTGATTTCCAGGATTTTCTTGCAGTTCTCGTCGAGGTTGACGAGCTTGAGCTGGCCGAAGAGGTCCTCGCTGCGGCGCTTGAGCCAGAGGAGGGTTTCCAGGCCCTCGGAGTCGAAGAAGCCGGCCTTTTCGAAGTCGATGACGAAATCGACGATCTGCTTCTGGTCGATGCGCTCATCGGCGAGCTTGCGGACGATCTGGGTGGTGTCGCCGACCAGGTCGCCGTCGAGGGCCATGACGCAGACGTTGTTGTAATCTTCGCACTTGATGGCCATGGCTCGAAGTCCTGAGTTAGGAGGCGGCGCGGAGGGACTCCTGAAGGTCGAGGCGGCGGCGGGCCTGGGACTGGTGGTCGGCGAGGAGTTCGCGGAATTGCTCGACGCCGATGCGGAGGAAGGCCTCGGCCAGGGCCGGGTCGAACTGGGTGCCGGAGCAGCGGCGGATCTCGGAAAGGGCGACTTCGAGGGGCAGGGCGCGGCGGTAGGTGCGGTTGCTAGTCATGGCGTCGAAGCAGTCGGCCAGGCAGATGATGCGGCCCATGAGGGGGATGTTGTGGCCACTGAGCCCGGCGGGGTAGCCCTTGCCGTCGAAGCGTTCGTGGTGGTGGAGGACGCCGGGGATGATGTCCTCGACCTGCTTGATGTCGGCGAGGATGCGTGCGCCGATGCCCGGGTGCTTCTTCATCTGCTCGAACTCTTCGGGGGTGAGGCGCCCGGTCTTCTGGAGGACGGCCTCGGGGACGCCGATCTTGCCGACGTCGTGGAGGAGGCCGGCCATGTAGATGCGGTCGACCTGGTTGTCGGGGAGGCGCGCCTCGCGCGCCAGGCGGCGCGAGAGCAGCGCAACCCGCTCGGAGTGACCGCAGGTATATGCGTCCTTGGCGTCCACCGCGCTGGTCAACGCGTGCAACAGGCCCATCATCAGACCGTGGACGTCCTCGAAGAGCTTGGCGTTCTCGAGGTAGATGGCGGACTCGTTGGCGATCGAGTTGAGCAGCTTGGCGTCAACGGAATCGAACTCGCCGGCGTGTTTGTCGATGCCGAAGAGGCAGCCGAGGACCTCGTCCTGCCGCTGCAAGGGGACGGCGATGAGCTGCCGGGCGTCATCCGCGAGGGCGCGGAAGTTGCGGTCGCGCGCGACGTCGTTTACCAGGAGCGGGCTCTTGCGATCGCGGAGGACGCGGATCAGTTCCCCGGAGAGCTGGCGGAGGCGCTGGTGGGTGAGGGCTAGCTGGCCATACAGGGAGGGCTCGATGACGCCGGCCTTGTCGCCGCACAGGGCCACGCCCATGCCGCGCACGCCGAGCACTTCCATGACGTCGAGGCAGGTCTGCTTGAAGAAGTCGTGGGCGCGGCGATTGACCTTCATGCCGCTGCTGATCTGGTAGATCAGGCTGAGCTCTTCGTAGGAGTTGGCGAGCTGCCCGGAGAGCGAGTCCAGCTCCTGTTCGAGTCCGGCGAGGCGGAGCTGGTCGCGGACCATAGCCTGGAGGAGGCGGGCCTCGCCCTGCAGGCTGTGGGTATCCGCGGGGGCGACCTGGTCGGCCTGCGTGCCCAGCCATGCGGCGTCGAGGCCCAGTCGCGAGCAGGCACGGAGGACGTCCTCGCCCAGGGAGAACTGATCGGATCGTGCGGCGAGGAGGACGATGCCGGCCAGGTGACGCTTCTCGACGTGCGGGAAGGCGACGATCTCGACGCCGGGGATGACGCACCAGGGACAGACGCCGCTGGCGGCGGTGGTGAGGCGGACCTTGTCGCGCAGGGAGCATGGGTCGCCCAGGTCCGGGTTCTGGATCTGCGGGAGGACGAACTTCAGGTGAAAGGCCGGTGCCGCGCCGTCATGCCACCCGACCGAGCCGTCGGCGCGAAGCAGCACCAGGAACAAGCCCGACGGCCGGAGGCGCGCGGCGAGGTTGTCGAGCGCGGCGTGGGCGAGGCCCGGCGAGGCGGGTGGGGCGGCGTTTGCGCAGAGGGTCGGGTTGGTTGCGTGGGATGCCATTGGGGTCCGTGGTTCGGCGTACGGAGCCTTTTCTTTCCGGCGTCAGGCGGCGGCGTTCTGGAGCACCTCGTTGACGGTTGTCAGGAGTTGTCGGGGTGAAAACGGTTTACTGAGCATGCGGAGGATGCCGCTCTCCTGGGTATCGCGGGGCTCGAGGTGGTAGCCGCGGGCGGTGAGCATGATCGCGGGGATGTGGTTGGTCGCCGGGTCGCGCTTGAGGCGCTGGCAGAGCTCCAGGCCCGAGAGCTGGGGCATGTGGTAATCGGTGATGATCAGGTCCGGCTTCTCCTGCTGGGCCATCTCGAGGGCCTCCTGCCCGTCGCGGGCGGTCAGGACGTTGAAGCCGGCGTTGCGTAGCTTGAGCGAGACCACGTGGAGGATGTGGCTCTCGTCGTCGGCGACCAGGATCGTCTTCTCTCCCATCTCTGACTCCTCGATTCCTCGCGCGAAAGCCCGCATGTCCATGCGGGGTTCCGGCGCGCGCGCGTCATTCCGTAAGGCGCAGTTCGAACCCGAAGCAACTGCCCTTGCCCACGTGGCTTTCCACGAAGATGCGTCCCTTGTGGACGCCCTCGATGATCTGTTTGACCAGGGAGAGCCCCAGTCCGGTGCCCTTGGCCATGCGGTTGTTGGCCTCGGCCCTGTAGAACTTATCGAACACGAAGGGGAGGTCCTTTGGCGGAATGCCAACGCCGGTGTCGGATATGCGGGTGATGACGATCTTCTTGGATTCGTCCACGACCGTCTGCACGGTGATCGTGCCGCCCTCGGGGGTGTACTTGACGGCGTTGGAGAGCAGGTTCAGGACGGCCTGATAAAGCATGTCCTTGTCCGCCAGCGTCTGATAAAAGACGGGGGTCAGCTCCTCCTTGAGGTGGATGTTCTTCTGCGCGGACTGGGGGCTGATGACCTCCAGGGCCTCCTTCATGATGATGGTGAGGCTCTGGGGCTGCTTGTTGATCTTGACCAGGCCCGACTCGATGCGGCTGATGTTGAGAATGTTGTCGATCAGTCGCGAGAGGCGGTTGGCCTCGTTCTGGATGACCTCGTAGAACTCCTGGGTGGTCTTGTCGTCGGTGGCCTCGCCGTCGATGAGCATCTCGATGTAGGCCTTGATGGATGCGAGGGGCGTGCGGAGCTCGTGGGAGACGCTGGAGACGAAGTCGTTCTTCATCTCGGCGACTTCCTTTTCCTTGGTCATGTCATGGAGGACGGCGACGACGCCGGTGGGCTGGGGTTCGCCGGTGGGTGCGGCGGCGGCGTTCCCATCGTCGCCGGTGCCCTGCTGGTCGGTGACGCAGGAGAGGGTGACCTTGAAGGTTCGGCCGCCGGTGGGGGTTTTGACCTGGTGCTCGACGATGCGGCGTCCGGAGCGGCTGGAGTTGCTCTGGCGCATCTCCTGGATCATCTCGATCATCCTGGGGTCGGAGAGGATCTTGGCGATGGGGGTGCGCGCGACGCGGTCGAGGTCGAAGTCGAAGGTTCGCGCGGCGGACTCGTTGGCGAGGACCAGCTCATCGAAGGGGTCGGTGACCAGCACCGCGTCGGAGATCGAATAGATGATGGCCTGGGCGTGCTGCCGTTCGGCGGTGGCGACCTTGAGCTGGATCTCGAGCTCCTTGACCTGGAGCATGGCGCGTTCGACGGCCTGGCGGGCCTGCTCGACCAGGTCGTTGACGGCGAAGGCCAGGGGCCGCAGGTCCGCGTGGTCGGGTGCGAGCAGCGCGCCGCCGCGCGCGCCGATGCCCAGGGCGGCGGCCTGGCGCGCCAGCCGCCTGCAGGCGGCGCGGAGCCAGAACATGCCCGCCACGCCGCAGACCGAAGACATCATCACGCAGAGGAGGCAGAGCAGGCGGTTGAGGCGGACGCTGCCCAGGCCGGGCAGGTCGACGCGGGTCGAAGAAACCAGCGGCATCGCGGCGAAGCCCGCGGCCAGGAAGGCGACGCACAGGAACAGGATGACGGGTCCTCGGCGCACAGTTCTGCCCTCTTGCTTCTTCTCGGAGTTGGACGCGGGAGACTACTGGTCGATCTGGACCTGGGCCATCAACCGCGTGGCCATCTCGTCGCCGGGCTTGATCTTCAAGGCCTGGGCGTAGAACTGAAGGGCCTGGGTGCTCTTGCCCTGCTTTTCGAGGACGTAACCGATCATGCAGATGCTGACCGTGTCGTTCGTGTCGAGCGCGCTGGCCTTGCGGAAGCAGGCCAGGGCCTCGTCGAGCTTCTTCTGGCGGAGGCGGGCGTAGCCCAGGAGGAGGTTGGCCTCGCTGCTGGCCGGGTCGATCGTCAACGAGCGCTTGAGGGACATCTCGGCGCGCCCGGGGTCATTGAGCTGCAGGGCGACCTTGCCCAGGGCGAGCCAGGCGCTGGCCTGGTTGGGGTTGAGCTGGGACGCGGTCTGGAAGCTGTCGCGCGCGTCGCGGGCCTTGTTCAGGTTGAGCTGGCACTCGCCCAGGGCGAGGTAGAGGTCGGCGCGCTTGGCGTAGCGATCGTCCTTGACGAGCCGGCCAAGGGTGTCGGCGGCCTCGCGGTACTGCTTGTTGCGCAGGTAGGCCAGGGCGAGGTGCTCGCGGATCGTGATGTCGTCGGTGGCAAGGATGCTGGCCTGGTGGAGGATGTCCACGGCCTCGGAGTACTTGCCCTTCTGCATGAGGATCTGCCCGACGGCGTCGCGGATGGCGCCGCTGTACTCGAAGAAGACGACCTTGGCCTGGAGAAGCGCCAAGGCATCGTCGGCGCGGTTGAGGTTGACGAGCATCTCGGCCTGGGCCATCAGGTACGCGAGCTCGGCGGGCTGCTTCTCACTGGCGGAGCGGTAATAATCGTACGCCTCCTGGGGGCGCTGCCAGCGCTGGCAGACGACGCCCGAAAGGTAATCGGCCTCGGCGTTCTTCGGGTCCAGGCGCCGGGCGACGATCAGTTCCTGGTCGGCGAGCTCGAGGTTGCTCTGCTCGATGGCAAGCCGGGCGGAGAGGACGCGCAAAGGGGCGTTCTCCGGGTCCATCTTGAGGGCCTGACCTAGCGTCTCGCGGCACTTGTCGAAATTGCCGCTGTCGTACTGTTCCTTGGCCATGCCGCCCAGGACGTTGGCGCGGGCGCCCGCCCACTGCTTCTGAGCCTCTGCCTTGGCCTGTTCGGCGGGGGACTTCTGGCCCGGTGAGGCGCAACCGGCGAGGACCAGGGCGGTGGTCAGGGTCGCGACCGCCAGGACGGTGTTGATGCGCATGGGCGCTCCTTCTTCATAACCACGTGGCACATTCGTCGTGAAACGACCGAGGACTGGGCGGCGCGAACCGTCCAGTCCTCGCGGATCCATGAACTGTGGACACTCGCACTACTTGTTGTCATCGGCCGGCGGCGCGTCCGGTTTAACCTCTTCGGTCGGAAGTTCCGTGACGGTGAACCCCGGGCCCGTGGTGTCCTTGGCGTCACCGGGCTTTTTGTCGGACTTGGTGGCGGTAGTGGACGCCGTGTCCTCGATCACCTCGACCGGGTCTGCCGCCGCCGCGTCCTTCTTGTCGCCCTGCTGAGGCTTGGCCGCAACCGAGGGTTGGGTGGTCGCAGGCTTGCCGTTGGCGGCAACCGGCTGGGTGGTGGACTGCGTCGTGGCGGGCTTGTCGTCCGCCGCCGGCTCGTTCACCAGGCCCTGGTCCGCGGGCATCTCGTAATCCGGCTCCTGGTCGGGCGAGACCTGGTCGAGCGGCATTTCCTCGCCGTCGGCGTTGGCAAGCGAATCGGCGTCGGCATCGGCGTCGCCGGGTTCGGCGGCGGCGCTGGTGTTGGTCGCCTTGGGCTTCTGCTGCTCGCCCTCGGTGCGGCTGGGGGGCGGGACTGAGCCCGGCTCGCGGTCGGCCATGACCATGTCGCGGACGAAGGAGCGGATGGTCGAGCCGTCCACGGCGGTGACTTCCTTGCCGGTGACCTTCTGCTTGAGCTCGATCGCCTCGATGAACTTGGGGTTCAGGTTCGTCGCGCAGTCGAGGTGCCACAGGGCCTTCTGGTTGTTCGGATGGGGCTTGTTCAGCTCCGCCAGGGCCTTGTCGTACTCGCCCTCGGCCAGGCGCTCGCGGCCCCAGGGCATCATGCCCTTGCGGACGCCGACGCGGAGCTGGTCGGCACGCTTGATCTCCTCTTCGGAGAGCTTCCCGTAGATGTCGTCATCCTTGATGATGTGCGGGGTGAGGAGGATGATGATCTCCTCACGCGTGCTGCGGTCACGCTGGTTGCGGAAGAGCGCGCCGGCGACCGGGATGTTGCCCAGGAACGGCGTCTGGCTGCGGGCCGAGTCGCTCGACTCGCGGAACAGGCCGCCGATCACGATCGTATGTCCGTCCTTGACCATGATGTTGCTGGTCAACTCGGTGGTGATCTTGAAGGGCAGCCCCGCGCCGGTCAGGCCACCCGAGGAGTCTTCGGGGTGGAGCTCCATGCGGACGAAGCCGTCGTCGGAGATGAAGGGGCGGAACACCAGCCGCGTGCCGGTGTCGAGGAACTCGACCGTCTGCACGGTGGCCGTGTCGGTCGTGGTCGAGGTGACGTAGCCGTCCTTTCGGCCGACGATCACTTCGCCCTTCTGCTTGTTGAGCGCGAGGATCTTCGGGTTGCCCAGGACGACCGTGTCGGTCGTGCCCTCGAGCGCGGCGAGGAAGACGCTGACGTTGTCCGAGACGAAGCCGACCTTCATGCCGCCCGGGACGGTGCTCGTGAAGCTGTTGCCGGTGCCGATGCTGCCGGCGCTGGAACTGACTGACGCCTTGGTCGGGTCGACCGTCGCGTTGGTGAACTGGCCGTTCTGGTTGAGGAAGTCAGTGAACTTCACGCCCGCCAGGACGTTGAAGTCCACGCCCAGGGCGTTGTCCTCGCTGAGCGAGGCGCGGAGGATCGTGGCCTCGACCAGGACCTGCTGGGGCCGGCGGTCGAGCTCCTTGAGGACCTTGCGGATGCGGTCCAGGTTGTCCGGGAAGTCGGTGACGACGATCATGTCCTCGACGGCGTGCGAGTTGCCGCCCACGTCCGTGCCGCCCGACGCGATGCCGGCGACGGCGGCGGTGGTGGCGGCCGCCTGGCCGGTCGGGCTCAGGATCGGCTTGACCAGCGTCAGGACGTTGGCGGCGGGGGTGTAGTGAAGGCGGAAGACCTCGGTCTGCGCCTTTCGCTCGGCGTCCTCGATTTGCTGGAGTTCCTTCACCGTGTAAACGTTGATGAAGTTGCCCTTCTCACGATAGGCGTAGCCGTTCATGTGAAGGACCTGGTCCAGCGCCTCGCGGATGGTGACGTTGTAGAGGTTGGCGGTAACGGTGCCGCGAACCTCCTTGGAGCAGATGATGTTCTTCTGGCTCTGCAGCGAGAGCATGCGGAGCACTTCGACGAGGCTCGCGTCGTTGACGTGGATCTCGACCGTGCCCTCGTCCGAGACGTTGACCTCCGACTTGGAGACGCTGCGGCCCTCCGAGCGCGTGGTGGGCGCCGCGGCCGCGTCGGTGGCGGACTTGCCGTCGGCCGGCGTGGCGGTGGTGGCAGCGGGCTTGGTGTCCGAGGAGGCGGTGAGGTCGGTCACGGCCGCGGACTTATCGGTGCTGTTATTGGCGGACGTGGCGGCGTTGGGGTCCGCAGGGGCCTTGGCGCCCGTGACGACGTTGGGGTCGGCGGGGGTCTTGTCGGCGCCGCCCGCGGGGGGCAGCAGGTCGTCCAGGAGCCTCACGTTGGTGGAGGTGTTAGATTTATCCTGGCTTGCCGCGGGGGCCGATTTACCCGGCGCTGCCACGACTGCCTGCCCATAATAAACGGACGAGGCGGCCATAAAAAGGAGGCCCGCAGTCTTGGTCCATTTCTTGATCATCTGTCTCACTCCTCGAAACGCCGCGTCGTCATGCGAAGCGCGGAAGTTCGGTCGGACCGCGGCCGCGATGTCTCGCCGATGGCGGTGCGCATCGCCGTATGCCGGACCGACGTCCCTCAACACGGGCATCGTCGTCGCCTCTTTCACGGTCCACGCCGGAGCGTGGATCCGTTCCGGGGGCTGAATTAGTTGAACCGCAGTGCGAACTTGATGCCCTCGCGTTCGACCACGATTCTCCGGGCCTCGATCTTCGTGACCCGGAAGGACGCGACGACGTCTCCGACACCCACTAGCTGGCCGTTGACGAGCGCCTTTGGCGAAGCGCCCATCAGTGTGCTTTGCACCTTCAACTGCCCGACCTGCCGCCGCAGGTTCTCGAGCAACACCTGGTGCTCCTTGATCTGATCGGCTCGCGCGGCCATCGACTTTGCGAGTTGATCCCAAAATCCGTCACCGGGGGCCGCGCGGACCACCGGCTCCACCCGGGCGCCCTCCTGCGGAAAAAAGTCGTAGTTGATCACGAACAGGTTGCGGGACAGGGGCGCGATCGGCCGCCGGGCCCATTCCTGCAGCGCCGCCTGCGCCGGACTGACCTGCGAGGGCAGGCGCAGGTTATCGGGCACGGCGTATCCCCCGGCGGAGCCGCCGCTGCCTTCACCGGCGAACATCGCCGACGCCGAGGCGGGCCCGCCCCCCGTCCCGCTCAGGGCGCGGAACCACATGAACGCCAGCACCGCCACCAGCACCGCCAGGACCGAGGCCTTCTTCGGGTCGGCCTTCGCCTGCCGCACCAGCTTGTCGGTGATCGCTTTAACCGGGTTGGCGGGGTTGGCGGGGGGCATCAGAGCTCCGAGAAGTAAATGTTCATGGCCATGGTGACGTCCACCTGGCCGGCCTTGGCGTCCTTGCAATGGACGGTCAGGCTCTTGACGCGGGTGAGGCGGGGCATCTCCTCGAGCTGGCGGAGGAAGCTGAAGACGTTGGTGAACTCGCCCTCGAAGCTCATGTTGACCGGGATCTCCCCGTACAGATCCTGGCGCTTAATCGTGCCGACCGAGTGGACGAGCTTTCGGATCATGAACTGCTGTCCCGCGGGGGTCAGGTCGCGGATGAACTCACCCAGCTCGGCGGTCTTGGGGAGCTTCTTGTTGAACTTCTCCACGCGGAGCTGGAGGCGCTGCACCTCGTTGGCCAGGGTGAGCAGGTTGTTGGCCTTGGTCTGGTTGTCCCGGAGGTCGCGGGCCTTGTCGGCGATCTGTCCCTTGAGGAAGGCCTGCCTGCGGTTGCCGGGAACCAAGCCGAAGCAGAGGAACAGGAGGATCAGCGAGGCCATGAGCAGGGTCATGGTCCATTGTGCCCTGGCGCACCAAACGATCTGGCTTTGCACAACTTTCATCGTGGTTCAGCTCCCCACCACGCCCAGGTTGACCCAGAACGTGAGCTCGAACTCGCGCATCACGTGGTCGTTCTCGAGCCGGTCCCTGGCATAGGTGTTGTTGACGCTCTCGAAGAACGGCACGGTCGAGAGCTGGGTCATGAAGTTGGCGAGGTCCACGTCGGTCGGACACACGCCCTGGATGCGGACCTTGAGGCGGCGCTCGGCCGGGGGAAGCTCGCCGGGCGTGCGCGCGGCCTGAAACGCGGAGTTGTCGATCTTCTCCTCGTTCTCGAGCTGGATGTTGGTCAGGGCCATCTGCTTGGGCATCTTCTCGTCCAGCGCGTTGACGGCCTTGCAGGCCTCGACGGCAAAGCCCAGGCGGGAGACGATCCGCTCCTGCTGGCGGAGCTGGCGGCGCATGGCGTCGAGCTTGTCCACTTCGGCGAGCTGCGCGTAGGTCTGGGCGAGTTGCGAGGCCTGGGCGGCGAGGACGCGCTCGTCGTCGGCGATGTTGCGATCCTTGAGCACGACCCACGTGCCCATGCCGGCAATGAGGACCAGGATCAGCCAGCCCTGGAGCACGACCATGCGGCGCCGGCGGCGGGTGCGGGGGTACCAGTCGGGCAGGAATTCCAGCTCACGCATGGGCCTGCTCCTTCCGGGTCCTGGCATCCGACGGCGACGGCTGGCGGAGCGTGGTCATGAGATCGGCGACCTCTTGCGCGGGCGCCGGCGCGGGCGCCGCGGCGGTGGAGGCGATGGCGGATGCGGGGGTCGTCGTCATCTCCGGCAGGCTGGCCGGATCCCGCGGCTTGCCGTCGCGGGCGCCGAAGTGGTCCCTGGTGGTTCGCAGGCATAGGCCCAACGCCAAGGCCCACTCGCACATCGACCCACGGCGATCGGTCGGCTTCATGCGGCTGGTGCCGACGCTGAAGAGCGGCCGGCCGACCTCGACCGGGATGACCAAGGCGGCATTGAGCAGGGACTGAAGCTGCGGGTCACAGGCCTCCCCGCCGACCAGGCGCAAGCGCGTCGGCCGGTGCCCCCGGAAGGTGACGGAGTAATAGCGGAGGCAAAGCGAGATCTCGCGTCCCAGTTCCTCGATCGGGCTCCGCGTCGCGTCGAAAACGGCTTGTCGGACGGGATCGCGGCGGGCGGCGGGGTCGGCGGGCTCACCGCCCTCGACCAGGCGACGGCGCAGCGCCTCGGCCTCGGTCGCGGTGATGCCGAGCTTGCGGCTGACGGCTTCGTGGAAGTGCTGTCCGCCGATGTCGATCGTCTTGACGAAGCTGATGTCCCGTCCGCGACCGATGACGACCAGGCTGCGACGGACGCCGACATCTACCAGGACATTGACGTCGTTCTCGTCCTCTTTGCGCCGGATGAAGCGTTCCACGCTCCGGTAGAGGGCGCAGGGCTCGACGTCGAGGGACTGGATGATCGCGCCGGCGGTGCCGTGGAGCTCCTCGACGACGGCGTTGACGTCATCGTTCTTCGCGGCGACGAGGATGACTTCCTGTCGTACCTCGGTGCCCTGGCGGACCTCCCCTGCCGCCAGATAATGCACCTGCGCGGTGTCCACGTCGAAGGGAAAGACGTTTCGCGCCTCGAACTTGACGATGGCCGGGAGCTCCTCGGCGGGAATCTGCGGAAGCCGCAGGTTTTTCATGTGGACGATGTCGCGGGGAAGCGCGGCGACGACGTCGCGACCGCGGAAGGGGTGCTGGCGGAACATCTGGCGAATCAGGCCACAAGCGAGCGGGAGCCGGCGCTGGGGATCTTCCCTGGCCTCAGGAGGCAGGGGCATCTTGGCCGCCGCCGTGACCTCGAGCGACGTGCCGACGGCCTCGACCTGGAGCATCTTGACACTGTCGTGCCCGATGTCGACGCCGATCGGCAGGATCTGTGCTCGTGTGAAACGGATCATCTGGCTGGCTCGCTCCCTCGCTCGCGCGGTGTAACGTCACGGGCCGGTGTGGACGGGGTTGGACGGAGTGGTGATCTCTCCGGTGTAGGGTTGGACGTAGACCGGCATGGTGAAGACGCCGCTCTTGATCTCGATCTTGCTGCCGTCGATGGTGGCCAGCGCGGAGGAGGTGTTGGACCCGCTGTCGTAGTAGTAGGGGACGCCCAACTCGTCGAACATGACCGTCGTGTAGGCGCCCTCGAAGTTGACGGCGCCCAGGGAGATGTCCTCCAGGCCCGGCGTGCCGCCGTGGCCGAAGGTCACGACATAATTGGACGCCTTGGTGATCGGGTGCGGGATGTCGACCTGCGGGGAGACGGAGGTGACGATCCGGTAGCCCTGTGGGGAGCTGGTGTTAAAGACCACGTAATGCCGGGTCTGGGTGGAGATCGCGCGGTTCTGGGCGTAAATCAGGTCGGCCATGACCATGCGCGCGCCGGCGATCGCCTTCTGGTCATCGCGCGAGCCGAGCTGGGGGACGATGACGGCAGCCGCGATCCCGAGGATGACCACGACGGTCAGGATCTCGACGAGCGTGAACGCCCGGTTGCAGTGTCTGGACATCATAGCACACACCTCGCGCGCGTTGGGCTCCCACACGCACCTGGCGGGTCGTGAAACGACGGCGACTGGGGTGCGCGGCGTTTACCGGCGTCCCTTGTTGTCATCGGCAACCCTGACCTCGAGCTTTCCGGACTCCAGAAGCCCCACGAGGCGGTCCATCTTGCCGTTAAGCGTCTGAAGCTCCTTGATGATCTCCAGTCGCTGGCCGCCGGCGTCGGGGACCTGGGCCTGGGCGGGCGCAACCACGGCGGGCGCACCCAGCCATTGGCCGACGAGGATCAGGGCCTGGAGGATTACCACGATGGTGAGAAGTTTGGTGGTTTTCATCGAGAAACTCCGAAAAATGGTCAATTTTTCCAATAAACGACGGTCAGGCTGGTCGGGGCGGGCTTGTCGCCGCCAGTGACCAGGCTGGGGACGTTGGACTTGACGCGGTCGTACTTGATCGTGGTGGTGACGCCCGAGTCGAGCGATGTGGTCGTCCCACCCGCGAGCAAGGTTCCGGTAATGTTAAGCACACAACCCGTCCACCCTAAGGATCGGCTGGTTCGGCCCCCGATGTAAGTCAGGCCGTTAATATCAATCGCCGCGTTGCTCCCGGTGAAGGTGATGTCGCCCTCGGCGACCAGTGCGGGGAAATTCGGGAGGTTCTGGGTGATCGAGTTATTCGTGTTCTGCACCTGGAGCGAGCCGCCGTTGGTCAGGACGAGGCTGCCGTTGATGTGGACGTTGCCGGCCAGGGTAAGGGAGCCGGAGTGGTAGAAGACGCCGGCGGGGTTGGTATTGGGGTCGGGGTTGTAGGTGACGTTGGAGATCGGGAAGAGGGAGCTGATCTGCGTGGCGTTATAGGTCCTGCCGTTATAGGAGTAGGAGGGGTACTTGTTGACGGT
This sequence comes from Tepidisphaeraceae bacterium, assembly GCA_036558265.1. Lineage (GTDB taxonomy): Bacteria > Planctomycetota > Phycisphaerae > Tepidisphaerales > Tepidisphaeraceae > RYN-433. Next base: position 1,298 of record DATBFY010000069.1, on the reverse strand, counting down.
GGAGGGGCTTGGGAGGAGGGTGGCGACGACGTCGTTGACCAGGTTGAGGACGCCCCCGAGCAACCCGCCGAGCAGGCCACCGCCACCGCCGCCACCGGAGGTGGGTGCGTAGACCGAGCCGGTGACGTTGCCGTTGTTGGTGACGGGTACGGAGGCGAAGACGTCGCCGAGGATGGTGGTGTTGGAGGGTATGGTCAGGCTGCCCGAGGTCATGTTGGTGACGCTCCAGGCGTAGCCGAAGTAGTTGAGGTCGGCCTGGGCTGTGAGGGTGCGCTGGACGGCGTTGCTGCTGCCGCCGGAGGCGGCGCGGGCCCTGCCGGTGGAGGTGACCTGGTAGCGGTTGTGGGAGAGGCGCGTGATGCTGATGTCGAACGTGCCCGGGACGCCATTGCCCAAGTTGTTGTCATTCTTGTCGGACTTGTTGCCCACGCCCAGGGAGGAGACCGAGCCGGGGCACTTGTTGCCGTCGGTGATATTCTGAAGCCAGTACAGCGCGAGGTTGATCCCGGACTCCGCCAGCGCGTCGGCCTGGAGGACCTGGTCCTGGTTGTTGGAGGCCTGGACCTGGAGGGTGTTGCTGGAGAGCAGGGCCATGCCCATGACGGCGGCGACCAGGACGACCGCCCAGACCATCATGAGCGTCATTCCGCGGCGTCGGCGAAGATCGGGTCGCAGGGTTGATCGCATGTGCGGTCCTTTACAGGGGGCGAGTGGACGGCGTGCGGAGAGAGGCGCCGCCGTAAACCAGCGTGCTGCCAGCTCCGCGGGAAACGTCGAGCGTGAACTCGAGGATCGGGCGCGAGCCGGCCCTGGCGGCGACGAGGTTGAGCGCCAGTCCGGTGACGCCTTCGCTGATGACCTGCCGCTGGACGAAGTCGTAGCTCTTGAACGTGGCGATGGTGGCGGGGTTGGCCAGGTCCGCCCAGGCGGCGGTGCCGGCGGCGCGGACGACCTGCCCGCCGTCCATCTTCGCGGGGTCCTTGGCGCGGTAGAGGTAGATCTTGTGGTCGGCGGGGCTGTACTCGAGGAGGGCGAGCTCGCCGACCTGTACGGCGGCGTCGGCGAGCGGCGTGGTGTAGTCGGCGGGGGTCTTGGCGTAACCGGCGGCGTTCCAGAAGTCGGCGCGCCAGAAGAACGCCGACGCGGGGGCGGTGGAGGCGGCGACGTTGGGGTCCACCGAACCGGGGGTCCACTGGAAGACGTAGCGGGCCTGACGGACCGTCGCCTCGAGCCGCATGGCGGCCTGACTGCCCGAGAGCGCGACGTTCTGCGAGCCTCCGCTGGCGGCCCAGGTCTCG
>DATBFY010000068.1:0-6268 GCA_036558265.1 Tepidisphaeraceae bacterium | reverse complement strand
AAGATCTGGTGGAACGAGCAGTGGATGGGCTGGCCGATCGGATCGCATTACGCCGAGCAGTCGAACGTCACCAACGCCTACCGGCTCAGCGGCAAACTGATGCTCTTCGTCGGCGAGCTCGATACCAATGTCGATCCGGCCTCGACGATGCAAGTGGTCAACGCGCTGATCAAGGCGAACAAGGACTTTGACTTTGTCGTCTTCCCCGGCGCGGGGCATGGCCAGGTCGGCGCCTATGGCCAGCGGCGGTTGCGGGACTTTTTCGTGCGGAATTTGCTGGGCGTCGAACCGCGGCGCGAATAGCCGCGGAGCGATGAAAAAGTAGCCGACGACCTAAGCGCGTCAGCCATGGGAATCTCAACCAACGCGATAAGACGAACACAAGATCGTTTTCCCCTTTGCCTTTTGTCTTCCCTGCCCCATCATGCCCCCATGCCCCGCCTCTTCGCCATCCTCCTGATCACCCTTCCCTGCCTGGCCGCCGATTGGCCGGTCTATCGCGGGCCCGACCGCAATGGCTCTTCGCCCGAAACAGACTGGACCCACACCTGGCCCGCCAACCAGCCCAAACAGCTCTTCAAGGTCAACGTCAGGAACGGCTTCGCCTGCCCGGTGGTCCGCAAGGATCGCCTCTGGACATCCGGCCACGCCAAAGGCCAGGACACCATCGTCTGCCTCAACGCCGACACCGGCCAGCCGATCTGGTCGCGCAGCTACCCCGCGCTGTCGCTCAACACGCATGCCAGCCCCGACTACGAGGGCACCCGCGCCACGCCCACCCTCGACGGCGATCGCCTCTACACCCTCAGCCGCGACGGCAAGGTCTTCTGCCTCGACGCCGCCAGCGGAGATATCAAGTGGCAGCGCGATCTCGCGAAAGATCCGGGCCTCCAATCCCCCACCTGGGGTTTCGCCGGCGCGCCGATCCCGTTCGGCGACCTGTTGATCCTCAACGCCGGCACGGCCGGCATCGCGCTCGACAAGACATCCGGGCAGGTCAAATGGCAGACCGGCAACACCCCATCGGGCTACGCCACTCCCCTGCTCTACGCGAACGCCGCGAAAAAGCCGCGCGTCGCGATCTTCGGCGCCGAAGCCCTGGTCGGCGTCGATCCGACGAGCGGCCAGAAGCTCTGGAGCGTGTCATGGAAGACGCAGTTCAAGATCAACTCGGCCGACCCTGTCTATCATGACGGCAAGCTCTTCGCCTCCAGCGCCTACAACTTCGGCTGCGCCGTCATCGACGTCGCGCAGGACCGCGGCACGATCGTCTGGAAGAGCCGCGAGCTGCGCAACCACTACAACCCCTCGGTCCTCCACGACGGCTGCCTCTTCGGCTTCGACGGCAACAACATTTCAGGCCAGGGCCTCAAGTGCCTGGACTTCGCCACCGGCGACGTGAAGTGGACGGCGGACAAGCCCGACTGGGGCAACCTGATCGTCGCCGGCGATCGGCTGATCATCCTCACGCAAACCGGCCAGCTCATCATCGCCCTCGCCAGCGCGGAAAAGTACGAGCAACTCGCCAGCGCCCAGGTCCTGGCCCCCGCCTGCTGGACCGCCCCGGTCCTGTGCGACGGGCGGTTGTACCTGCGAAATCTCAAGGGGGACCTGGTCGCCCTGGACCTTCGACGATGATCTCCATGGCGATCCCGCGCAGCTCACGGCGGCGTCGTGCGCCACGAGCCCGGGTCGGCGCCCATGCGCTCGCCCATGTCCGCCAGCGCGTTCATCGTTTCCCTCTCGAAGACGCCGGGCTTGGGCGCCACCCAGCCGTCGGGAACCGCGACGACCCGCACCTCCACGTCAGCGTTGTATTGCAGCTTCGCGAGCCGCGCCTGCAGGAACAGCATCCGCATCGAGTTCAGCGTCGCCGCCCGCGACGACGCCGTCGCGCTTTGCCCGATCACCGCGCGCCATTTCGGCTGCACGACGGTCGGCGGCCAGCGGAACTCGTTGTTGAAGATGATCCAGTAACGGATCTTCGGCGGCGCCAGGTCGGGATACCGCTCGTGCCAGCGCGCCAGGAAGCCCTCGTTGATCCCGCCCCGCTCACCGGCGTAAAGGATGTTGCCGGTGATCGACCCATCGACGTAGAGCGTGCCGTCGATCAGGCGCGGCGGGAACACGCCGGGCACGGCGGCGCTGGCCAGCAGCAGTTGGCTGAACCGGTCCGGATCGCGCTCACGAAGCGCGCGTTGAGCCTGGGCGACCATGTCCCAGACGCACATCTCCGACGTGTCGATGTTGGTTGTGTTGATCGCCAGGATCCGCCCGTCGGCGCCGGCGGCGGCGATCCGCTCGAGCATCGGAAACGTGACCGCGGATCGCAGATCCCGCTCCAGGCCGGGGATCTGCGCATAAGATTCGGCGCCGCCGAGGAACGAGATGAGGCCGCGTGGTTTCACCCAGTCCGTTTGCGGATCGCGATAGAGGCGGACGACCTGTTCGATCGACGCGTCGTCGCCCAGGAACGCGAACGGGGCGATCAGCGCGCCGGTGCTCACGCCGGTCACCGCGTCGAAACGCGGGCGCGCCATGGGCCCGGCGGGAACTTTGCCCCAGCCCTTGAGAAAGCCCGCCCCGAACGCGCCCCAGTCCCCACCGCCGGAGATCACCAGCAGGTCGACCACCGGCGTCCGGCCGGCGCCGGTCCGGGCGAGCTCGTCGTACTCCGCCTTGATCCGGGTCAGGTTTCGGTCGATCAGGCGCTGACGATCCGATTCTTCCCGCGCGTCCGACGCGGCGCGCGCGTCCAGCGATTGTTGCGGCGTGCGCTGCGGTCGAGTGTTCGCGGGCGTGCCGCAACCGCAGACGCCCGCCAGGCAGAAGGCCGTCATGATCCAGATCGCGGGTGTTCTCATGTTTCTCCACGTTCAGACGAAACCTTCCCCGCACGCCGGAACCTACGAAGCGCGGGATCGCCGCCGGCGCCGGATCGCAGCCCACGTGGGGCGGGGTTGCTCGGCAATGCTCACCGGATCGGGCGCTTCGCCCGGCCGCTCACGCACGGCGAGTTTTGCCGACAGGTTCATCGCATCGTAAGGGGCGCGCACCTTCACGTCGTTGTCGAAGTAGACGAACACGTCGCGGCCGGCCTTGCGCGCCTTGGCCGGCGGGCCGGTGAGGTCCGCACCCGGTGCGCTCTTCCCCGAGGCCCAGGCGCGGATCTTAGCCGCCCAGGTCTCCAGCGCGGCGTCATCGTACCCGCTGACATACAACTGTTCCTCGCCGTGAAGGCGGACGTAAACCAAATCGCGGGAGGTCAGGTCCTCCATGAAGGGCCACTTTCCCGCGGTGTCGGCCACAACAAGCGCGACGTCGTGCTCACGCAGCAGCTTCACGAACTCCGGCGTCTTGAACGTCTCGTGACGCACCTCCATCGCGTGGCGCAGCGGGCGGTTGGCATCGGTCTTCGTCCACGCCCGCCCGTTGAGCCGCGCATCGTGCCGCCTGGCCATCCGTGCCGCCTCCTTCGTGTCGTGCGGCAGCAGGTCGAAGAACCGCTCGAGGCGATCGGGATCGAACCCCAGGCTCGGCGGCAACTGCCAGAGGATCGGGCCCAGCTTTTCATTGAGCGCCAGCAGCCCCGAGGCGATGAAGTTCGCCAGCGGCGCCTCGACGTCCTTAAGCTTCCTCATGTGCGTGATGAACCGCCCGGCCTTGACGGAGAAGACGAAACCCTCGGGCGTGTCGCGATACCACTGCCGGTAACTGCTGGGCCGCTGGAGCGAGTAGAACGATCCGTTGATCTCGATCGAGTTGAGCTGCCGGCTGGCGTAGGCGAGCTCGCGCTTCTGCGCCAGGCCCCTGGGGTAGAAGGTGCCGCGCCAGGGCGCGTACGTCCAGCCGGAGATGCCGATGCACAGGTCGGGCATTTATCCTCCTTCGGACAGCGTAGCGATCTCGCGGACGTAGGCCTGGTGCGCCTCGTGGCCGAAGGTGGCGAAGGTCACGCGCTCGATCGAGGGGTGAGTTTCGAGAAACCCGACGACAGTCGCGACCGCGATGGCCGTCGCGCGCGCCAGCGGGAAGCGGTAAACGCCCGTGCTGATCGCGGGGAAGGCGATCGTCTTCAGGCCATGATCGACGGCCAGTTGCAGCGACCGCTGATAGCAGCTCCTGAGCAGCTCGTCTTCGCTTTGCTTGCCGCCGGACCAGACCGGGCCGACGGTGTGGATGACGTGTCGTGCGGGCAGGTCGTACCCGCGGGTGATCCTGGCGTGGCCGGTGGGGCAGCCGCCCAGGGTGCGGCACTCGTCGAGGAGCCTTGGCCCGGCGGCCCGGTGGATCGCGCCGTCCACCCCGCCGCCGCCCAGGAGCGACGAGTTGGCGGCGTTGACGATCGCGTCAACCTCGAGCTCGGTGATGTCCCCCGCGACGACTTCGATGCGTTGGGTGATCGCGCTCATGCTGACGGCGATCTTACCCGCAACGCGAAAGCCCAGGAGGAGCGCTCCTGGGCTGTCTTGCGTACGACGTCAGCGCACGTGCATCATTCCGACCGCCAGCGCACCGGCGGCCGCGGCGAAGATGCCGAGCTCAACCATCTGCGTCAACGTGGACATGAATACATCACGCATGGTCAGGACCTCCGACGACGGGAACACCCACGAAACACTCTCGCGCGTACGGCCCAGTCCGTGGCCCTGTGCGTGACCCGACCTCCTGTCGGGTACTTCCTTTCCATCGTCCTTCCCCAGTGTGTCCCTTGTGGTGATTTCCAAAACATCCGGGGCGTGGGCAAGGCGGCTAAGCGGCGCAAATTGGCGTAGAGCGCTTATGCGGCCGCACCCGCGGCGCGGTCCGATAAACTCGCCGACCCTTGATCTGTTAATCGGTGATTACCCGGCCAGAGAGCGGGCCTGGACGATTCGTCGCGGTCGATGGAAAGGAAGCGCAAATCGCTGCGATCGGTCGTCGTCGTCCGATAACTTGACCTGATACGGGTTATCGGACGTGCGGTTCGCGCGGATCAGTGCAGTTGAACGGTTATCGCCTCTTCGGGATGCTACTGAGTAATGCAGATCCTGGATCTAAACGGTCCTTGGCGGATCCGCTGGACCGACGGCATCCGCGGCCGGCTGGACTATGCCAACCGCGACCAGACCGATCCGGCCAGGTACATCGACGCAGTCGTGCCCGGTGAGGTACATCTCGATCTCATGCGCGCGGGCCTCCTGGCGGACCCGTACACGGGCGCCGGCGCGCTGGCGGCGCGTTGGGTCGAGGAGTGTTTGTGGGCTTACCGACGGGAGTTCGACGTGCCGGCGGAAGCCGTCTCGGCAGCGGCGCGGTCGTGGCTGGTCTTCGAGGGGCTGGACCTGGTGGCCATCATCTATCTCAACGGTGTGGAGGTCGGCCGGCACAACAACAGCTTTTACCCGTGCCGGATCGAGGTCACCGGAAAGCTGCGGCAAGGGCCCAACGTCCTGACGGTACACCTGGACGGCGGCCTGTGGGACGTATCGGACAAGCCGGCTGAAGGGTACCTGATGACGCCGGACCAGCGGCTTCACAAGCGGCACTGGTTGCGCAAGCCGCAGTGCCAGTTCGGTTGGGACTGGAGCACGCGGCTGATCAACGTCGGCATCCACAAGCCGGTGCGGCTGGAATGGACGACTGGGGCGGCGCGGCTGGATCAGGTTGCGCCGCTGGTCAGTTATTCGCTTGAAAGCGGGCGGGGGACGGTGCGGGTGCGAGCCATTGTTGAAGGCTTGGCGGACGCGCCGCGCAAGGGGCGCTTGGTGGTGGATGTCGTCGAGGCAGGGCAGTCGGTGGCGGTCGAGTGCGACGTCAAGCCGGGCATGAACGTTTGCGAGGCGCAGGTGGATGTCGAGCACCCGGACCTGTGGTGGCCGATCGGTCATGGCGAGGCGGCGCGGTACACGCTCAAGACGACGTTGGTGATGGACGGGCGGATCGTCGCGCAGGACGTCAAGCGGATCGGGTTCCGGCACGTGCGGTTCAACCAGGACCCGCACCCGGGCGGCAGGGGGCGCTACTTCATGCTCGAGGTCAACGGCAGGCCGATCTTCTGCAAGGGCGGAAACTTCGTGCCGGCGGACATGATCTTCGCGCGGCTCGACCGCGAGCGCTACGAGTCGCTCGTGCACCTGGCGCTGGAGGCGAACTTCAACTTCCTGCGTGTGTGGGGCGGCGGGTTGTACGAATCCGACGATTTTTATGACCTTTGCGACAAACACGGCATCCTGGTGTGGCAGGAGTTCATCTTCGCCTGCGGCAGGTATCCCGCAACGGACGAGCG
>DATBFY010000067.1:0-3297 GCA_036558265.1 Tepidisphaeraceae bacterium | reverse complement strand
GGATGCCGGGGACTTACGGCCTGCCCGGCGGCTTCGCCGACCGCGCGGTGGGCTATTTCTTCGCCTTCGGCACGATCGTCCCCGGCATGCTCCTCTCCGGGCAACTGCTGCTCGACTTCGGATTGTTCAACTGGGCGCGCGCCAAAGGCGTTGATGGCTTTCGCATGCCGCATTGGGGGTTGTGGATCTCGCTGATCGCCGGTCTGGCCATGCTGGTGTGGGTGACGCTCGCGCGCACGCCGGTGACCAACTACGTCCTCTGGACGTCGCTGGTCTTCTTCCTGGATCCGATCAACTACTGGCTGGGCCGCCCGAGCATGTTCCGCGACTGGGAGCGGGGCTGGTTCGGGCGCACGCTGGCGGCGTTCGCCGGGGGGCTCATGTGCGGGTTCCTGTGGGAGTTCTGGAACTACTGGGCCCTGACGAAGTGGACGTATCACCTGCCGTTCCTGGGCGCCGCCGAGCACTACCGATATTTCGAGATGCCCCTCCCCGGCCTGCTGGGGTTCCTCCCCTTTGGCATCGAGTGCTGGATCATGTGGCAGATGATCCGCATCCCCCTCGACGGCCTGGCGGAGCCGCTGCCGGATGACCGGGCGCTGCTGTAGTTTTCGCCGACGCGGAGCGCTCTTTGACAAACTACTTCTTCTGCTCCTTGGCCCAGGAGTCCTTGAGGCTGACCGAGCGGTTGAAGACGAGCCGGCCGCCGGCGCTGTCCCTGTCGACGGTGAAGTAACCCTGGCGCTCGAACTGGTAATGGGTGCCGGCGGTCGCGGCCGCGACGCTGGGCTCGACCTTTGCCCCTTTCAGGACCGTCTCGCTGTTGGGGTTCAGGTTCACCTTCCAGTCGGCGCCTTCGGGGTAGTCGTCGGGGTCGGGCTTGGCGAAGAGCGGCTCGTAGAGCCTGACCTCGGCGTCGAGCGCGTGGGCGGCGCTGACCCAGTGGATGGTGCCCTTGACCTTGCGGCCGTCGGGCGGGTTGTTCCCGCCGCGCGTGGCGGGGTCGTAGGTGCAGCGCACCTCCACCACGCTGCCGGCGGCGTCCTTGAGCACCTCCGTGCAGCGCACCCAGTAGGCGTAGCGCAGCCGCACCTCGTTGCCGGGGAACAGGCGGAAATACTTGGGCGGCGGGGTCTCCATGAAGTCGTCCTGCTCGATGTAGATCACGCGCGAGAACGGGACCGTGCGGTTGCCGGCCGAGGGGTCCTCGGGGTTGTTTACGGCCTCCATCTGCTCGACCTGGCCCTCGGGGTAGTTGGTGATGACGACCTTGAGGGGACGCAGCACGCCCATGACCCGCGCGGCGCGCTGGTTGAGATCGTCGCGGAGGAAGTTCTCCAGCACGCCCAGCTCGACCGTGCTGTTAAACTTGTTCAGGCCGATGTGCTTGCAGAAGGCGCGGATCGACTCGGGGGTGTAGCCCTTGCGGCGGAAGCCGCTGATGGTGGGCATGCGCGGGTCGTCCCAGCCGCGGACGGCCTTTTCCTGCACGAGTTGGAGGAGCTTGCGCTTGGAGAGCATCGTGTAGGTCAGGTTGAGGCGGGCGAACTCGATCTGCTGGGGGTGCCAGATCCGCTCACCTTCGGCGCGCCCCTCGTTCACGGCGTCGATGAACCAGTCGTAGAGCGGGCGGTGGTTCTCGAACTCCAGCGTGCAGAGCGAGTGCGTGATCTTCTCGAGCGAGTCTTCGAAGCCGTGGGCCCAGTCGTACATCGGGTAGATGCACCACTTGTCGCCGGTGTTGTGGTGCGATTCGTGCAGGATGCGGTACATGACCGGGTCGCGCAGGTTCAGGTTGGGCGAGGCCATGTCGATCCTGGCGCGCAGCACCTTGGCGCCGTTGGGGAACTCGCCCTTGCGCATGCGCTCGAAGAGGTCGAGGTTCTCCGCGGCGGAGCGGTCGCGGAAGGGGCTGGGCGTGCCGGGGGAGGTGAGCGTGCCGCGGGTCTTGCGGATCTGCTCGGCGGACTGGTCGTCCACGTAGGCCTTGCCCTTCCTGATCAGCTCGATCGCGTAGGCGTACATCGTGTCGAAGTAGTCGCTGGCCCAGAGTTTCTCGGTCCAGCGGAAGCCGAGCCAATGGACGTCCTCCTCGATCGACTTGACGTATTCCTCCTCCTCCTTGGCGGGGTTGGTGTCGTCGTAGCGGAGGTTGCAGACGCCGCTGTACTCCTCGGCCACGCCGAAGTTCAGGCAGATGCTCTTGGCGTGCCCGATGTGGAGGTAGCCGTTGGGCTCGGGCGGGAAGCGGGTGGCGACGCGCCCGCCCCACTTGCTGGTGGCGCGGTCGTCCTCAATGATGCGGCGGATGAAGTCCATCCCCTCGGCGGGTTTCCCGGCCGCGTCGTCACTCCGGTCGTTCTTCGCGTTCTCGGCCATGTGGGGCAGTTCCTTCTGCTAACTCGCGGTTTGCGCCAGGTCGATTTCTACACGATCTTAGCGCGGATGTCGCGGGCGGGTCGAGGACGTCAGCAGCCGATCGAGATCGTAGACGCGCAGCGTGTGGCCGATGATCGCGTCGGGCTCGATGCCGCGGAGGAAGGCGTACTCGTCGTGGGACTCGCTGATGCCGGTGAGGCAGACCGGGCTGAGGATCAGGAGGCCCGAGTCGGGCGGTCGGTCGCCGGCGTGGAGCGTGTGGACGCGACCCTGGAGGTAGTGCCGGATCGCGCGGTTGCTGACGCCGAAGGCGCGGAGGTGGACGGTCCGCCCGCGGACCAGCGACTCGTTGGCGGCGAGCCAGGCGTGGGCCTGCTTGAGGCCCTGGCCCCAGTCGACGTTGCTGTCGGTGATCGCCAGGTGCGCGTTGGCGCGAGGCCAGTTGAGGTAGGCGATGACGTCGGGGTAGTAGCGCGCGGTGTCGAGGATCGTGGCGAGGAGGGAGAGGGCGGCGAGCGCGAGGACCAGATGCCGACGCCGAGAAGGGTGGGGCGCCGCGACGCACCGCGTGGCCAGCAACATCATGAAGACGTACGCCGGCAGGAAATGCCGCCAGCCGATGTTGATGCTCTGGGCCATCAGCGCGATGGTGTACGCAATCGCGGGGAGCGCAAGGCTCCACTCGTCGAAGGTCGGCCGGCGGCGACGCAGGGAAATCGCGCCCAACAGCATGATTGCGGCGATGCCCAGCGGCACCTTGCAGGTCGCGACGACGGGGAAGTAGTACCACCATCCACCGCGGCGAACCCGGCCGAAAAGGTAGGCGTCGTTGGGCTCGGCGACGTGTCGCGCGGCGTCGAGGGCGGACTCGATGTACAGACCCCCGGGCCAGACCCGCCCCTTGCGAACCTGGTCGAA
>DATBFY010000066.1:0-4528 GCA_036558265.1 Tepidisphaeraceae bacterium | reverse complement strand
CTCGCAGAAATCCTCGTCGCCGACATCGCCGGCGAGGATGATCGCCTCGCCGCCTTCGCGGGCGACGAGATCGCGCGTCGCGTTCGCGTCCTTATGCTCGCTGAGATAGACGATGGAAATCCGCGCGCCTTCGCGCGCCATCGCCACCGCGACGGCGCGGCCGATGCCGCTGTCGCCGCCGGTGATCAGCGCGACCTTTCCCTCGAGCTTGCCGGCGGCCTTGTAGAGCGGGGCCATGTAGCGCGGTCGCGGGGTCAGTTCGTTCTCGAGGCCGGGTTTGCCCTGGTGCTGTGGCGGGAAATGCCTGGGCTCGTTTTCTACCTGAGGGGAGCGGCCGTGGTACGCTGCCAAGCCGGGGCGATCTTCGGTCTGACGGGGTGCGATCGACTCGTGGCGGGGGTCACGTTGGGCGGGCATGGCAAATGATCCTTCCTGCTGCGGATGAGCCTGGCGGACGCGCGTAGCTTGCAGGTTCGCGTCGCAGCGCGCGTGCCAGATCAAATGCGAAGGATGCGATTTGCGGCGAAGTGGTGGGCGCAGCCCCCTGCTCGTCGACGGTTCAAAGCCCCCTGCCGCGCATGCACCCACTTTGCTCGATGATCGCGGCGGGAGCCCACGATAACGGCTCCGAGGGCCAAGGCGAGCGCGGTCGAGGGCTCGGGGACGCTGTCGATGTCGATGAAGTTGATCTTGTCGTTGACGGCGTTTGCGGCTTCGCTGATGGTGAGCGTGCCGTCGGTCACGAGGACGTTGACCAGGCCGCTGTCGGCGAAGTTGTCACCGATCGCGGCGACCTTGCTGAAGAGCAGCATCCCATGAAAGCCCGGGTTGGTATTCGGGTCATTGACGATCGGAACGCCGTTGGCCGTCCTGTCGGCCTGGGCGTAGAGGGCCAGGGTCTCATCGGTGTTGTCGGGATCGCCACCGACGACTCGGATCTGGTAAGCGCCGTTGGGAAGGCTGATCTGCCACCACGTGGGATCGGTGACCTTGTTGGACTCGTCAACGGGCGATTGGCCGATCTTGTGGAAATGGTCAAATGTATCGAAGCGCTTGTCGGGGGCGTTGGGACTTCCGCGGTCGCGAGTTGCGGGGTCGTCGGTCGGGACGGGGACGCCCGCCGGTGCGGTGAGCCAGCCGTACGCGAATCCGTTACCGCGGTTGTCGTAGGCGAGACCGACGTCGGCGAGGTAGCCGGGATAAGGCGCGCTGGCCGGCTGCGCGAAATTGATGTGGGCGAAAGTGGTGAGGAGTTGCCTGGGTTCGAGAGGTTGGATCGACGGCGCGGGTCCAACGGACTGATCGGGCCGAGCACGGCGCGGCTGCAAAGACGGGCGCATGTCTTCCTCCCAAAGTGATGTGCTCGCTGGATTGTACACCTCTGAAACGACAATTGAAGAAAAAGTTGTCGTTCAATGTCGCTCGCGCGGTCGGCGCGCGGCGGGCGATCGCCACTGGCAAGCCTGAAAGCTTGCCAGTGCCACCCAGAGCAGCGCCTTTGCCCGATCCTACGAAGGAAGATTACAGGAGCGGTCGGATGCGGCCGTCGCCGTGGCCGCTGCTCTTGCCCCAGATGCCGGGAATCGGTTTGTTGCACTCAGGACACGTGCCGTCGGCGCACACGCGGTTCTCGGTGACCAGGAAATGATGCCGCTTCACCACCGTGGCGTTGCAGTGGTGGCAGCGCGTGTTCTCCCCGTCACCGACGCGCCCGGGCAGGTTGCCCGAGTAGATGTACTTCAGGCCCGCGGCGCGACCGTATTCGACGGCCTTGTAGAGGTCGTCGGCGGTCGTGTTGCGGAATCCTTTCTGTCGGTCGAACTTGTAATCGGGGTGGAAGGCCGTGACGTGCCAGGGCATCAGCGGATCGACGCTGGCGAGGAAGTCGGCCATGCGGCGCAGGTCGTCCGCATCGTCGGAGAAATTGGGGACGACCAGCGTGACGATCTCGACCCAGAAGTTGCGCTGCTTGAGGTTCTTGATCGTCGCGATGACGTTGTCGAGCACGCCGCCGAGTTGGCGGTAATTGCGATCGCTGAAGGTCTTGAGATCGACCTTGTAGGCTTCGACGTAGGGACGAATGAAATCGAGGACCTCCGGCGTGCCATTGCCGTTGGAGATGTACGCGCACTTGAGCCCGCGGCTTTGCGCGACCTTGAAGACGTCCACGGCCCATTCGCTGGTGATCAGCGGTTCGTTGTACGACGAGGCGATGACCGGCGCGCCGTTGTCGATCGCGATCTGGACGAGCTGCTCGGGCGTGGTCAGCTTCGCGCCGGCCATGGCGTCGGGGTCGCGGAGCATTTGACTGGTAACCCAATTTTGGCAATAACCGCAATGGTAATCACAACCCAGCATCCCGAACGTCAGCGCGTCCGAACCCGGCAGGACGTGGAAGAACGGCTTCTTCTCGATCGGGTCGCATGCCAGCACCCCCACGTAGCCGTGGGGCACCAGCAGCGTGCCGTGGTCGTTGAAGCGCACCCGGCAGACGCCGTCGCGCCCGGGCTTGACCAGGCAACGGTGTCCGCAGGCGAAGCAGCGCACGTCGCCCTCAGTGCCCTCGCGGCGGATCAGCGCCTCGGCCGCCGGGGCGGAGTACCGGTGCAGCACCTGTTTGAGCGTCTGCAACCGCTGCTTGGATTCGATGACGTTCAGCGGGGACGGCATGACCTGCGGATCTCCACCTTTATTATACGAGGAGACGGCGCGCGATGTGCGGGACGAATGTGAGGCGGACGTCTACTTGAGTTCGCTCAATTCCACCGGCCGCTTGTTTTTCGCCGAGCGGATCAGGGCCTCGCACATCCGCAGGGTTTCGAGGTTGCGCTTGCCGCTGATCCCCGGCTCGACGTCTTCCACGATGTAGCGAAACAGGTCGTCGACGATGCTCCATGCCGGGTCGGGCACGTCCATGAGCTCGCTCTCGATCGACTCGGCCTCGGATGAGCCGAGCGACTGACCCGGCTTGGGGTAGAAGCGCAGCCGCTCGTGGTTGGTCAACACGAGCCCGCCGCGATCGCCCTGCAGTGTGACGCGCCACTGCTGCATCGTCGCGTCGTTGGTCAGGATGTAATTGCAGGCGGCGCCGTTCTCGTATTCGATGAATGCCGACAGGTTGGCCTCGTGTACGTAGTGCGACCAGGGCGCCAGGTACGAGCGGGCGGTCACGCGTTTGGCGTTGCCCAGCCATCGCGCCAGTGAGTCCATGTGGTCGCACGCCACGTCCCACACGGCCGCGTACGGGTAGTCCCAGTCGCCCGGCTCGGGCCGATAGCGGTGGTTGACGAAATCGACCATCCGGATCGCGCCGGGGTGATAGGGATGATCGGGTTTGTTCAGGATGTACGAGATCGTCTGCTCGACGCTCGTGTAGCGCTGCTCCTGCGCCACGGCCAGCTTGAGCCACGCCGTATCGGCCTCGCCGACCAGCGCGTTGGACTCGGCCCAGTCGTGGGTGAGCGGCCGGTCGAGCAGCACGTGCTGGTTGGCCGACATCGCCAGGCGCGCCGTGTCGAGGTGCGTGCGCGTCGGCGTGCAGATGATGGCGGCGTCGGCCTCGACCTGCGACAGCGCCCCCGTCACGCCGGAGAACACCGGCACGTTCTTATGACCGGCCTCGGCGCCCAGGCGATACTGCGCGGTCCGGGCGAGGGTGGTATTCGCGTCAACCAGCGCGACCGGTCGGAAACGCGTTTCCTTCGCGATGGTCTCGAGAAGCCACTGCCCGCGGCCGCTCAGGCCGATGTGAATCGTACGGAGGATCATGCAGGTACTGCTTTCGGCGTTCTGCGGGCGAAGATAGCAAAATAAGGATGAGGCATGAAGCCAGAATCGGATCGGGCTGCCACAGGATCGTTGTGATCGGTTTCATCCTCCACCCTTCATCCTTCGCTTATTCCCCCATCGCGTCTTCGATCCGCCGGATCGTCTCCTGGTCCAGTTTGATGCCGCTGGCCTCGGCGTTCTCCTCGACCTGTTGCGGGCGCGTGGCGCCTATGATGCAGCTCGTCACGTTCGACTGCCGCAGACACCAGGCCAACGCTAATTGGGACATCGAGCAGCCCGCTTCGGCCGCGAGCGGCGCCAGGCGCTGCACCCGCTCCAGCAGCGCGCGGTCATTCACCCACGGCTTGATGAACTGGTTCTGACGGTTGTCCACCGCGCGGCTGTCGGACGGCGGGGCGGCGTTGGGCTTGTACTTGCCCGTCAATACGCCCTGCGCCAGTGGCGACCAGACGACCTGCCCGATCCCCGCCCGGCTGCACAGCGGGATGACCTTTCGCTCGATGTCGCGGTGAAGAAGGCTGTACTGCGGTTGGCTGGACTTGGGGCGGTAGAGGCGGTCGCCACAGATCTGCAGCGCCTTTTCGATCTGCTCGACCGGCCACTCGGAAAAGCCCCAATACAGCACCTTCCCCTGGCGGATCAGGTCGTCCATGGCCCGGATCGTCTCTTCCAGCGGCGTCTCGGGGTCGGGGCGATGGCACTGGTAGAGATCCACGTAATCGCTGCGCAGGCGGCGCAG
>DATBFY010000065.1:0-5399 GCA_036558265.1 Tepidisphaeraceae bacterium | reverse complement strand
TGCCCTTGGGCGTGTGGACGACGACCTGGTGCTGGATCTGGGGGGGCTGGCCGACGCAGCAGGCGAACAGCGACGGCACCAGCGAGAAGTGGCTGATGGCGTCGGCCTGGTCGAGGGGGATCATGAACCCGCGGAGGCGGACCTTGGTGCCGGTGAGCTTCCGGACGTCGTCGGGGATGTTGCCGCCCTTGTCGGCGTCGTAGTCGAAGTTCCCAAGCTCCTTGATCGAGGTGTTGTAGACCTCGCCCTCCTTGGGGACCGAGTGCCGCTTGCGCTTCTCGGCGGCGGTCTCGATCTGCGGGGCGGTGGCGGCGGCCTGGTCGGCCTGGGGAACCGGGGCTGCGGCGGCGAGCTGCTTGATGTTGGTCTCGCAGACCCGGATCTGCTCCTGGATCTGCCCGAGTCGCTTGGGGTCTTCCTTCACGCGGTCGGCGACCTTGGTGAACAGTTCCTTGGCGAGCGAATACTGCCCGCGGTTGAAGGCCTCGTTGGCGCGCAGCTCCATGGTGTTGGCGCTGTCCTGGCGGCCCTTGCTGTCGTTCTGCTGGGCCCTGGCGGCGAGCGGCAGGGCGAGGGCGGCGGCAAGCAGGAGCGTCGTCGTCCACTTCATCGTTCGACTCCCATTGGCGGGAAGACGGGCAAATCGAGCCCTTCCCAAGTCATTGATCTTACTGTCCATCCCGCGACGAGGTTCGCCATCGCGGCGGCATCGGTGGAAAACTGAAAGTGAGGCAAATCAGTATAGCAATCCTTTCAAGCGGACGTTGCCGCACGGATTCTCCGTTCCATACATTTTCCGTACATCCATCACGTGACCGCCAGATTATTGACGACCGGCGTGGTGTACGCCTTGAGCGCGGGCACCAGCCCCGCCAGGAACGCGATGAACACGACGCCGATCAGGAACAGCAGTTCATATCGGTCGAAGCTCAGCCAATGGATGCCTTCGCCCATGGTCTGCTGCAGGTAGATCGAGCCCGCCCCGCTGAGCAGGTGCCCCACGATCAGCCCAACCACGCCGCCGACCAGGCCGATCAATGCCGCCTCGAAGCAGATCAATGACAGGATGCGCTGGCGGGTCGCCCCCAGGGCGCGGAGGATCGCGATCTCGCGGCGTCGTGCGGCGACGGAATTATAGATGCTGGTCATGATCGACGCGGCGGCCACGACCACCACCAGCGCCGAAATGATGAGCAGGATGTTGCTGCTGCCGGCGAGGAAGGTGTTGAAGAACTCCCGCATCACGCTCGCCGGGTTGATCGCGGTTGCGCGGTCGTCGATCACCTTGAAGTTGTACATGATCTGCTGGGCCTGGAAGGGCCCGCGGCTCTTCACGAGGATCGCGGAGATCTCCCACTCATCTTTCGGAAGGTCCGGGACGATGTTGCCCTGGGCATCCAGGTGAAACGGGTCCTCGTCCTCGCCGGTGTTCACCGCTGCCTTGGACGTCGTGTCCTTTAGCAGGTCTTCGCCCGGCTTGACCGCCGCCGGCTTGTTGTGGAGCTTGAACTTCTTCTTGATCGACTCGGGAACCTTCTGCGGGTCGATGCCGAGCTTGGTCAGCACCTGGTTGATCTGGTCGGGCGGGATGGCGGCGGGGTTGATGTTGGCCCGTTGCAGCGCCTGTTCGATCATGCCGTTTTCATGATCGGCGATGGCATAGAGGCTGACGATCGGGACGAAGAGCACGCGGTCGTTGGCGGTGTGGGTGGGCTTGAGGATGCCGACGACGTGCCACTTGGGCTTGTGGATGTCGGGGGTCTCCTTCGGACCCGGCATGCCGTGGGTGGCGCGGAAGGTGGCGTGGTTCTTCTCGTTCTGCCCTTCGCTGAGCTTGTCGTCGTAGACGGCCAGGTGCTCCTTCTCGGCAACCTCGCTGCCGATGACGGCCTCGAACTTGTGGGCGCTGAAGACGCGCCCGGCGGCGAGCTCGTAGCCCTTGCCCAGGCGGTATTCGAACCGCTGGCCGGTCACGGGTTTGCCTTCATCATCGAAGCCGAACATCTGCGGCGCCGTGCCGACGATCCGCCGGCCGTTGTAGCTGTCGCCGACCATGAACGGGATGGCGATCTTGACGTAAGGGCGGTAATCCGGATGGCCGGTGACGGGCTTTTCCTTGCGGGCCATGTCCTCGTAGATTTGATACGGGATCACGCCCGGACTCACGTCCATGTGGTAGATGGTGTTGAGCGTGAGCTGGAGCGGCGAGCCCTTGGGCGGGCCGATCAGGATGTCGTAGCCGAAATCGCTCTGGGCGAAGAGGTTCTGCCCCTCGCGGCGGAGCACCAGGATCGCGACCGCCAGCGCGACGCCGAGCAGGATCGACAGCATGGTCAGCCAGGTCGAGAGCGACCGCTGACGCATCTGCTTGAGGATGATCTGGAAGAAGTTCACGAATAGTCAGTTGTTAGTTGTTAGTGGGGTCAGGGGGTGCGCCGTTGGGCTCAAGGTCGTGGCGCGGTTCAGGTCGGAGAGGGTGAGGACGCGGGGGAACTGGTGGGCGATGTCCAGGTCGTGGGTGACGAGGATCAGCGCGGCGCGGACCTCCTCGCAGAGCTTGCGGATCAGGTCGAGGACCTGTTGGGCGTTGGCGGGGTCCAGGGCGCCGGTGGGTTCGTCGGCCAGGACAAGTGTGGGACGGTTGGCCAGGGCACGAGCCACCGCGACGCGCTGCTGCTGGCCGACGGAGAGCTTTTCGGGCTTGTAATCGGCCCGGGTGGAGAGGCCCACTTCGTCGAGGAGCCGGCGGGCCCAGGCGGGATCGGGCTTGCGGCCGGTGAAGCTCATTCCCAGGAGCACGTTCTCGAGCGCCGTGAACGAACTGAGCAGGTGATGGGTCTGGAAGATGTAGCCGACGTGCCGCCCGCGGAAGACGTCGCGGCGGGCCTCGTCCAGGCGGGCGATGTCCACCGGCGCGGACTCCGGTGCGCTGCGCCGGTAGTCCAGGACGCTCGACGATGGGCTGGCGGCGGTGCCATTCCCGCCGCCGCCGCCGCCGCCGCCCGCGGGGACGCCGGAAAGGTCATACACGATCCTCCCCGCATCCGGCGTCACGATCCCGGCGATCATGTGCAGCAGCGTGGTCTTGCCCGAGCCGCTCGAGCCGATCAGGGCGACCTGCTCGCCGTCGGCGATCGAGAGGCGCTCGATGTCGACGACCGGCACGACGCTGCCGTCGGGGCCGACGTACTGTTTCCTCAGGTTCTCCAGGTGCAGCGCCACGGGTCGCGAACCTTTCGTTGCGTGACGATCCCCGTCGCGCATGGGCCCCCACGCAGATAAATGCAAGTGACTGGCAGGAGAATACGGCGGACCGGCCAGCGCGTCAATTGCAAGTCACTGGCATTTACAAACGACCGGGCGATCCGTTAAGATCGCGTGCGTGAACCGCCGGGACGAACCCATCATGGGCGATCGGCTGCGCGGCGCGGGCCTTAGACGTACCCCCGTGCGCGTCGCGGTGTTGCAGCGGCTGGCCGCGGCGCGCAAGCCGCTCGCGGCCAACGACGTCATCGCGCGCCTGGGGCCCCATACCGACGCCGTGACCGTCTACCGCACGCTCAACACGCTGGCCGAACACAACCTGCTCCACCGCGTCCGCGGCGAGGACGGCGCCTGGCGCTACGCGACCACGCCGCCCCCCGCCACGACCGCCGTCCCGCACGGCCCCGACGCGCGTCCGGAACACCCCCACGCCCACTTCGTCTGCGACGAGTGCGGTGGCGTCGAGTGCCTGGAAGAGCTGCCCGTCCCGCCGGACCTGCTGCGCCGAAACCGCCTCGGTCGCCGCTACGACGTCCGCTGCGCCGAGGTCGTCGTCCACGGCACCTGCCCGAAGTGCCACGACTGACGCCCCGCGGCGGGCGAGCGCTGAACGGGTATGATGAACCCCGATGGGGCCCGGGCAGACACCCTACACACCCAGCTCGCGCCGACCGATCGCCGCCGCATTCCGCCGAACGGCCGATCGCGCCGTGCGCTTCTGCGTCGCGCGCGGCGTTCACCCGGATGTCATCTCGTATCTCGCCGTCGTCGCCGCAGCCGCGGCGGCGGCCCAAATTGTTCGGCCAGCTCAAGGATCGCGCGTGAACTCCAAACGCGACGCCGGCGCGCCAGCGGCTGCGTGAGGTCCGGTCGTCGTCACTTCCCCGCGTTCTCGAAAAACGCGCGCACGTACGCGGCCGTGTTCCACAGGTCGTCGGGCGCGAGGGTCGGGTTGGCGGGCATGGGACTGCCGGGGATGCCGCGCGTGATGCGCATGGCGATGTCTTCCAGCGTGTCGCCTCCCTTGAACTGGCCGCGCGTGAAGTCCCGTGCCTTGATCGGATTCTCGTCGTTGTCCACCAGGTCGTCCCGGAGCCGGCCGCGTCCGTCGGGGTCGTGGCAGGCCGCGCAATTGTTCAGGTAGAAGATCTTCCCGCGCTCCAAATCGACCTTCGTCGGTTTTGGCGGCAGGACGATCGCCGGCCCGCTGTCCAGGGCCGCGTGCGCGAGGGCCAGCGCCTTGTCGCGTCCGAAGCCCGGGTCGCGTTTGAGTTTGTCCGCCATGCGTCCCTCGATCGCCAGGTGGCGCACCGCCAGCGCCAGCGACCGCTGCTCACCGTCCGTCAGTTGCCCCCACGGGGGCATCGCCGCCGGCAGCATCCCGTGGCGGATCGTGGCCGCCAGGTCGTCGTCGCTCGGCAGGCCGCTGCGAGTCGTGCCGATCTTGAACCACCCCGACGAGAAGTTCCGCGGCTTGGGGTCGAGCGGCGCCGCCTGCGGCCCGTCGCCCAGTCCGGCGGCGCCGTGACAGATCACGCAGTTGGCGGTGTAGACGGTCAGGCCGTGCTCCAGGCTGACGACGTTTCGCGACGGGTCCACGGGTGGCGGCGGCAGCGGAGGCTGAACCACGGCGAGCGCATCCGCGCCGACGCCGCCGTCGGTGTGACGATCGCGGATGGCTCCCGAGCTGAAGTAGACCAGCGCGAGTATCGTCACGCCAAGGACCGATGCGAGGCCCAGGCGTTGCGTCACGCGGCGGTTGGCCGGCGCGCGGCCCGTTTCTTCCTCGTTGGCGTTGATCGTGGTCGTGGCGGCCGGCATCGCGTCGGTCGGCATTTGGCGGGACATATCACCTTTCTCACTGAACAGGATAAAGATATCCTATTATCGGCCGGCGCGCACGCCTCGCCAACGGGGTCGTTGGCAAATCGCACCTGCGATATCCGCGTTGCCCGCTCGGGCGAACGCTCATGGCGTGATTGGGCCAGGCTTTTTTGTCGCGCGCGCAATTCACACGGGCCAGGTGCGCTTTGCGCAGCCTCTCATGCCTGGCTCATCGGGCGTTTGTAATAAAAACGACCATCGGTGGCATCATTTGCTCAGTCCCGGGAATTTCCGGTTGTGACGGATCGGTT
>DATBFY010000064.1:0-3916 GCA_036558265.1 Tepidisphaeraceae bacterium | reverse complement strand
CTCCGCGGTTGAGTGTGAGGCGTGTAACGTACGAACTCGCGCGGGGCGGTGTCAACCGATCAATGATGATGCTCGTCGTGGCCCGATTGCGAGCCGGGCTCAGCGCCGGCCTCGTTCTTCTGCGATTCGAACGGTTTGTGCGTGAGCGGGTCCTTGGGGACGATCGGCTTCTGGTCATATTGGTCCAGATCCGGGACGACCTGCATCACGCCGTACATCTTGACCCAGTGGCCGGGATACGTGCAGAGGAAGCCGTAGTTGCCGGGCTTGCTGGGCACCGTGAAGCTGAGCGTCTCGGACTCGCCGGGCTGCACGAGGTGCGTCCAGGCGATCACCTTGGGGCTTTCGGGGACGAAGGCCTTGGCTTTGGGGTCGTCCGGCGGCGTTAGAGCCCCTGCGGTGATCGCGATCTCCTGCAACGCGCCCGGAGCGGTGATGACCATATTGTGCGGCATCGTGTCGTCGTTCTGCAGGATGATCTGAACGGGCTTGCCCGCCTCGACCGTGAAATAACGCAGGTCGAACATCATCTGCTCGGTCAGGGTGTGGAAGAGGACGACGCGGACCGCCAGACCTCGCAGGGTCTTGCGAATCGGCGCGCCCTGGTCAGGCGAGAGCTGGCCCGCGAGGTCGTTGCCGAGCTGAACGGCCTCGACAATGGCGGGACTGGTGCGCTGGTCGGCTGGCGTGCCTTGGACGAGCTTGACGATCGCCTGCGCGAGCGGGGCGAGCTGGTCCTTGGGCCACTTGCTCGCGGGGATGCGGCCGATCGAGCGCACCGCGGCCGTCTGCTTGTCGCCGGTCTGGCTCTGGATGATGCCGGCGAGGAGCTTGAACGCCTCGGCCTCGTGGCCGGGGATAGAACCGATCGCGTCGATGGCGGCGACGGCGGTGGCGTCATCGGCCGGGGCCTTTTCGACCAGTTCCTTGACCTTGGTGTAGAAGGATTCGCGCACCTTCGCGTTGCTGATCATGGGGATGCCGCCCAGCAGCGCGGCGGCGCCGCTGTTCTGGGATGCCAGTTCCCACGCGGCGTCGGGCTTGCCATCGGCGGTCGCCAGCGCGGCGTAGGCGGCCTGTTTGACGGTCGGGCTGTCGGAGTCCTTCGCCAGCGATTCAAGCTTCTCCTTTTGCGCGGCCAAGGCTTCGGGCTTCTGCGCCATCAGGAGGCTCGCCAGCTCACGTGGGGTGGTCTTGTCCTCGGCGTTGACCTTGCCGATGCCTTCGAGCAGGACGCTGGCGGGGTCGGACTTCTCAATCTTCGCCAGCGCGTCCACGGCCTCCTCGCGGTACTTTTTTTCCAGGCCCTTGCGGGTGAGCAGGGCCTGGTAGATGGGCTTGTACTTGGCCTCCTCGGGTTTGCGGTCGATCGCGGCGAGCTGGGCGTTGCTCAGGCGCTTGAGCTGGTAGGCGATGATGGCCGGGCTCTTGTCCAGGAGGATTTTTGGGGGGCCCGAGTCGGTGGACGCGTTGTCGTCATCGGCGCGGAGAGAGAGACTTGAGAGTGACAGGGCGGCGATGGCGGCGTAGGTGAGCAGATGCTTTTTTGTCATTTTGGGTTTCCTTAATTCAAGGCGGGAAGACCACTGGCAAGCCGTTGAGCTTGCCAGTGCCACCCTCGCCAGGTTTTCAGAGTGAAGTCACGCGCGTAATTTCACTTCGCGTGCTTCTCCAGCGTGCGCATGGTCTCGTCCAGCGCGTACTTGACGAAGGGGTCCGGCTTGTCCGGATCCTTTTCCTTGTTCAACGCCTCCAGCGCGACCTCCTGGGCCTTGGGGTCGGTGTAGAAGCTGCAGGTGCGGACGGCTTCGAGGCGGACGCGCGGGTGCTCATCGTTGGCGGCGGCACGCACCAGCTCCAGCGAATCCTTCACCCGGTCGCGCCAGTAGCACAGGACGCGCACCGCCGCGGCGCGGGCGTGGTGATCGGGCGACTTGAGCATCTGCCGCAGCAAAGGCTCGTTCACCACGTTGTTCCACTGGTACATCCACAACCCTTCCATCAGGTTGTGCTGGTAGTTCGGGTCGCTCTTGTCGAGCGCGGCGATCCACTTCTCCAGGGCGGGGATGACCTCTTTCGTGTCGTGCGCGCTCAGCTCGATCTTGGCGCGATAGACGGTGCGGTTTTCCGGTTCCTTCAAGAGGTCGAGGAGTTTCTCAACGGGTTGCCCTGCGATCTGCGGCGCCTTCACCAGCGGCTTGCCCGTGTAGGTCACGCGATAGACCCGGCCATGCTCGTGGTCGCGGTTGGGGTCGCGGATGTGGTGCTGCATGTGGCCGATAATCGCGTTCTGCCAGTCCGTGAAGTAGATCGCGCCGTCCGGGCCCATCTCGATGTCGGAGGGGCGGAAATTCAGATCCTTCGATGAGACGATCGGCTCGACCTCGGTGCCCGCCAGGCCGCCGCCCTTGTCCGTCAGCTTGTAATTCAGGATGCCCTGGAAGCCGATCACGTTGGCAACCAGCATGTTGCCCTGCATGTCATCGGGGAACGCGCGGCTGGTCAGGATCTCGGCGCCCGGGCACGGGCGCGTGCGCTGCTTGTAGACCTGCGGAGCGCCGCGGTGCTTGTCGGGATAGTACATCTTGCCGGTGAAGGTCGGCCCGAAGTAGGGCTGGGCGCCGGTGCCGTCGATGATGATGTCGGTGCCCCACTTGTCGAACACGTGCCCGTGCGGGTTGGCAAAGGGATAGGAGGTGTAGGCGTCGAAGCGGAACGTGCGCGGCTCGAACCGCCAGACCGCGCCGTTGGCCGCCCGCACCGGGCCTTCCAGCGTCTCGACCTGGGAGTGCATGAAGGTGCCCTCCTGCCAGTAGAGCGCCCCGCCCGGGTCGAAGGTGAAGCTGTTGGACGTGTGGTGCGTGTCGGCCGAGTCGAAGCCTTCGAGCATCCGCTCGATCGAGTCGCACTTGTCGTCGCCGTTGGTGTCCTTGCAGAACCAGATCGCCGGCGCCTGCGCGAGCAGGATCCCGCCGTTGTAAAACTCGAATCCGGTCGGGCTGTTCAGGTGATCGAGGAAGACGGTGCACTTGTCGGCCTTGCCGTCGCCGTCGGTGTCCTCGAGGATGAGGATCTTGTCCTTCATCTCGTCCTTGGGACGCCAGCGGGGATACGCGTTCCAGCAGGCGACCCAGAGCCGCCCCTTGGTGTCGAACGCCATCTGCACCGGGTTGACCAGGAGGTCGGGGAACATCTTCTCATCGGCGAAGAGGTTGACCTTCATCCCCTCGGCCACCTTCATCTTGCCGATGGCTTCCTCACCGCCGAGGTAGATGTGCTCGCCGTTGGGACCCTTGCCGGGGAAGTTCGTGGAGACGGGAACGAAGGGCGGGGTGTTGGAGTCGTCCACCGCCAGGTCCTTGCCCTGGGCGACGGCCTGCACGCGCTTGTCGCGGTTGGCGGTCATCACGTCCAGCACCTGCATCTCCCGCTGCATCACGTCCCAGTTGCTGATCTCCGGGGCCGGCTCGCCATTTTTGGCGAGCAGCGGTTCCTTGTACTTGAGCTTGGAGCGGCCGCCATACACGTTGTAGCCGTCGAGCGTCCGGTAGCGCTCGAAGAAGTAGAGGTTCTTGTCGTTGACGGCCTGGCGGAGTTTCTCGAGCGAGGCCGAGTCGCGCGCGGGCTGCGGGCCGGCAAACAGCGCCTGCTCAATGACCGGTGCGAGTTGGCGGTCGCCGTCCTCGGTCATGTGCACGCCGTTGACCGTCAGCGGCTTGGCGGCACGGGTGTAAAGCTCCTGAGACGGCGTGAAGAGGTCCACGAACGGCACGTTGTTGGCCTTGGCGACCTGGGCCATTGCATCGCTGTAGAGCTTGATGTTCTTGTTGCTCGCGGCCGGGTCAGGCAGGTCGGGATTGGTCTTGCGCAGGTCCTCCACCGCAATGGGGGAGAAGAGCACCAGCCGCACGTTGCC
>DATBFY010000063.1:0-11181 GCA_036558265.1 Tepidisphaeraceae bacterium | reverse complement strand
CTGGATGTGGATCGACGTCGCCGCCCGGATCCCCTCCGCCAACGCCGGATCCGGCACCATCTTCGGATTGCTGGCCGAGGGCTTTTCTTCAATGAGCGTCGTCCCCCGCAGCACCTGTTCGAACTTCGCAAGGACCTTGCGAAACTTGTCACTGCCAGTCGTCCGCTGATAAATGGTTATCGGCAGTGTGAACGTCACAGGTTGCGGCCCGACGCCCGACGCAATGGCTGACGACGAGCCGATAACGCCGTCGGCCCGGAGTCCGGACTCCGGAAATCCGACACCGCTCTCCACGGTGACGGGGCCCACCGTGACGCGACCGAACCCTCGCTCGGTGACCCAATGCGGATCGTTCACCCCGTTGCCCGTATAAGTGGTGCTCAAGTGGACCCGCTCCCCGGCCACTACCACCGGCCGCACCTTCAACTCCGCCCGCAATGCCTGCCGAAAAAACCGATCCTGCTGCCCCGCGCTCAACTTCCGATCCGCACACCGGCGACTCAGGTATGCCAACATCGGCTCCAGCAGCGGACCGGTACTCCTCGTCGGCTTCGCCTGCTCCGCCAGCGCCGCCTCCGCCACGTGCCATTCGGTCGATTCCGATAAACCACTCTCGCGCCGCCGCCGCTCCAGCTCGCGCCACGCCCGGGCCACGATCTGCCCATCGTTCGATTTCAGGTCCCGCGCCACCCACGACTGAGGTCGATATCGATACCAGTCCACCCACCGCAGCCGCTCAATCCCGGGCCAGCCCAACCCCACCCCGCCCCCCAGCACCAGCAACAACCCGAGCGCCGCCACCACCGGCCGCCGCCGCCGATCGCCGATCGTCACGCCGCCGACCGCCACGTCCGACCCGCACTCCGGACACCCCCCGCTCGCGTTCCCCGACAGGTCATACCCGCACCGCCGGCACCGCCTCACGTCCCCAGTCCGCCGTGGCCAGTGTCCGCGCTTGATCAACCACGTCCCCGCTGCGAAAGCGCATGCCGCCGCGCAGATCAGAATCACCGCGGAACCAGTCGGCAACCAGGCCATGGATCGGATCAGACGAGCGCGAGGCATCGTAACCGATCCCAATCAACTTGCGCATACCGTAAATCGCCCTCCGGACGCTCGTCTATAAACCTTCCTGATTTCTCTCATCCCTCCCATCCATCTGGCGCGATACGCTTTGCCGCATGCGCTATGTCATGAAGCAAAAACTCTGGTCCTGGGGCGCCGACTTCACCATCAAGGACGACGCCGGACGCGACCACTTCTTCG
The DNA here is from genome assembly GCA_036558265.1 of Tepidisphaeraceae bacterium. Lineage (GTDB taxonomy): Bacteria > Planctomycetota > Phycisphaerae > Tepidisphaerales > Tepidisphaeraceae > RYN-433. The sequence goes on along the minus strand of DATBFY010000063.1, from coordinate 9,915 downwards.
TGGATGGCAAGGCCCTCTCCATCGGCGACAAGCTCTCCTTCCAGGACATGGCCGGCAATGAGCTCGCCTTCATTCGCCAGAAGCTCCTCTCCTGGGGGCCCACGTACGAGATCTACCACGGCGGCCAGCTCGCCGCCGTCGTCAAGCAGAAGCTCTGGACCCTCTTTCGCAACCGCTTCACGGTGGACGTGGACGCCGACGGCCCCGGCCCGGGCGACCTGCTCGTCCAGGGCGACTTCTGGGCCCACGAGTACAACTTCGCGCGCGAGCCCGACGGCCAACCCGTCGCCACCGTCTCCAAGCGCTGGTTCACCTGGACCGACACCTACGGCGTTGAAATCGCGCCCGGCCAGGACGACGTGCTGATCCTCGCCTGCACGGTCGTCGTGGACATGGCCACCCAGAAGCGCAAGAACGACGATTGACCCGACCGGGGGGCAAATCAGCGCCGCAGACCTTCTCAGAGCAGACTCGGGTTGACGCGGAATGTGCGCGTCGATTCAAATGGGGTTGCGGATCTTGCCTTTTCCGAGTTCAGCCGTCACGCCACACCGCAGCGCGGCGATGCCGCGGGGAAGGTCACCATGGCGCACCCGTTTTGCCCGGGGTACGTGGATCAGCCGTACCGGTCACTGGCGGAGTCGTTTCCGGCGGAGCAGGTTTATCCGGCCGGGGACTTTCGGGTCGAGTGGGGGCCGATCTTTCACCGGGGGAGGCTTGACGGGTCGGCGCGGGTCCTCCTGATCGGTCAGGATCCGGCGGCGAACGAGACGGTGGTTCGGCGGATCCTCGTGGGGGTCGCCGGGCAGCGCGTGCAGGGGTTTCTCGCCAAGTTGGGGATGACGCGCGGGTACGTGATGATCAACACGTTCCTGTACAGCGTTTACGGGCAGCAGGGGGGGCAGAAGCACCGGAACGACGCGAACATCGCGGCCTATCGAAACCTGTGGCTCGACGCCCTGGTGAAGAACAACGCGCTTCAGGCGGTGGTGGCGCTGGGGACGCTGGCGGATTCGGCGTGGAAGCAGTACCGCGCGACGCCGGGGGCGGCGGCGGCGACGGCGCACCTGGCGTACGTCGCGATCCCGCATCCCACCTACCCCGAGAGCGCGGCGAAGAACAACGCGCAGAAGTTGAAGGCGAACACGGCGGCGATGCTCGCCAAGTGGAACGTGGCGCTGGCGACGCTTCACGCGGCGCTGACGGCAGTGGATGAGCCCAGGCCGCTCGTGCCGTACGGGGATGCGTTCGCGGACGGGGACCTGGCGGACATCCCGGAATACGACCTGCCCGCGGGGCTGCCGGCGTTCATGCGGCAGCGGGACGGTTGGGCGTCGCGGACGGGGACGACGGCGGCGCAGCGGCGGGCGACGCTGACGATCACCGTGCCGGCGCTGGCCGGTGGCGGTGGCGGCGCGCCGCACGCGATGGCAAAAATGGCGGCGCCGGGCGCATCGCGCGAGCTGGCGGGGGCGCTGGTGGCGGCCGAGCACGTGATCGTGCATGCGCCGGTCGATCCGGCGCCCACGGGCAGGCTGGCGCTCAAAGGCCGAATCGTAACGATGGCGGATCACCGGGTCATCGAGCGCGGGGTGGTTTACGTTGATTCGGGGGTCATCGTGGCGGTTCAGGAGGCGGGGGCGCCGGCACCCGCCGGATTCACGACCGCGTCGATGATCGACACGCGCGGGACGGTCTATCCCGGGTTGATCGAGCTGCACAATCACCTGAGCTATAACGCGCTGCGGCTCTGGGACGTGCCCGCGAAATACACGAATCGCGACCAGTGGGCGGGGATCGCGGAGTACCGCAAGCGGGTGAGCGGGCCGATGAGCGTGATCGGCCCGCGGCCGGACCTGGTCCCTTCCCTGGTGCGGTATGTCGAGTGCAAGGCGCTGCTGGGCGGGACGACGACGACCCAGGGAATCTCGTTGAGCGCAAACCCGGGGATCGGGCGTTATTACCGCGGGATCGTCCGCAACGTGGAAGAGACGGGGGAGGACGCGCTGCCCGACGCGACGACGCGGATCGGCGACGTCGAGTCGAAGGACCGCGGGAAGTTCCTCAAGCGGCTGAACCAATCGTCCTGCCTGCTCCTTCACCTGAGTGAGGGGAAGGACGACGCGGCTCGGGAGCACTTTCTGGCGCTCAAGGGGGATGACGGCGAATGGGCGATCAGCGGGGCGTTGGCGGGAATCCACTCGGCGGGTTTGCACGAGGAGGACTTCGACGTGCTGGCGGCGCGCGGCGGCGCGATGGTCTGGTCGCCGCTGAGCAACCTGCTGCTGTACGGTGACACGGCGCTGGTGGACGCGGCCAAAGCGGCAGGGGTGCGGATCGGACTGGGCGCGGATTGGTCGCCGTCGGGGAGCAAGAACATCCTGGGTGAGGTGAAGGCGGCCAAGGCGTGGAGCGCGCTCAAGGGCGGATTGTTCAGCGACGAGGAGATCATCGCGATGGTCACGACCACGGCGGCGAACATCCTGTCATGGGACCGGGCGCTGGGCTCGATCGAGGTCGGGAAAAAGGCGGACCTGCTGGTACTGGGGCCGCAGACGGGCGACCCCTACGCCACGCTGATCGGGGCCAAGGAGACGGATATCGAACTGGTGGTGATCAACGGGCTGAAGCGGTACGGGACCAAGAAGAACATGAAGGATGCGTCGGCGAACCTCGAACGGATCACGGTGGGCGGGCGGGAGCGCTATCTGAACCTGGAGAACGCAAACGGCGACCCGCTGCCGGGCGTGACGCTGGCGTCGGCAACGCAGACGCTGAAGCAGGCGCTGTCAAACCTTCCCCAGCTTGCGAAGGAGGCGGAGCACCCGGGCGACGGGCCGGGTCCGCATCCGGTTGCTGCTGCTGCCGCGCTGGCGCGGGCGGGCGGCGGGCCCGTCTACACCTTGGACCTGGACGAGATCGAGCAAACCGGTGTGGAGCTGCGCCCCCACCTTCCGGGTACGGCGCACCGGTTCACGGGGCCGACACCGGTGCCGGCGCGCGCGGCCGCGCTGGCAGCGGCCAAGCCGCTGAGTGAGCTGCTGGTGCCGCTGGAACTGGATCGGTTGACCGTCGTGGATGATGGAGGGTTTTTGAACGCGTTGGAGGATGAACGGAACTTGCCTGCGGGGTTCAAGACGGCGTTGATGAAGCTGTATTGGGCCGACGGGCGCGAAGTGTTCGGAGGACGTTGCGGTTTTTGAATTCCTGCTGATCGTGAATTCGCGGGGAGATTTCGCGTGCGTTCGCCTCTCGCGCCCGTTAGCTTGCGTCGAACGCCGGGACGATTCTGGGGCGGCCGATGGATCGGTCGTGCGGACCCGGCAAACCTTCCTCCTTCATAGGGACTGGGGTACAGCATGTTTCACACCACGGTTCGGCGCGCGGGCGGCCGCTTGGCCATGCTCGAAGCGCTCGAAGATCGGCGTTTGCTTTCCGGTTACACCGCGACGGAATTGGACCTGGGCCTGCCGCCCACTGCGCTGCTGCAGGGCGGCCTGGCGGACAACGGCGCCGTGCTGGCGCAGCAGTTCGCGGGCGGCACGCAGGCACCGGCCGTGCGCCACAAGTCCGGCGCGATCGACACGGTGAACGCGCCGGCCGGCGCCGTCGGATTCGACCTGAACGCGTCAGGCGCTGTGGTCGGCAGTGCTGGGAATCAGGCGTTCTATTGGAAAGACGGCCAGTACACCGAGCTGCCGGGCATCGGCGGCGCCAACGCGGAAGCGCGTGCCCTGAACAACTCCGGCGACGTGGTCGGCCAGGCACGCCATCCGGACGGCTTCACCCGTGCCGTCCTGTGGCATGACGGGACGCCGCAGGTTCTGGGGACGCTCGGCGGGCGCTTCAGCGACGCCAACGACATCAACGGGTCGGGACAGGTCGTCGGCGAGTCCGGAACCGCAGGCGGTTTCCTCGGCACGGCCTTCCTTTATGCCGACGGGCAAATGACCAGCCTCGGATATCTCAGCCAGCCGGGGCCGATCCCATTCAGCAACGGGCTGGCGATCAACAACGCGGGTGAGGTTGCGGGTGGCGCGAGCAACGACAGAGGCCAGATGGAGGCATTCTTCTACGCCGACGGGCAAATGACCGGCCTGGGCACGCTGGGTGGGGTCTTCAGCCTCGGCCTGGACCTGAACAACGCGCGCGTGGTCGTCGGCCAATCCAACAACGCCGCAGGGCAGCTCAGCGCGTTCGTCTGGACGGCCGACGCCGGAATGATCGACCTGAACACGATGGTAACCGGCAACCCCGCGCACCTGGATAGCGCGTTGGCGGTCAACCAGCGCGGTCAGATCCTGGCGATCGGTGGCCGCAACGCGTCGAATGCGGCGAAGGTTTACCTGCTGACGCCGAGCGACGATGCGGCCGCCATGCCGATGTCGGCTCTGCCGGACGCCTTGACTGCGCCCTCCTCCGTTACCGGCGCGGACTCGGTCTTCGGCGACGCGGTCCAGTTGCTTGCATAAGCGTTCGCGGCGGAAGTCGACGCGCGGCGCACGACGTTCAAACGTGCGCCGCGCGCCGTCGCGCATCTCACACTGGCGACATCAGGCAGGCTGGCACCGCGGGCAAAAACAGGTCGATCGTCCCGTCAGGACGATGCGCTCGATGACCGTCCGGCAGCGACGGCACGTTTCCCCCGCCCGATCATACACCTGGTGCCTGGAGCGGTATCCGCCCGGGGCGTTGTCGGCGTCCACGAAATCGCGGAGGGTCGATCCGCGCGCCCGGATCGCGCGGCGAAGTGTGAGCTTGATCGCGCGGTTCAGCCGGCCGACCTGCTCCGGCGACAGCGTATTGGCCGCCGTCAGCGGATGAATCCTGGCAAGGAAGAGCGCCTCGTCGGCGTAAATGTTGCCGATCCCTGCGATCAACGCCTGGTCGAGCAGCGCCGCCTTGATCGCCCGGCGCGTGCGGGCGAGTGCATTGGCGAGCCTGCCGGGGCGCAGCGACAGCGGCTCGGGCCCCAGTCCGTCATCCGGGCTCTGGCTGCCCAGCCAGAACACGCCACCGAACCGCCGCGGGTCCCGAAATCGCAACTCTAACCCTTCTCGCTTCTCACTTCTCGATCCTCGCTTCTCCAGTGCCATCACGAGATGTGTGTGCGGCCTTACGGGAGCGTCGGCGTGTTCGACGGTCAACTGCCCCGTCATGCCCAGGTGGACGTAGAATAGATCTCGGTCGTCGAGCGTGAAGACGATGCGCTTGGCCCGGCGCTCGACGGCCGTGATCGTCCGTCCGCGCAGCAGGGGGGGCAGATCGACGCCCGCAGGATTGACGATGTCGGTGCGGTGGAGGCGCACCGTTGCAATGCGGCTTCCGGTCACCCGCGGGCGTAAGGTCGATACGACGGTCTGGACTTCAGGCAACTCCGGCATCGCAGCGTGCAACTTTCACCAAAACGGCGCATCCATGGGATGTGGAGCGGCCTAGGATCCTCTACCATAAGGCCGAGCGGCCACCGCGCCCACAACGTCGGTACGGACAACACCCCGTTAGGGATCGGGTAGCATCCCGTGGTGCGTGAGGCGAGTTGAGCCGCGCGCATCAGAGACCCGCAGGAGTTTTCCTTCATGTCGCAGAATCCATCGATCGGAATCGTCCAGCCCACCGAAACCAACCTTGCCGCTGAAGAGCTCGCCGCCGTCGAAAAGCTCCAGCGCGGCTACCACAACATGAAGGCCGAGCTGGGGAAGGTGATCGTCGGCCAGGAGGCGGTGATCGAAGAGCTGCTGATCGCGCTCTTCTGCCGCGGCCACGCGATGCTCGAAGGTGTCCCCGGGCTGGCCAAGACGCTGCTGATCTCGACCCTCTCGCGCACCCTGGGCCTCTCGTTCAATCGCATTCAGTTCACCCCCGACCTGATGCCCAGCGACATCACCGGCACGGAGGTGATCGAGGAGGACAAGACGACGGGCGGGCGCGTGCTGCGCTTCGTCCGGGGGCCGATCTTCGCCAATGTCATCCTGGCGGACGAGATCAACCGCACGCCCCCTAAGACCCAGGCCGCGCTGCTCGAGGCGATGCAGGAGCACCAGGTGACCGCCGGCGGCAAGCTGCACCGGCTACCCCAGCCGTTCTTCGTGCTGGCGACGCAGAACCCGATCGAGCAGGAGGGCACTTACCCGCTGCCCGAGGCGCAGCTCGACCGCTTCCAGTTCAAGATCAACGTGGGCTATCCGAGCGAGGACGAGGAATTCCAGATTGTCCGCCTGACCACCGCCGGCCGCCAGGTCGAGCTGGGGCACGTGCTGTCGGGCGAAGAGGTGATCGCGCTTCAGGAGATCGTGCGCAAAGTTCCGGTGGCGGATCACGTGATCCGTTATGCATTGCAGCTCACGCGGCAGACGCGCATCCTCGAGGGCAGCGTGCCGCCCTTCGTCAAGGACTACGTCGCCTGGGGCGCCGGGCCGCGCGCCAGCCAGTACCTGGTGCTGGCGGGCAAGGCGCGGGCGCTGTTGAAGGGCCGCTATCACGTGAGCACCGAAGACATCCGCCAGGTCGCCCACCCGGTGCTTCGCCACCGCATCGTCACCAACTTCAACGCCGAGGCCGAGGGCATCAAGAGCGATGACATCATCAAGCGGCTGATCGAATTCATCCCGCGGCAGCAGTTCGACGAGTTGGACCGGACGACGGCGAAGGTGATGCGGGATGAGCCGGTGACGAAGACGGCGTGAGGGCGAAGGTCCAATGACCCCTGAACAGCTCCGAGAATTCGTAGATCGTCAGCCGTTCGAGCCCTTCACGATCCACATGTCGGACGGCTCGCGCTGTCGTAACACCCATCCGGAGTCGCTCGTGCTGCCCCGCGGATGGAACGTGAACGCGATCGTCGCCTTTCCGAACGACCTGTAGAACGTGACACACGTGTCCAGTCGGGGCGCGATGCCGCGGGTCGTCGGCCGGCGGCAACGTGGCGGTGGTGGTGAAGATGACGCGTAAGGACGCAGCGCAGTTGATGACGCAGAATGATAGAAAGGGTTTACCAATATCTGTTCGATCGTGCGGATGGCCCCGTAGCCAAGGTCGGGGCATGCACGTTCATCGACGCACTCGCCTTTGCGGTCTTTGACATCGAGGAATCCGGCCGCATGGGTATGCCGATGTGGCTTTGCGTTGCCGCTGGAGCCGGACTTGGATTCATCGCGTCGGTTGCGCTCGTGGCACGGGATCGCTTGGCCAATCCCGCGTTGCGAAAATTGCTGATGGCATTCGTCGTGCTCGTCGCAGGACTGGCTGGAGCAATGATTGTATCACTCTCAATCGTCGACAAGCGGTAATGCACAAAGAGGCCGAACACCAACAACTGAGAACCAAAAACCAACAACTGACGCTCATCCATGCCCGAACTCCCCCACGCCGCCGAATACCGCAAGTACCTCGACCCCAAGACCCTCGCGCGCATCTCCGCCCTGGACCTGCGCGCCCGACTGATCGTCGAGGGCCTGATGACCGGCATGCACCGCTCCCCCTACCAGGGCATCAGCGTCGAGTTCGCCCAGCATCGCCCCTACGTCGCCGGTGACGACATCCGACACGTGGACTGGAAGGTCTTCGGCCGCTCCGACAAGATCTACCTCAAGCAATACCTCGAGGAGACCAACCTCCATCTGATTTGCGTCGTGGACGCGTCCGAGTCGATGGGCTTCTCCTCCATCGACGCCGGCGACGGCACGCAATGGTCCAAGTACGACCACGCCACCGCGATCGCCGCCAGCCTCTCCTACATGGCCATCCAGCAGCAGGACTCGGCCGGCCTGGCGATCTTCGACAATGACCTCAAGAAATACTTCAAGCCGTCCAACGCGCCCGGTCAGTGGAAGATCATCACCCACGAGCTCACGCTCGTCCCAAAGCTTAAAAAGACCAACACCGGCAAGATCCTCGATCAGCTCGCCGAGAAGCTCAACCACCGCTCGCTGATCGTGATCCTCTCCGATTTCTTCGATGACATCGAGTCGATCAAGAAGGGCCTGCGCCACCTTCGCTACAAGCGGCACGAGACGATGGTCTTCCAGCTCCTCGACCCCCAGGAGATCGAGTTCCCCTTCGAGGACGTCACGCTCTTCAAGGGCATGGAGGAGATGGGCGAGCTATTGACCGAGCCCCGCGCCCTGCGCGAGGGCTACCTCGAACAGCTCAACCTCTTCACCGAACAGCTCAAAAAGCTCTGCCGCGGCATGAACATCGATTACCACCGCATGAACACCGCCGACCCCTTGGACGTGACCCTGAGCGGCTTCCTCGCCACGCGCGCCGCGACGATCAAATAGATTTGCCTTTTGACATTTGACATGACGTCACCCCCGTCCATCCTCGCCGCCTTCTTCGTCAGCCCCTGGTTCGCCGCCGCCGGCGCGCTGCTGGCCTCCATCCCGATCATCATCCACATTCTCAACCGCCGCCGATTCAAGGTCGTGCGCTGGGCGGCGATGGAGTACCTGCTCCAGGCCATGCGGAAGAACCGCCGCCGGCTCAAATTCGAGCAGTGGGTGCTGCTGGCGATCCGCTGCCTCCTGATCTTCCTGATGGGCCTGGCCCTGGCGCGACCGCTGGGCTGCGAGAGCGGTACGCTTGCCGCGCTGGGCGGCCAGCGCACGGCGCTCCACGTCTTCGTCATCGATAACTCCTACTCAATGGGCTACGAGGTCACCCGGCCGAATGCCCGCACCCACCTCGACCAGGCCAAGATCATGGCCAAGCGCCTGATCGACAACCTCGCCGCCGGCAACGAAGAGGTGATGGTCATCACCGCCTCGGCGCCGATCGACAAGGATCGCAGCGTCGATCCGCACGCCGCCACCGCCAAGCCGACCTACGACCTCCAGGCCGCGCGCGGCGCGATCGACCGGATCGAGCAGACCGCCGCCGCCACCGACCTCGACGGCGCCCTTCAACTCGCCCTCCGCACCGCCCAGGAGGAGAACAAGGTCGCCACCAAGCGCCTTTACGTCTTCACCGACGCCACCCGCAGCGCGTTCGAAGGGCCCGGCGGCAAGTCGGTCGAGGCGCTCAAAGAAACCGGTCCACTCCTCGCCCAGCAGTTCGGCAAGCCGACGCTCTTCGCGCTGGGCAAGCCCGGGCAGTGGAATCAGGCCGTCCTCGACGTCGCGCCGGCCGTCAACCTGGTCACCACCAAGTTCTCCGCCGACTTCGTCGCCAATCTGAAAGGCTACGGCGCCGGCCCCGATCCCGTCGTCCAGTGGAAGATGAACGAATCGCCGGTCGGCAACGCCAGGCCGGTCAAGCTCGACCTCGACACCCAGCCGCAGTCCCTCTCCGGCCAGACGATCACCGAGGGCGGCCCGCGCGTCTTCTCCGTCACACTCGCCGGCGACGACCACCTCAAGATCGACAACACCCGCTGGCGCGTCGTGGACGTGGCCTCCGAGATGAAAGTGCTGATCGTCGAGGGCGACCGCGGCATCGGCGCGCTCGCCGGCTCCGGCTCGTACTTGGAGCTTGCGCTCTCGCCCCCCAGGGAGATCGACCCGGACAACCCGCGCTCCGCCGCCTCCGGCAAGACCGACAGCTACGTCGCCCCCGAATCCCCCATCGGCGAGCTGGAACTGGCGAACAAGATCCTCTCCAACTACCGCGCCGTCTTCCTCACCAACGTCGGGCAGGTCAACCCCAACCAGGCCGACCAGCTCAAACGCTACGTCGAGCAGGGCGGCACGCTCGTCATGTTCGCCGGCCCCGCCGTCAACAGCGACAACTACAACCAGCAGCTCACCCCGCGCGGCTTGCTCCCCGGCCGGCTGATCAAGACCGTCTCCTCCAACGACAACCCCTACCATTTCGATTTCAATCCCAAGGGCAACCTCCACCCCTTCCTCCGCGAGTTCAAGGACCAGGAGAACTCCGGCCTCTCCACCGCCCAGATCTGGAGCTACTGGCAGCTCG
>DATBFY010000062.1:0-7554 GCA_036558265.1 Tepidisphaeraceae bacterium | reverse complement strand
CTTCAGCGGGGTGGCCAGCGGGAACGTGACTTACAACAACACGATCGGCATCCAGGGCGACTACCAGAACGGCGTGATCCGCGGCAACCGTTCCTACGACAACTCGGCCTACGGCATCATCGCCAACGAGGGCGCCGTCCGCGGAAACTACGTCTACAACAAGGGCACAGGCATCGCCGCCGGCGGCACGTACGGCGGTGAGATCTCCAACAACGTCGTTTACGCCAACAGCGTCGGCGGCATTGTGGTGAACACCAATACGAACCTCGGCGGCGGGACCTACTCCGCTTTGGTCGCCAACAACACCGTCTATCAGCTCGTCGGCGACGCGATCCGCATTCTCAACAACGCCGCGCGCGTGGCCGTCCGCAACAACGTCCTCCAGGTCACAGCCGGTTACGACATCAACCTCGACCCGACCAGCCAGACCGGCTTCACCAGCGACTACAACGACCTCTCGCGCGGCAACGACCCCCGCGCCCACGTCGGCTTCCTCGGCGGCGTCGCGCGCGATACGCTGGCTGATTGGCAGACGGCTACGCAGGCGGCTCTAGGCACCCAGCAGGATTCTCACAGCATTGCCGGTAACCCCCTGTGGGTGGACATCGATGGCGCCGACAACGTGCTGGGATACACCACTGCCAACGGCGGATACGACGGCGGGCGCGACGACAACTTCTACCTGGTCAAGCAGTCCCCCGCGATCGACAACGCCCAGTCCTGGTACGCCCCGCACACCGACGTCGAGAATTTCAACCGATATGACGATCCGGGCACGCCCAACACGGGATCGCCGGATTACGCCGAGGGCAACCTCGGCAGCAGCTCGTTCAATCCGGCGGGGGGGACGGCGCAGAATTTCCACGGGGATAACACCTATCTCTCCCACACGCTCCCCTTTGCCTTCCCCTTCTACGGCACCAGCTACACGACGGCTTACGTTTCCACCGAAGGCTTCATTCAATTCGGCAACACGACCAACGCGTTCGATCCGAACAATTCCGATGCCAACCTGATCGGCTATGCCCGCATCGCCCCGCTCTGGGACGACCTGCGCACCAACCAGACTGGAAACGACATCTTCATCGACACCTCCGTCGCCGGTCAGGAGACGATCCGCTGGAACGCCAACAACAAGGCGGACAACAGCACGGTCAATTTCTCCGTCACGCTCTTCAACGACGGGCGGATCCGCTTCAATTACGGCGCGGGCAACGCCAACCTGACCCCGACGATCGGCCTGTCCTCGGGCAACGGCCAGTCATACCTTTTCTCGGCGTACGACGGGCTGACGACGTTGACCAACGCGAACACGCTCGAGTACACGCTCCCGCCGGGCTTTGCGGACATGGGGGCGTACGAGTTCCGCGGGACCGGCGGCGACACGACGGCGCCGACGATCACGGCCACGACGCCCGGGGGGATCCACACCAACGGCGCCAGCCCGGTCATCGGGCAGATCGGGCTGACGTTCAGCGAGAAGCTGAACAGCATCGACGCCAACGCCCCGGCGAGCTTCGAGCTCCGCGGCGCCGGTGCGGACAACGCGTTCGACACCGCCGACGACATCCGCTACGTCCTGTCGCCTTCGTACACGGCGGGCTCGACGCAGATCCTCTTGAACATCACCGGCGCGACGACCGGGACGGGCACGGTGCTGCCGTGGAACGGGGCGTTGCCGCAGGGCAAGTTCCGCCTGACCGTCTTCGCGCTTCCCTCGGGCGGAATTCACGACCTGTCGGGCCTGGAGCTGGACGGTGACACCAACGGCGCCGGCGGTGGGAATTACGTTCGGACGTTTACCATTTCGGACGCCCCACCCGCCGTCAACGTGCCCGCGACGCTCACCGGGTATGCCGGCGTGGACCTGGGCGCCTCGGCGTCGTTCACCGATGCGGATCCGGGCGATAGCTGGACCGCCACGGTGGACTTCGACGACGGCCTGGGCCCGCGGCCGCTGACCCTCAACCCCGACAAGACGTTCAACCTGTCGGAGACCTACATTTCGCCGGGCAGCCACACGATCACCGTGAAGGTGACCGACGGACTTGGCGCGTTCGCGACCGGCACGATCTCGCTGACCGTGGGCGACCCCGCGGGTCTCTCGCGCGGCGTGGGCGCGACGTACACGATCACCGGCCCGGTGGGCAACAAGACGCTCAACGTGCTGTCCGGCAACGTGACGATCACGCCGACGCTCTACTCGACGTTCGCAAACCTTGGGGCGAGCGTCGCCGGTGGCGCGACGCTGACGATCAGCGGCAACCAGCATTTGGGGTCGCTGACGCTTGCCAGCGGCGCGACGGCGAAGGTGACGGCCCAGGGCACGCCGGCCGTGCTGACCGTGGACAGCCTCTCCCTGACGGGCTCGGCGAAGCTGGACGTGGGGAGCAACTACCTCGTCGTGAATTACGCCGCCGGGCAGGGCGCAGCGACGTACGCCCAGATCCGGTCCCTCCTCCAGAGCGGCCGCAACGCCGGGCAGTGGAATGGCCCGGGCATCGACAGCTCGGCGGTGCTGGCCAATCCGTCGGCGTCCACGTCGCTGGCGGCGTCGGACAACAACAACGGCTCGGGCGGGGCGATCCGCACGACATTCGGCGGACAGCCCGTGGGCGCCAACGCGATCCTGGTGCGCTACAGCCTGGCGGGTGACGCCACACTGGACGGCACGGTCGATTTCAACGACCTGGTGGCGCTGGCGCAGAACTACAACCGGACCGATGGTACGCGGGTGTGGGCGACCGGCGACTTCACCTACGACGGCAACGTCGATTTCAACGACTTGGTGGCGCTGGCGCAGAATTACAACAAGACGCTGACGGTCTTCCCCGCCGAGCCGGTGGCGGCGCCGGTCGTCATGCCGTCGCCAGTCACCGCGGCGACCACGACGACGACAGCGGCGAGCGACCCAGTCACGACGACGACAAGCACGGCGACGACGACGACGACGAAGCCCGTTGCGAAGTCAGTCACGGCGGCCAAGCGACCGGCGCCGGTCAGCACGGCGTTCCACGCGACGCCGATCGCCCCGGCAGCGCCGACTTCCCTAGCGGTATCGGCGAACCCGAACGTGCTGATCGGCAGCCTGACGGTCAAGCGGCGGAACAGTTCGCAGCCGGTGCAGGTCTTCTCCAAGGCCTCGCGCCTGACCGCGGCGAAGGTGACCAAGCCCGCGCCGGCGGTGAAGGCGGACGACGTGGTGGCTCGACGGGTGTCGGTCGCGCCGGGGCGGGAAGTCTTCAATGTCACCCCGGTTGTCAGGCGGGCGCCGGCGATCGGTCGGATTAAGGCGGCCAAGCCGGCGAATGCGGAGGATGGGCCGGTTTGGAAGTAGAACGCATTAATTCCGGAACAGCGAGGAGTGATTTTGAATGTTGAGGGTGTACAAAGTCAGATTTGAATCGGGGAGCTTCCAGCGGTTTTACCCCGTCGATGAAGGCCTTTATCAGAGCGGCGGCCAACTCGACATTGACGGTCGGCCCAAGCGTGCTACGTGGAAGCCGTTGGACGTTTACGTGCTACACCCTTTACGGGACATCCCGTGCGTTTGGCAGCTTTCGTCCGGTTCGGGCCAGTTTATCGTGAGACCCGATGTGGTGGACAAGCTGGCCTATCCGCTCCGCACGGCCGGAGAATTACTTCCCGTGAATCATGAGGGCAGAGAGTTCCTGCTGCTCAATGTGACCGAAGTAATCAATTGCCTGGATCGGGAGAAGACCGAGTTTCGGCGATTTACGTCGGATGGCATCGGACTCCACCCCGTCAAATATGCCTTCCACGCAAGACGTTTTACGGCCCCCGTGTTCAAGATTCCCGAGCAGGTCAAATCCTCTATCTTTGCCGTGGAATGGTCAGGCAATCCGGCGAGGGAACTGAAGGCGGCCGTGGAGCATCACGGCCTTAGGGGGATCAAGTTTGAGCTGGTTTGGGAACTCGATGAGAAGGGCGCGGGGAGCAGAGCAACTTCATAGCCAAGCGCGGCAGCCTCGCTCGCGCGAATTCGAAGCCTGTGGCCGCTTCACCGCTGGCGACCGCCTCCCCGCGGGATGTCTTCAAGGTCAATCCGGTCGCCCTTGGCACCGGTCGCTTAAACCCGCCGATGACCACGGCCGATGATTCGCCGGTCTGGCGGTAGAATGCGCGAAGGTCCGTGCAGAGGTAGACCGTCCCGCGCGCCGGGAGAACCGCGCCGGGCGGAAGCGGGCAGGCGGTTTTCCCACGAGCAATTCCCATCGCGAGAGGTCGATCGCGGCGGGACCGGGGTTGTTGAACACGACGTACGGGGTTGGCGCACTCAGGTTGACCTCTTTGAGCTCGACCTTCGGCCGCTCGTCCTGTGCCGGCGGGATCCCGGCGAAATCGGGATAGCTCGGATCGCTCGACTGATGGACGTACAGGTGCTCGCGCCGCGGGGCGAGGTAACGCTGCTTGATGTCGCGGGCCGGCCAAGGCGATTACACCGGTGAAGGAGACGAAGCCGGTCGTCCCGGCGCAGCGGCCGGCGCCGTTGACCGCCGCGTTTCACGCCGATCCGATCAGCCCTGCCGTTCCGGCCGCTCCAGCGGTCGAGCACGCCAACGTGCTGACGGGCAGCCGGACGGTGAAGCGGCGTAACGGCTCGCAGCCCGTGCAGGTCTTCGCCAACACCTCGCGGGTGACCGCGGCGAACGTGGCGAAACCGGCGCCCGTGAAGACCGACGATGTCGTGGCCCGCCGGGTGACGACCGCGTCATCGCGCGAGGTGTTCAATGCGACGCCGGTAACTGCGCCGGCGATCGGCCGCCTGAAAGCGCCGAAGTCGGACGAGGCGCCAGTCTGGCGATAGGAGGCACGGAGGCGCGCTAACTATCGGCGTGCTGCACCAGGTCGGGCCAATTCGCAAAGCCGTGCGACCGCGCGATCAGGAGGCGCGCGTCGGACAGCGGGAGTATGTCGGCCTCAGGCTCTTCCGCTGCGGGTAACCCGCCCGACCGTTCCCGCACGAAGCGGCGCAGACGCGCCATACGGACGGCATGGGGCGGATTGTCCCAGGTCAACGGGCGCTCGATGTGGAAATCGTCGGCGATCCGCCGCATCGCGTCCTCATCGCCCGACCCATACGCCTCGACGAGGTCCGTCGCCAGCGCTTCGTAGTGTGCCAGGCCACGCGCGGGGAGCGCGCCCGACCGTTCGTACTCCGTCAGCAGTCGCACGATCGGTTCGTGTCCCCGCCGCGTCGCCCAGGCCAGCGGGGTGGCCCATGGCGGGTCATCGGACAGGCTGGGCTTGGCGCCCCGTCGCAGCAACAGCTCGACCACGCGAATCCTGCCGAACTTGGCCGCCCATCCCAGGGGCGTCGAACAAATATCCTCGTCGCGCGCGTGCAGGTCCGCCCCGTGGTCGATGAAGATGGCGGCGTGCTCGACCTGGCCTTGCTCGGCGAAGCGGTGCAGGGGCGTTATGCCAAGCCAGTTGGGCAGGTTGGGGTCCATCCCGTGCTGGAATAACAGGTCGGTCAGGGCGCGCGTCCGGGCGACGATGGCGATCCGCCTCGCGAGCTCGGGCTGGTAGCGCAGCAGCAAACGGACGAACGCATCGTGGCCGTTCGACGCCGCGGCCGACAGCGCCTCGGGATCATCGGCCAGCGCGGGGTTGGCCGCGAAGACCGCCTCGGCCGCCGCGGTGTCGCCGTGGCAGGCGAGGATCCTCACCGATCGCGGCACGTTCCGCGCGACGAGGTGCTTGTAGGTGAGTGTCGAAGGCCAGCCCATGTCGCATTGCCTCGCTTAACCTGGCGCCGACCCTTGCGCCAGCTCAACCGGGATCTGCCAGACCGCGCCGTGCGCGACGAGCAGGTCGATCATCCGCGTGTCAGAATTCATGATCGCGATGCTCAGCGCGTCGGCGGAGCTCTCGACTTCCGGGTTCGAATACGCGCCGCGTTCCAGCAGGAGCCTGGCGATCTCGTGGTGTCCGTGATAGACGGCCGAGTAAAGCGCACGCCCGTGCGGCGCGATGCCCTCCTCGGGCAGGTTCGGGTCGGCGCCGCGCTCCAGGAGCAGGCGCACGATCTCCAGGTGACCGCCGCCGGCCGCGTTTTGCAGGGGTGATCCCACGCCGAAGACGTACTCGGAGACCTGGTTGGCGAGCGACGGGTCCTGGTCGAGCAGCTCGCGCACCCGTCCCAGGTCGCCGACGCGCGCCGCCGTGCAGATGTCGCAATTCGCGCCGCGGGCGCGAAGGTGCGCCAGCACGTCGGCGGGCGTCGTCGTCACATCACGGGGCACGTCGCGCCAGCCGCGGTAGAAGTAGTCGCCGTTGGTGAGATGGATCGTCCGGGCGCCGTCGGGACGGCGCGCGTCGATGTCCGCACCCCGCGCCAGAAGCTGGTCGATCAGGTCGATCTGCCGCGTCATCACCGCCCAGTGGATCGGCCGATTGCCCCGTTCGTCACCGGCGTGCACGAGCTCGGGCGCGTCGTCGAGCAGGCGCCGCACGGCGGACGGGTCGCGGGCGCGGATCGCGGCGGCGACCGCTTCCCCCCGCGGCGAGGCGCCCTGATTAGCGGCGAGCTTCGCCTCCAGCAGCTTTTCCATCCGGGCGTAGCCGCGGTCGCGCGCGACTTCGAGGAGGCTGTCATTGACCGCCAGCGCCATCGGGTCGGTCAGGTGGTCGAGCAGGAACGTCGCAACCTCCACCTGGTTCTCGCGGACGGCAAAATACAGCGGGGTGCGATATTCATAATGGCAGCGGACGAGCGACGGATCTCTGGCCACAAGCCGCTCGATCGCGTGCAGGTCTCCGGTAATCGCGGACTGAAACATCGCCCAGACGTCGGTCCCGGTCCCGGGCGACCAGAGCAGCGGCTCGTCCTTGGTCAGCGGTTCGGGGCGGATCATCGGCCTGCCTGATGAATTCGACTATCGGGTGGCGACCACCGCACCGCGGGAGGTCTTCAATTCCAGTCCGGCGCTTGCGCCGCCGACGGCCGGCCGCTTGAATCCGCCGATGACGAAGGCGGACGCGGACGCCTCGTCGGCCCGGCGGTAGAAGGCGCGCAGATCCGTGCAGAGACAGAGGGTTCCGCGTGGCGGAAGGAGCGTACCCGGCGGAAGCGGCCAGGCGGCCTTGCCCACGAGCAGTTCCCATCGCGAAAGGTCGATCGCGCCGTCGCCAGGATTGCTCAAGACGACGTAGGGCGTCTGCGCCGTGAGGTTGACCTCTTTGAACTCTACCTTCGGCCGCTCGTCCTGCGCGGGCGGGATCCCGGCGAAATCGGGATAGCTCGGATCGCCCGAGTGATGGACGTACAGGTGCTCGCGCCGGGGGGCGAGGTAACGCTGCTTGATGTCGCGAATGCCGCGCGACAGGCGCGGAGCCGACGCGAGCAGCTCGGGATCGGCGGCGATCTGCGCGTACAGCTCGTCGAGGCGTTTTTCGAACCGAAGTTGGTCCGCGGGCGTGCCGGGGGGCTGCAGCAGCTCGTCCATCACCGTCCGCAAGCGGCGCAGGTGCATCTCCTTGACGCCCGGGACTTGCAGGACCGCGTCGATCAGGTAATTCCATCCGCCG
>DATBFY010000061.1:0-17503 GCA_036558265.1 Tepidisphaeraceae bacterium | reverse complement strand
GATGTGCCACTCGGCACGCGCCGGCCACTTATCGGCCAGCAGCAGGACGTCCGCATAAGAGAACCCCGGAATGGGGGTGCCATATCGAATCCAGTATTTACTCTTGGTAACGGTGTCAGCCGTTCCGCCGGGGGGTTGCGGCGAGAACCCGGCGCTCAGGTTGTAACTGTGGCTGCCTCCCCGTGAGTCCAGGTCGGCGCGCGAATCCATCGGACAGATCATGATGTCCGGCACAAAATGGTTGCTCGCATCCATCCGGTTGCTTCGTTGGTCGAAGACAATCGTCGGCCAGCGCTGACTCTCGGCGACGGCGCCGCCTAAGTGATACCCGTTCTGCCCGCACGGAAAGATCTGCCCCTTGTAGTTGTTCGCATAGAGCAAAAGCTGTTGGCCGATATCACGCATCTGCGTCGCGCATTTCAGGGCGTTTGCCTGTTGACGCGCTCGCGCTAACGCCGGCATCAGGATCGCGATCAACAGCGCGATGATCCCGATGACGACCAACAACTCCACCAGCGTAAAGCCGCGGACGAGAGGACGAGACGTGCGCATTTCGACTACTCCTCAGCCTTTAGATCGCATGACGGCCCGATCTGACGCGAACCTTTGAAGTGCTTAACGGGGTCTGAATATAACGTGCCCGACATGATCACGTCCAGAACTTCGTCTGGAATTTGCACAAAAGTAGGCAGGGGAAACTTGATCGGATGCTGTTTGTACGTGTTTCACCTATACGAATTGGGGGGCTATTTGCCACTTTCGTCCGCCAAACCGTGCTGGCGAAGCTTGGTTCGCAGGGTGGCGCGGTGGAGCCCGAGTTGGTCGGCGGCGCGGGACAGGTTCCCGGCGTGCCGTTCCATGACCTGTCGGAGCACTTCCTTTTCGATTGGGCTCATTAACGCGTCGTAGGCGAACTGGGGTGCCCCTTCCAGACCCGCCGCGATCCGCCGCGACAGGGCATCGTCCCCCGGCAGCGGCATCGTGAGGGGCGGCAGGTGCGCGGGCAGGATGACGCCGTCCCGCGCCACCAGGAGGGCCTGCTGGAGGACGTTTCGCAGCTCGCGCACGTTGCCAGGCCAGTCGTATTGGCGGAGGCGGTGGAGGGTCTCTTCGGCGAGAATAGGGTTCAGGGATCGGGGTTCAGGGTTGAGTTGTTTGAGGAGATGGTCCGCAAGCGCGGCGATGTCCTCGCGGCGCTCGCGCAGCGGGGGGACGCGGATGCGGGCGACGTTCAGGCGGTAGAGGAGGTCGGGCCGGAAGAGGTCTTTGGCCGCCAGTTCCTGAAGGTCGCGGTGCGTCGCGGTGATCAGCCGGACGTCGAGCCTCCTGGTGTCGTTCCCGCCGAGCCGGGTGATGACGGGCTCGTCCAGGAAGCGCAGGAGCTTGGCCTGTGCGGCGGGGGGGAGCTCGCCGATCTCGTCGAGGAACAGGGTGCCGCCGTCGGCCTCCTCGAACCGACCGGCGCGGCGGCGGTCCGCGCCCGTGAACGCCCCTTTTTCGAAGCCGAACAGCTCCGACTCGACCAGGGTCTCGGGGAGGGCGGCGGCGTTGATGGCGACGAACGGCCCGGCTGACCGGGGCCCGTGCGCGTGGGTGGCCCGCGCCACCAGTTCCTTGCCGCTGCCGGTCTCGCCCAGGATCAGCACGGGCATGGCGCGTCCGGCGACGGCGCCGATCTGCTTGAAGACCTCCTGCATCGGCGCGCTGGAGCCGACCATCAGGAGTGGATCGACGGCCGGCGGAGAAAAAGGCTCCCGTCCCTTTTTTCCGCGGGCGGCCCGCGACTGCATCAACCGGTCCACCAGATGCGCGGCCTTGTCCAGCGATACCGGCTTCACGAGGTAGTCGTAGGCGCCCTGGCGCATGGCCTCGATGGCGGCCTCCATGGTGCCGTGGGCGGTCATGACGATGATGGCCGGGGGCAGGTCGCCGTTGCGGGTCTCGGCCTCGGCGAAGCGCTGCATGGCCTCCAGGCCGGAGACGCCGGGTAATCGGATGTCCAGGAAGATCACGTCGGGGCGGGTCCTGGGCAGTTTCGCCAGCGCGTCCTCGGCGCTGGGTGAGGTGAAGGCGGCGTCGCCCCGCTCGGTGAAGAAACGCGAGAGGGCGAAGCAGATCGAGGGCTCGTCGTCGACGATGAGGAGGCGCGCGGGCATGCGGTACACGCGATTGTAAGAGCGCGCCCGCGGGTTGGGAAACACGATCCAAAAATTAGCTTGTAATAACTAACTTATCTCGGTAACTTGGTCGCCACAGATTGGCAGGAGCGCGGGTAACCGCCGGACTCGGAGCGGCATCCGATTAGCGCTGGTTTCGCCCCCATTCAACCCGCGCTTCGCGCGGCGATGACCGGACATTCACCGTCGGGTTCGAGGATGAGCGACATGAACGCGACTATCACCGACGACCACCGCCCCTTCCGCCTCGACCCGCCGTGGCGGGGCCCGCTCCTGGCAAAACTTGCCGCCGTCGCCGGCACGTCGCTCGAGCGCCTGACCGCACTGTCGGGACTCAACGACGTTTACCGCCGCGCCGCCCACGCGCCGGATCGCCGGGCGTTCCTGGATGCGGTTCTGAAAGACCTGCGCGTCACGTGCGAAGTCGCCGATGCCGACCTGGACCGCATCCCGCGCAAGGGCCCGGTCGTCGTCGTCGCCAATCACCCGTTTGGTGCGATCGAGGGGATCGTGCTCGTGGACCTGCTCACCCGCGTGCGGCCCGACGTGAAGGTGATGGCCAACTACCTCCTGGGAAGCATCCCCGAGCTGCGGGACCTCTTGATCTTCGTGAACCCCTTCGGCGGCGGTCGCGCCGCCGCGCACGGGAACGTCGCCGCGATGCGACAATGCCTGAACCTCCTGGGCAACGGCGGCCTCCTGGCGGTCTTTCCCGCGGGCGAGGTTTCCAGCCTCGACCTCCGCAAGCGGCAGGTGACTGATCGGTCATGGTCGCCGATGGTGGCGCGGCTGGTCCGCCGCACCGGCGCCGCCGTCGTGCCGGTCTTCTTCAACGGGCGCAACGGCGCAGCGTTCCAGGTGGCGGGCTTGGTGCACCCGCGGCTGCGCACGGCGCTCTTGCCCCGGCAATTGCTCAACAAGCGCGACTCGACTCTCGACGTCCGCATCGGCAGCGCCATCCCGGGGCGCAAGCTCAAGACGATCGAGGGCGACGACGCCCTCACGCAGTACCTTCGTCAGCGAACCTACGTCCTCAAGCACCGCGGCGCGGGCGAGGTCACCGCGGTTTCCGGCGGCCAGACGCCGCGCATCATGCGGCCCGTCGTGGCGATCGGCGATGTTTCAGCGATGGTGAAAGAGATCGAGGCGCTCGCGCCCGACCAGCGCCTGGTCGAGGCGGACGACAACCTCGTCGCCCTAGCGCCGGCCGCCCAGGTCCCCAGTCTCATGCGCGAGATCGGTCGGTTGCGCGAGATCACTTTCCGCGCCGCCGCCGAGGGGACCGGCAAGCCGATCGACCTCGACGCGTTCGATTCGCACTATCTGCACCTGATCGTCTGGAACCGTCCGCGGCGCGAGATCGTCGGCTCCTATCGCCTGGGCCTCTCCGACCAGATCATCGCCGAGCGCGGGGTCGCCGGCCTGTACACGTACGAGCTGTTCGATTACCGCCGCGAGATGCTCGAGGGCATGGGGCCGGCGCTGGAGCTGGGGCGCAGCTTCGTCCGGCCCGAGTACCAGCGCTCGTTCACGCCGCTGTTGCTGCTATGGAAGGGGATCGGCCGATTCCTCGTCGATCACCCGCGCTACCGTTACCTCTTCGGCCCGGTGAGCATCAGCGGCGCCTACCAGTCCGCCTCGGTGCGGCTGATGGTCCAGTTCCTCCAGATGCACCACGGCGCGTCCGACGCCGAATCGTCTGCCGTGTCGGCGCGGACGCCCTTTGTCGCGCCGCCGCTGCGCGGCTGGGACGATCGCGACGCCGGCGCCCTGGCGCGCGACGAGGACGACCTGTCGGACCTGGTCGCCGACCTCGAAGTCGATCAGAAGGGCGTGCCCGTGCTGATCCGCCAGTACCTCAAGCTGGGCGCGCGATTTCTGTCGTTCAACGTCGATCGCGCCTTTGGCGACTGCGTGGACGGGCTGATCCTGGTGGACTTACCCCGCGCCGATCGCCGGGTTACCGAGCGGTATCTGGGCAAACAAGGCCTGCCGAAGTATCTCGCCCACCATCGCGCCGCTGGGCTGGCGGTCTGAGGGGCGGCTCTTCCACCGGCCGAAAGCTCGTATTAAAATCTTGCCCATCTCCAGCGGGCGGTGATCCATGTCAGCACGCATCCCGGTCTTGGCGATCGCAGTCGTCACGTTTGTCCTCAGCGTCACGCTTTCCCTGGGCGCGCCCCTGGGTGACCCCGCGACCAGCAAGGCGGATTCGCGCCTCTGCGGCGTCTGGGAGTGGCAGGACCCGATGACCAAGCGCGCGATCATCCGCGCCTGGGACGAGCGAACCTACATCGTGGACGTCCTGGCGGGTGATCTCAATGCCGACGGCGCCACCCGCCCCCGAGAGCGCACCGTCTTCAAGGCCTGGCTGACCGACATCGACGGCCAGACCTTCCTTACCCTGCAGCCGATCGAGTCCGTCGGGACCGTGAACGGCGACGAACGCAAACCGGCGTATCTCATCGGCCGGATCAAGTTCGACGGGCAGACCATGACCGTCGCCGCGATCAACATGGAATTCGCCAAGGTCAAGGAGGCGACGAGCGCCAAGGAACTGGAGGGGGTGATCAAGGCCAACCTCAACGACCCCGCGCTCTTCACCACCCCCACCACTGTGACCCGCTGGACGCCCGAGCAGGTGAAGGGACTGGACAAGCTCCAGCAGATCTTCCGCGAGTGGAAACCGTGAGCACGCGAAGCATCAAGAGCCAAATTCCAAAACACAAACGAATTCGAATGACCAAGGGATGAATGACCCAAACGACATGCGCTGGACCGCGCCCATGTGGGGCATTGGTTCATTGGAAATTGAAATTCGCTTGAGATTTGAATCTCGGATCCTGGAGTTTTTCGCCACACCTCCCGGATGCGTTTCGCAAAAAATATTTGTATTTACTAACAATTCCTGCTAGACTTTTGTTGCCCTCTTACAGGAGCCCTCCATGAACCCGCGATCCCTCCTGGCCGCAATCGCCGCCCTGGGTCTGCTCATGCTCACCGGCTGCGTGGGCGTCCCGCTGGGCGACCCGGCGGTCAGCAAGGCCGACTCGCGCTACTGCGGCGTCTTCGAATGGCGCGACGCCCACGTCAACCGCGCCGTCATCCGCGCCTGGGACCAGCGCACCTACGTCGTGGACGTCCTGACCGGCGACTTCAACGACGACGGCACCACCCGCCCCCGCTCCCGCAGCGTCTTCAAGGCCTGGCTGACCGAGGTCGAAGGCCGGACCTTCATGACACTCCAGCCGATCGAACTGGTCGGCGTGCTTAACGGGGACGACCGGCATCCGATGTACCTAATCGCGCGCCTGACGCTCGACGGCCAAACCCTGACCGCGGCCCCCATCGACCCCGATTTCAAGAAGCTCAAGGACATCACCACGTCGAAGGAGTTGGAGCGCACGATCGCCGCTAACGTGAACGACCCTAAGCTCTACGCCAATAATCCGATCGCCGCCACGCGCTGGACGCCGGACCAGATGAAGAACCTGGAGAAACTGCAGGAGACGTTCCGGGAGTACAAGTAAAGGGGAGGCTCGCTTCAGTGGGCGGGCCCCATTGCGTAAGCTACCGCGATGCACCTCCGCATCGGGCTCCTCATCGCAACCGTGGCGCTCTCATCCCGTGCCGATGGACCTTTCGATTGGCGCCCCGACACTCCCGCCGCCCAGGGCATGTCCGCGGAAAAGCTCGCGCAGATGCGCGCCGCGCTGGTTACCCGCGGCACGACGGGCCTCCTGGTCGTCCGCCACGACCGCATTGTCCTCGAGTGGTACGCCGAGGGCGCCGGTCCGGATAAACCGCATGGCACCGCCTCGCTCGCCAAGTCCCTGGTCGGCGGGATGTCCCTCGCCCTCGCCATGACCGACGGCCGCCTCCGGCCCGAGGACCTGGTCAGCAAGTACGTCCCACAGTGGCAAACTGACCCGCGCAAATCGAAGATCACCATCGCCCAACTCGCCTCCCATACCTCGGGCCTGGAAGACGCCGAGGCGAGCGGCCTGGCTCACGAGAAGCTCACCGGCTGGAAGGGTGAGTTCTGGAAGCGCGCGCCGACCGATCCGTTTACGATCTCCCGCGATCAGGTTCCGGTCATCTACGAGCCGGGCGAGCGCGCCTCTTACAGCAATCCCGGCATGGCGATGCTTGCCTACGCCGTCACCGCCGCCATCCAGGGCGGCGAGCAGAAGGAGATCCGCACGCTCCTGCGCGATCGCGTCCTGCGGCCGATCGGCGTCAAGGATGCCGAATGGTCCGTGGGCTATGGCAAGCCCGCCCGCGTGGGCGACCTGAACCTCTACGCCAACTGGGGCGGCGCCGCGTTCACCGCGCGCGCCACGGCGCGCGTCGGCCGGCTCATGCTCCGCGAGGGGGACTGGGACGGTAAACGGCTGATCGACGCCAAAGTCGTCCGCCAGATCCTCGACTACCGCTCCAACGCCAAGGTCACGGGGTGGAGCGGCGCGTCGAGTCCCCGGCCGGTTCTCGGCTGGTACACCAACATCGACAAGACCTGGCCCGCCGCCCCGCGTGATGCGTTCTGCGGGGCGGGCGCGGGGCAGC
Organism: Tepidisphaeraceae bacterium; assembly: GCA_036558265.1. Classification (GTDB taxonomy): domain Bacteria; phylum Planctomycetota; class Phycisphaerae; order Tepidisphaerales; family Tepidisphaeraceae; genus RYN-433. The sequence goes on along the minus strand of DATBFY010000061.1, from coordinate 10,760 downwards.
AGGTGCTGCTGGTCGTGCCGTCGCTTGACCTGATCGTTGTGCGCAACGGCGCGGCGATCGCGGGTCACGACGGCTTCTGGAGGGCCGTCGAGACCGAGATCGTCGATCCGGTCATGAAGGCCGTCGTCGATCCACCGATGCCGCCCAGCGACGCGATCCGCCGCGTCCGCTTTGACCCGCCCGAGTCGATCCAGCGCAAGGCCATCGACAGTGACAACTGGCCGATGACCTGGGGCGACGACGACGCGATCTATACCGCCTACGGCGATGGCCGCGGCTTCGAATCCTACGTGGAGAAAAAGCTCTCGCTCGGACTGGCAAAGGTCGAGGGCACGCCGCCCGATTTCCGCGGCACCAACCTGCGCTCGCCCACGATCGAGCGCACCGGCGACGGCGCCAAGGGGCCCAAGGCCAGCGGCATCCTGATGGTCGATGGGGTCCTCTTCATGTGGGTGCGCAACACCGCCAACGCCACGCTCGCCTGGTCAGAAGATCGCGGCCAGACCTGGACGTGGGGCTGGCGGTTCGAGGAAGGCTTCGGCTGTCCCACTTTCCTCAACTTCGGTCGCAATTACGAGGGTGCGCGCGACCAGTACGTCTACGCGTACTCGCAGGACGGCCCCGACGCGTATCACCCGTTCGACGCGGTCTCCCTCGCGCGCGTCCCCAGATCACAAATCCGCGACAAGGCCGCCTACGAGTATTTCGTGAAGACCGGGCCGGACGGCCAACCCACCTGGAGCCGGGACATCACCGACCGCGGACCCGTCTTCGCCTACCGCGCCCACTGCGAGCGCCTGGACGCGATCTACGACCACGGCCTTGGACGTTACCTCCTGGCCGTCAGCTACGGTCACGGCCACGGTTGGGGACTCTTCGACGCGCCAGAGCCCTGGGGCCCGTGGACGGCCGCCTTCACCACCTCAGAGTGGGATGTGCCTCAGACTCACGGCTACCGGCTGACCAGCAAGTGGATGTCCGAGGACGGCACAAGGGCATGGCTGGTCTTCTCCGGACTCAAGCCGTATGACGCGTTCTGCGTCCGTCGCATGGTTCTGGAAACGTATCGGCACCGGTCGGAGTGAAAAAGGAAGAGCCCAGCCGCTGGAGGGCGTGCGACTGGGCTCCGGAGGGTCAGGGATGTAATGCTAAAAACATAATGGGGGTCTGTTGATACGTCCAGCGCAATTGGAAAATTTTTCCCAACCTCAGGCCCGATAACCTTTGCGGCCGCCAAACGTCGCAAATAAACGCTTGCTCCTGCGCTATTTGTGATCCGGCGCCGCCGCGTCGGGAAAACCCTCTTGGGCTGTCGTGGGAGGTGGCGCCAGGGTCGCGCCGTCCACCGGGTTCAGCAGGTCGGCCTCGATCGACGATGCGGGGGGTGCGGCGGGCTTCTTTTTCCGCGCGCGCGGCGCTCGCCGGCCCTGATTCACGTCTTCCTCCAACTGCGATTTGCGGCGCAGGATGTGGTGGTAGTGCTGCGCGAAGCGGTGGGCCTCGTCCCGGACGTATTGAAGCAGCTTCAGCCCTTGATGATTCCGCTTCAGTCGCACCGGCTCGACGACCCCCTGCACGTAAACCAACTCCTCCTTCTTGGCCAGCGAGATGACCTGCGGCGGCTTGTGGTCCATCGTCCTGAAGACGTCCATGGCCGCGTTGAGCTGGCCGACCCCACCATCGATCAGGATCAGGTCGGGATAGAGCTCATTGTTCTGACCCGCCTCGCGGTAGCGCCGGCTGACGACCTCCTGGATCGACAGGAAGTCATTGTTCCCCTGGCCGTGCTTGATGCGGTAGCGGCGGTAGCCGTCCTTGAACGGCACGCCGTCGATGAAGCACACGAGCGAGCCGACCATCTCACCGCCCTGGAGATGGGCGATGTCGATGCCTTCGATGATCCGAGGCGGTTCCGCAAACCCGAGCGCCTGCTGGAGGTCGCCCACGCCTTCCTTCGGATTGGAAACGAAGGCCTCCGGTTGCCAGAACTGCTCTGTGCCTTTGCCCGCTCGCTTGCCCAGGGCTTGAAGCGCCTTGATCTCGTCGCGCAGGCGCGCGGCGCGTTCGAAGTGGAGGTTTTCGCTCGCCTCCTTCATCTGTTTTTCCAGATCTTTGAGGACGCTTTCGCGGTTGCCTTCGAGGAAGCGGACCAGGTTTTTGATATCCTCGTTGTACGCGTCGCGCGGGATCCGGGCCGCGCAGGGGGCCGTGCACTGGTGGATCGCGTAGAGCAGGCAGGGGCGGAAAAACCGACGCTTGTCGTCCGATTCGCTGATCTCCAGGTGACACGTGCGGAACTTGAACGCCTTCTGAAGGTGGGTGATCGCCTCCTTAAGCTGGTAAACGCTCGTGAACGGCCCGTAAAGCTTGACCCCTTGGGTCTTTGGCTCGCGCGTGAGGTAGACGCCGGGAAACTCATCGCCCGTGGTGACCATCAGGTAGGGGTAGGTCTTGTCATCGATCAGCCGGGCGTTGTAGCGGGGATGCAAGTCCTTGATCAGCCGGTTCTCCGCGAGGAGCGCCTCCACTTCCGAATCGGTCTGCAGCGTGTCGAAATCGACGACGTCGTCGAGCAGCCCCGACTTGCGGATCTCGAGCTTGGTGGACGGCTGGAAATAGGAGGCCACCCGATCGCGGAGGCAGGCGGACTTGCCGACGTAGATCACCCGCCCCTTTTCGTCCTTCATGAGATAGACACCGGGGCATTTCGGGAGCGATCGGGCTTTTTCCAGGAGTTTTTCGAGGCGTTCGTCCATGATTGGCCTGCAGTCGTACGTTGCCGGACAGGGCATTGTTGCCCGATTCATGGGCTTTGACTACTGTCGGCGACGTTTCGATTTTCGGGAGAACCATGGCGTTTGAGATTTTGCCGAGTGTTGACCTTCGAAACGGCCAGGTGGTGCGGTTGAAGCAGGGGGATTATGCGCGGCAGCTCGACTATCCGGTGGATCCGCTGCAGACGGCCCGGTCGTTCCGGGACGCCGGGGCGACGTGGATGCACGTGGTGGATCTGGATGGCGCCAAGGAAGGTCGGCCGGTGCAGACGGAGCTGATCGCGGGGATGATCGTAGCCAGCGGCTTGCGGGTGGAGGTGGGCGGGGGGATCCGGACGGCGGACGACATCGTCCGTTTGCTCGATGCGGGCGCCCAGCGCGTCGTGCTGGGGACCAAGGCGATGGAGGACTGGGGCTGGTTCGAGCAGCAGGTGAAGGAGCCGCGATTCGCGGATCGCCTGGTGCTGGCCGTGGACGCCAGGGACGGGGTGATCGCGGTGAAGGGGTGGCAGGAGTCGAGCGGTCGGCTGGCGGTGGACGTGGCGCGGCAGGTCAGCGATTGGCCACTGGGCGCGATCCTGTACACCGACGTGGCCAAGGACGGGATGATGACGGGGCCGAACTATGACGCGACGCGGAGGCTGGTGGAGGCCGGGCGCGTGCCGGTCATCGCGTCGGGAGGCGTGGGACTGGTCGAGCACATCGCCCAGGTGAAGACGACGGGGGCGTGGGGATGCATCGTGGGGCGGAGCCTGTACGAGGGGACCGTGGACCTGCGCGAAGCCCTGCGCATTGCGGGATGATGAGGAAAGGCTGAAGGAGTCCTTTCACTCCCATTGCCCCATTGAGGGCAGGCTTCCGGGGGCGATACCAGCCCGGGTCATACCTCTTCGGGCCCATGTGTAACGCGGGGGTGTTCCAATCCATCTTGCGACCGTCATCCGCGGAGCAGGTTTGTTCCGCGGGACTCACATGTGGCCAGAACTCGGCCTCTCTGGCCAACGCAAAGGAGCAGACGGTCATGTCGAAGATGATGGAACAACTGGAACAGCGGCAGATGATGACGGTAGCCCCGGTGATCGGCCCCGTGACGCCCGTCACGCCGATCTTCTACCCGGTCCTGCCCACGCCGCTGGTCATCAACGGGACGGGCGGGGCGGACAGCATCTACCTGAGCGACAGCGCGGGGACCATCCAGGTCACCGAGAACGGCGTCACCAACTCGTACGCCGAATCGCTGGTCAGCAAGGTCGTGGTCAACGCCGGCGACGGCAACGACTGGGTCTACACCTACTCGTCGTTCCTGCGTCCGGTCGAGCTCAACGGCGGCAACGGCAACGACTATCTGTACGGCGGCGCGGCGGCCGACAGCATCAACGGCGGGGGCGGCAACGACTTCATCTGGGGCGCGGGCGGCAACGACAGCCTGGACGGCGGGGTCGGCGGCTACGCGGTCTACTCCGACAACACCGGAAACGACTCGGTCTACGGCTGCGACGGCGACGACGTGCTCAACGCCTCCGACTACGGCAACTGCCTCCTCTCGGGCGGCAACGGCAACGACGTCCTGTACGGCTGGCAGGGCAACAACACGCTGAACGGCGACTACGGCAACGACTACATCTACGGCTACACGGGCAATGACACGGTTCACGGCAGTTACGGCAACGACTACATCTCGACCGGCGGCGGCAACGACGTGATCTCTGGCGACGCCGATTGCGACACCGTCTACGCCGGCGCCGGCAACGACATCCTCCACGGAAATGCCGGCGACGACTGGCTCTACGGCCAGGACGGCGACGACAAGATCTACGGCGACGCCGGCTGCGACGTGCTGTGCGGCGGCAACGGCAACGACACGCTGGTGAGCATCGGCGGCGGGCAGAACGACTGCCTGTACGGCGAGGGCGGCTACGACAGCTTCTGGGCCGACTCCGAGGGCACCGAGAACATCTGGGACGCGGACCTGGCTGAGACGCTCAACGGGCACGTGCACCGCGTCAGCTCGTTCATGAACGAGACGTTCCACAACGGCAGCCCCTGGCCGTGGGATTGGACCAGCTACTCGGTCAGCCGCGACGCGAACGGTCAGAACTTCCTGGATCCGACGGGCGGCTCGAACTACCAGAACTTCTCGAACCGTCCGCTGTTCTCGACCAGCGGTCCGATCAAGGACGACATCGACCAGAACGGCCTGGGCGACTGCTACTTCCTCGCCGGCCTGGGCTCGGTCGCCAAGGCCGATGCGGACCGCATCCGCCAGCACATCACGGAGCTGGGCGACGGCACGTACGCGGTGCAGTTCGGCAGCACGTTCATCCGGGTGGACGGCGACCTGCCGACCGACGGCTCGGGCAACCTGGTGTACGCGGGCCTGGGCACGGGCGGCTCGGTCTGGACCGCGATCATGGAGAAGGCGTTCGCGTTCTACCGGCACAACGACGGCGATTACCACTCGATCGAGAACGGCTGGATGGACGAGGCGTACAGCGCGATGGGCGCCTCGACGAGCTCGCAGGACGTGGACTGGTGGTACAAGGCGTGGCACAACGCCAACGACCTGTGGAACTACGTGAGCGGGGAGCTGGGCGCGGGCAAGGCCGTGACGATCGGCACGAACGGCGATGCGACGGCACTGGTCGGAAGCCACGCCTACATGGTCGATCACGTCTACACCGACGGCTGGGGCACCCGGCACGTGGTCGTCCGCAACCCCTGGGGCTGGGCCGGCAACCCGGGCGCGTACGTGGACATCACGGCGCAGCAGTTGTTCGACAACATCAGCAAGGTGCAGTCGGCGTACGTGTGAAGAAGTAGCGAGTAGATAGCAGTCAGTAGACAGTAGGAAGATCACGGCCGGCGCGCGAGTGCGCCGGCCGTGGTCTGCTTTTTCTGGTCAGTGGAACCAGGGGCTGGCGCGGAGGAGGATCAGCCAGAGGGTGATGGTGAGGATGCTGGCGACGGTGGTCCAGAAGACGCAGTCGGCGGCGAGCTCGGCGTCGCCGCCGATTTCCAGGGTCAGGAGGAGCGTGTTGACGGCGGTGGGGACGCTGGCGGTCAGGATGAGCAGTTCGGCGGGCCACGGCCAGAGATCCAGGGAGCGATGGCCGGTCAAATGGAGGAGGTAGAGCAGGGCCGCCATCTGGATGGGGCCGACGATCAGGCGCAGGACCAGGACGAGGCTGACGGGTTTCCAGCGTGGCCAGCGGGGGTTGGTGGCGAGCTGGGCGCCCAGGGTAACGAGGGCCACGGGGATCAGGCCGTCGGCGATGTAGCGGCTGGTCTTGGAGATGGCGATGGGCAGGGTGTGCCCGGTTTTGAGCCACCATTGGGCGAGGATGCCGCAGGCCAGGCCCGGCAGGATCGGGAGACGCAAAAGGACTAACATGCCTTTGCCGATCCCGCCGTGATGAGCGGCGGCGGCGATGGCCATGCCGACGGTGAAGGTTAACAGATTGACGGCCATCATGACGAAGGTCTGGACGGCGGCGCCGTTTTTCGGATCGCCGGCGGTTTTTGCGGGATAGGCAAGCTCGGCGAGGGGGAGCCCGTAGTTGCCGCTGTTGTAGAACATGACCGCCAGCGCGACCGCGGCGAGGGTGGGGCGCGAGACGCGGAGGGCGCGGCCGATCGCCCAGACGATCAGGCCCAGCGTGCCGACCTGGAGGACGGTGATCGAGAAGATGCCGGCCATCTCGGACGGGCGGAGGCGGCTGGTGCTGACGTATTCGTACACGTAGACGGGTACGAAGAGGTAGATGTTGAGCTTGCCCAGGGTGGCAACGTCGATGCGCAAGCGCCAGCGCAGCAGGGCACCGATCAGCACCATCAGGAGGATGGGGGTGAGGATGGAGAGGAGGACGTCGGCGGCGAGGTGGAACATTTGTCGGGGTCGATGATAATGCAGGCTCACCGCAGAGGCGCAGAGGACGCGGAGAAGAAGCGAAGATGGAGGATGGCGGATGGCGGATGGATGATGGAAAGCGAAAAAACGAGAAACGAGAAACGTAAACGGCACACTTGCTCGCGACACGGCTTGCCTCTGCGATCTCTGCGTCTCTGCGGTGACTCAGCCGGTGGCATGACGGCGTGAGGTTTTTCGGGATTAACGCGTCGCGTTGTGGGTAGGTATAGACGCTACAGTCACATACACGTCGGCGCGATGGGAAGATGCGCCCGGACTGGCGCGACGAAATGAAGTGTCGGTGCTAACGTCATTCACTCGGAGGACCGTGTGAGCGCTGTGGAATCGGTTGGCGAAATGGCGAAGGAGTCGCCGCGTGCGCCCCGGCGGACGTGGGGGACGGCAATGGTCCGATGGGTGCTGGGGGCCCAGTTGTTCATCCTGCTGGCGCTGGCGCAGGTGCTGTTCGCTGGCTATCGGGTGGGGGTGGGGAACCAGTCGATCCAGATCCCATTTCTCAAGCACTGGATCGACCCGCAGCTCTTCGCCAACGATTCGATGGTCAAAGAGACCTTGGCGGACTATCCGAGCTACTTTTTCCGGCTGCTGGCGGTGCTGGTGGCGCGGGTGGATCTGTACTCGGCGTACTTCTGGCTGCACGTGCTGACGGCGGCGGGGGTGCTGTGGGCGGCATATGAGTTGGGCAAGGCGATCTTCAAGGATCGGGCGAGCGGTGTGGTACTGGTGCTGCTGATGCTCGCGGGGCATCACCGGGCATTGGCGGGGGATGACCTTTACTCGGTGGGGTTCACGCATACGTGGGCGGTGTTCCCTCTGGCGATCCTGGCGATGGTGTTGCTGTATAAGCAATGGCACTTGGCCGCGTTCGCGCTACTGGGATTGATCTTCAACCTGCACGCGCTGACGGCGGGATACCTGTTGTTCATGTTCCTTGCCTGGGCGGTATTCGATTATCGCCGGCCGGGGTGGTGGTGGCGTTTGCCGCTGATGGTGGCGGTGTTCGCGGTGCTGGCGTCGCCGACGATCGCGGAGATGCTGCGGCACCGGCAGCAGTTCGACGGATTCTGGCTGGACAAGACGCGCATCCGTTCGGCCGACCACAGCTTTCCGTCAAGCTGGTGGACGGCCGGGGCGAGCGATGTGCCGCGGTTCGCGCTCTTGGTGGGACTGGCGGCGGTGTCGATGTCGTTTTCGGCGGGTCGGACGGAGCAGCGAAAGAGTCTGTTGCTGGCGGCGGGGGCCGGGGTGTTGTTCCTGGTGGGCTGGGTGCTCACGGATGTGTGGCCGGTGTCGACGGTGGTGCGGGCGCAACTTTTCCGGAGCTCGCGGTTGCTGGTCGTGCTGATGCTGGCATATGTGGCGCACGGGATCGTGGGGGGGATACGGTTGGGGGATCTGCGGTACCTGTGGACGCGTCGCGCGCGAGGCGGGGATGGGGTGGACCTGGCGTTTCCGGGGAATGTGGATCGCGCTCCACAAGTGGAGCGGCTAAACGGGGGTGCGGAGGCGAATCTTGGGGCGCGGCTGTTGGAGGTTCTGCTGGCCATAGCGACCTTTGCTTGCGTCGCGGTGCCGGGGTTGCTCGCGGTGGCGCCGTACCTGCTGGTCGCGGCGGTGGCCGTGGCGCTGATCAACGGGCGACTCGCCTGGGGGCAGTCACTGGTTGCGAGCCTGGCGGTGCTGGTGACCGTCGCGGCGTGGCGGACGATCGAGTTTCACATTCCCGGCGTCGATGGCCAGCTCACGTTCGAGGCGGTTCGCCGGAGCCTCCAGGGCGTCGGTGGGATGCTTTGGATTCCGCTGGCGATCGCGCTGGCGGTGTGGGTGATCCGCAGCATCCCGATCGGGTCGCGCATGAAGCTCTGCTTTGCAACGGCAGCCCTTGCCGGCTGCATCGCATTCGGGCTGTACGAGAAGCGGACGCTGGGGGGTGCGGATGGGGCCGCCGGGGAGCAGCGGGCGTGGGTGGCGGCGCAGGAGTGGGCGGCCCAGAACACGCCCAAGAGCGCGGTGTTTCTGACGCCGCCGCAGCAGGGGGGCTTCCGCATCCATTCCGATCGTTCGGTGGTATGCGAGTGGCGCGACGGCACGCAGCTTTACTTCAGCGCGGCGTTCGCGAAGGACTGGTGGCGGAAGCTGACGTCGATCCGGCCGGTCATTTATGACGCCAAGGGTATGGGCGAGCTGATGCACGCCAAGACGCTGGAGAACATGAGCGACCGGGAGGTGGCGACGCTGGCCAAGTCGTATGGTGCGAGCTACGTCGTCTTGCCCGCCAATCCGTCGCGCGAACTGAAGCGTGCGTACACGAACGGGACGTGGGCGGTGTACGAGCCGCGCGTGCTCGACGAGCAGGACGCGTTCATCGAGAACGTCGCCAAGCCGAACATCGAGAAGTACCGCAAGAGCGACGTGCGGCTGGAATTGACCGACGCCGACGGCCGAATGCTGACGGGCGGGAGTTACGAGATTCGCCAGACGAAGCAGGCGTTCGGCTTTGGGGTGTCGATGCCGTTCTTCGGCGAGCCGGCGGGGGATTCGGGCAACGACAGCTTCGAGCCGCCTGCGGTGACGCCCAGGGAGCTTGAGTTGGTCAAGGCGGTTTTCAATTACACGGTGATCCCGTTCTCGGCGAAGTGGCAGCGGCTGGAACCGGCAAGGGGCGAGTGGCACTACGAGGAGCTCGACAAGTACGTGGACTGGTGCGCGAAGAACGGCATCACGGTGGAGTTCCACTACCTCAGCGGGTTCATCCCGTATTGGGCGCGGCGACTGGATTCCAATGAGCTCCGAAAGGCGTGGCTCGAGCACTGCATGAAGACGGTGGATCGGTACCACGACCGGATCAAGTACTGGCAGGTGATGAACGACTCGTACATGGAGAATTACGCGGCCGACGCGTTTAAGGCGATCCGCGCGAAATATCCGGACCTGAAGCTGGGGATCAGTCACTGCGCGCAGTTTTACGGCGGGGGGGCCAGCTCGATGATGCGCGGCTCGGACGACCTGGAACAAGTGCTGGCGCAGGGCGGCAAGGTGGACTTCTTCTCCAGTCACGGGCACAAGCCGATGGGGTGCTGGCCCGATATGCGGCAGGTTTACGAGTGCCTGGATGCCTGGGCGCAATACGGGGTGAAGTTCCACATCTCCGAGGCCACGCTGGACCTGGGGCTTGGCTTCACCAGCCCGGTCAAGCAGGCCGACCACTGGACGCCGGAACTGGCGGCCGACTTCTTCGAGCAGTACTACACGACCCTCTTCAGCCATCCGGAAGTGGAGGCGATCAACTACTGGGACCTGGGGCCGTCGATCGTGCGGTCGGTCGGGTTCGGCAGCTCGATGATCGGCGGGACGGGGCAAGCCGGGTTGCTCGATCCCGATCACAACGACGCGCCGCGTCCGCTTTACAACCGGCTCAAGACCCTCATTCGCGACCGCTGGATGACGCGGCTGGACGGGCAGATCGGGCGCGAGGGCACGGTCGCGTTCCGCGGGTTCCATGGGGATTACGAGATCACGTTCACGACGCGGGACGGCCGGCGGCTCAAGGGGACGTTTTCGGTCAAGCCGGGCGGGACGAACGTGTTGCCGCTGCGGCTGATCGATGATGCGCGAAGCATGGCGAAGGGGAGCTGACCGCGCGGCTGGCTGTTACACGCTTGTTACCGATATCCGTCGCGGAACTTCCCAACGGGAACGAGGTCTAATCGCATATCAAACGCTCATTCGCGGAGGTTCTTATGCGACCGTTGCTCGTCTGCGCCCTGGCCCTTTCGCTGACCTGGTCCTCGTTCGCCGCCGAACCGGCCCAAGCGATCCCCGAGGATAAGCCTCACATCGACGTCGTCTTCTGCATCGATTGCTCGGGCTCGATGGGGCCGGTCATCGAGACGGCAAAGCAGAAGGTGTGGGCCATCGTCAACCAGATCGCCAAGGCCAAGCCGGCGCCCGAGCTGCGCATCGGGTTGATCGGTTACGGCAACGCGATGGGGCCGTTTCGGACGTTTCCGATGACCAATGACCTCGACGAGGTCTACAAGAACCTGCTGACGTTCAAG
>DATBFY010000060.1:0-13261 GCA_036558265.1 Tepidisphaeraceae bacterium | reverse complement strand
AAGACCCCCGAAGAAAGGCCGACCAGACAGGCTACGCAACACACGATCACGCGCCGGCAGGGCATGGTGCAACTCCGGTTGTTCGCCTTCCCCTTGAAACGGACCTCCAGATGACGGGAACAAGTATACCAAACGTCCGCGGGGTCGCTTCAGCGACGCTGTATTGATCATCGCAGCACCCGCACGCGCGCCCGATTGGAATACGCCCCCGGCGCGTGGCCCACCGTGTCCCAAGCGCGCCCCACCGACGTCGCCGCCAGGGTGATCCACATCCCGCCCGCCGTCCGCGCCGAATCCCCGTCCAGCGAGAACTCGATCGCGTTGACCGGCAGCCCGTACCCGGCCGTCGGCGACAACTGCACGCTTGCCTGGGCGGCCCAGTCCTCGAGCGTCACCTCGAAGACCGCCCGATCCTGGTCGTAGAGCGTCATCGTCAGCGGGTCCCGCCGATCCATCCGGCCCTGCGCCAGCGTCGTGAACGGCCCCTTTTCCGCCGTCCGCGCCTGCACCACCCTGAAGATCCCATCGGCGTCGAGGTACGCCGCCCGGCTGGGGTTCGTCCCCTGGATGTTGAACGGCTTGAACTCGACGCGCGCCTGCGGACAGGGCGAGAACGTCACCGCCAGTTTCCGGTGGCCGCTGATCGTCAGCTCCGTGAACGTGTTCAGGTGCGAATAGACAGGCGACGCCAACGTCGTCCACGATTGGATTCCAACCGCATCGTCGCGCCAGACGAATTGACTGAAGCTCTCGACGTCGCAACGGTGCAGCAACTTCACCCCGTCGCTCGTCCGCTCGAACCCGACCAGCCGCCTGGCCGGCCCGTCCCGCTGCGCCTTGGTCGCGAACAGCGTCCAGCACCGATCGGGCGAGCGGCTGACGAACGTCAACACCGGCTGGACGGCCAGCGTCATCCGCCCGCTGAGCAGCGTCACCACGGGATCTCCGGGATCGACCTTGACGCCCTCCGCCAGCGACACCGCGCCCACGTGCTCCGGCGGTGGGGGCAACGCAGGTCCCGAGGGCATCGTCGCGGCGATCGGCCGGGTGTCCGGCCGCGCCCCGCGCTGCGCGAGCATCATCATCGCCGCCGCCCCGACCGGGACGAGCATCATCACACCATCCGAGGGGCGGGGCCGGAACCGACGCACCGCCAACGCCAGTGCCACGATCATCGGCGTCACCAGAATGATCGCCGGCAGCAACATGCTCACCGGGAACAGCACCACCCCGCACACGAGCATCGCCAGCCAAAAGACCGGAAACGACAGCAGCACGCGATCGCGCCACTTCGGTCGCCGCTCCCACAGGTAAAACCGCGTCGCCACCGCGACCACGAGAAACGCCCACGGCAGCACCCCGTTCGCCCAGAACTTGGGATGCCAGACCGGAAAGCCGCCAGGCAGCAGCCACCACCACGCCCCCGCCGCAAACGCGTGCCCGGTCAACACCGCCAGCCACAACAACCGCATCGGCATCCCGTTCTTCCCTTTTGTCCTTTGCCTTTTGCCTTTGCCTTACTTCAGTTTCGCCGCATCGATCACCGCGTGCTTCACCTTCTCGCGCCGCCACGTGTACGTCACGTGCACCTTCCCATCCTTCGCCTGGATGACGGCCGGATACGAGTACTCCCCGGCCTCGCTCTCCAGCGCCAGCACATTGCGCCACTTCATCCCGTCTTCGGACAGCCCCACATTCAGCGGGGTGCGCCCCCGGGGCGTGTCGTTATAGACCATCAGATGCCGGCCGTCCGCCAGCGTCGTCGCGTCGATCCCGCTGTTGGGGTTCGGCACGTCCAGCGGCGTCAGCTCGCCCCACGTGCGCCCCAGGTCCATCGATTTGGCGAACAGCACCTTCCCCGCGCGCTGGCTGCGACAGACCAGCCCCAGTGCGTTCTCCGACAATCGGAGGAACGTCGGCTGGATCGCCCCCAGCGTCCGGTCGTTCAGGGGCCCGGTCTTGTCCCAGGTCTGGCCCAGGTCCCGCGTCCACTCGACATGGAGCCGCCAGCCCTGATCCTCCGTGCTCGACCCGCACAGGATCGTCCCCCCGGCGAGCTCGATCGGCTTGTCCTTGATCGGCCCCAGGAACCCCTCGGGCAGCTTCTGCGGCTTAGACCACGTCTCGCCGGCATTCGACGACGTCATCAGCATTCCCCACCACCGCGAGGGGCTTGGTCCCACCTTGTAAAAGAGCATCAGCGGCCCCGCGGTCGGCTGAAACAGCACCGGGTTCCAGCACGGGTAGCGCGTGCCGTCGGTCCACTCGCCGTTGGCCACCTCGATCGGCTTGCCCCACCGCTCGCCGTCGTGCCGCGACAGCCAGATCCCGACCGATTTGTCGCCCTCGCGCTTCCCGCCGAACCACGCGGCCAGCAGCTTGCCATCTGATTCGACGATGGTTGATGCATGACACGACGGCGTGGGCATGTCGTCGGCGATGAACTCCGACTTGAGCACTGCTCCATCGGGAGCCTGTCCGCGCGCCCAGAACGCCCCGCCGAGCAGAAGCCCGACTACAAGCATGTCCGCCAGCGATGTCGTCCGGTTCATGCGCGCAATCGTACTCCGCGCAAAAGGGGACATCCAGAATTTCCCGCGCGCAACTCGCGACCTCGATCCGACGTGGTGAAATTCTGGATGTCCCCTTTTCGCTCTCTATCGGATTCGACGACGCCGGCGACCCGCCGCAAGAACGCCCACACCAACGCCGATCACGCCGAACGTCCCCGGTTCCGGCACCGCGTTGGTAAACGCGTACTGCGACCCGTCATAACTCAGCGTCGTGCTCGTGAACCCGCCTGGGGACAGGATGCGGAAGGTCTGCTGTCCGCTGCTCACGTAATAGATGTTGTCCGCCGCGTCGAACGCGATGTCGCGCCCGGAGTTGATGTCCGACCCGGTGTCGATAATCGTCCGCTGGTCGAGTTGCGGAATCCCGTCCACCAGCGGCAGCACGGCGACGTCGCTGCCGTTGAGCATCAGCGCCACGTACTTCTGGTCGGGCGACACTGCGGTTGCCATCACGTTTGTCAGGATGTCCTTGGCCGACGCGTTGCCCAGCAACGTCCGCGACGCTGCCAGCGAATCGAACAGCACAGTCGAGCCATCCGACGCGAGCACGTATAACCCCGTCTCGTTGCCCGCCGCACGCGACTGGCTCAGGTACAGCTTTCCGTCCGCCCCGCGATCGACGTCGCTGGTCGAGATGATCGCCGTCGGGTTCGTGCTGCTGGTCTTCAGCCCGATCAGGAGGTGATTGAGCTGGGTCGGCATGTCCGCGTACGGCAGCGCCGCGTTGCCGATGTCGTACCGCCACAGGCTGTTGTAATCCCCGCTGTTGCTCCCGCCCGCCACGTGCCCGCTGCTCAGGTCCTCGTCCAGCGTATAGAGCGTGATGCCGCCGTTGGCACCGATCGCCGCGTGTACCGCCAGCGTCGATCCGTGATTCTGCCCGGCGGGCAGGTCCGGGGTCGTCGCGTTCACGGTGCCCCCTGCCGTCGCAAGCACCAGCTCGCCGGTAGTCAGGTTCGAGTTCATGCGCGCGATCTGGCCGTTGGCATCCGAGAAGTCGGAAATGTAGACATAACCGTCCGCCGCGGCGTGGATCTTGAACGGGCTGTTCGATGATCCGGCGAAGTTCAGGCTCGCCGCCTGCGCGTTGTCGCCGTACCCGAAACCATCCGACAGGTCACCGTGCATCGCGTAGAGCCCGTCGCCCAGCGTGCGGCCCGACGACGTCCCCGCCGCGCTGTTCGCCACGTATGCGGTCCCGAAGTTCGGCTGGTTCGGATTGGTCGAAACGCTTACCCCGCGCGGGCTGTTGAAATGCGTGATCGCGGCGTTGGTGTCTCCGACGTACCGCGTGCCGCCCTGCAGGGTCGCCAGCGACAGGCCGCCCGACGCCGATCCCTGGTTCACCCCCGTCGGGATCCGGTAACCCACCGTGTCCGTCTTCTGGGCGTTGATGCTGAACGTGCTCGACGCCGACGGCAGCGTGAAGATCTTCGTGCCCGCGCTCGAGCCGTCCAGAATCTGCGGGACGCCGCCGTTGATCGCCACGTTCAGCAGGTCCGCCGGCTCGTTCAGGATGAAGCTGACCGTGTTCCCCGCGATCTGCACGTTGGACGCGTACGGCGCCGCCAGCGTCGTGGTCGGATGCGACCCGATCGCGGCCGCGGCCAGCACCGCCCCGCTGCCAACCTTCAGACTCCGCGCGCGCACGTTCCCCAGCGAAAGGCGCATTTTCATATTCACTCTCCTTCAACTCCTATAAGACATGTTCTCCAAGGTCCAACGCGATAGCCCCTCGCGTCGGTGCGAAGCACGGGACAGGTGATATGAACCTATCCATATTCGATTGGGCCTGCAAGAAAAATTATAGAATTTCCAACCGGCTCCCAGGGCGATCGCACGTGGCTTCCGGACGCCAGAGCGCCCCCGCCTCTAAAGCGATTTCAGAAACTCGACCAGATCGCGCTTCTGCGTCGCCGTGAGTCCCAGGCGCAGCACCCGATCGTAATGCTCCACCACGTCGTCGAGCGTCGCCGCACTGCCGTCATGAAAGTACGGCGCATGGAACACCAAGCCGCGCAGCGGCGTCGTCCGGTAGCGCTTCGTCGTCGTCCGACGCGCATACCCGCCGTCCATGCCCGTCTCCGCCGGGGCGTGCAGCACCCCGCGATCGACGTCCGTATAGATGCTCCCCGCGTGGCAGCGCGCGCACCGGCCCGCGCCGCGGAAAACAGCCCGGCCGCGCTTCGCCGACGCAGCGTCGAACGCCCCCTCAGGCGCCGCCGGAGTGTCCAGGCTAAACTGATAATCCCGCAAGGGCTCCAGCTTCGGATCCACCCGGTCCGGCTTCTGTAGGATGTTGATCCCCAGGCGGGGGTCAACGAACGAACCATGCCCGCCCATCTGCGTCACGGCCACATACCGGTTCCAGTACGAGATCGGGCCCTCCGCCGTGTACGTCACCTTCTTCACGTGCGCCAGGCCGTATGCGGGCGGGATGACCAGTGGAGTGCTCAGACCGTCGATGTTGAAGCGCGGGTCGTACTTCCCCGGGCCCCAGGAGCGATAGACCGCCTTGGCGCTATCCGGCACCGCCGGCGACGCCGCGATGATCGCGCCGGGGTCCAGATCCACGTTCGCCCACCCGTCCAGCCGCCGCCCGATCCCCGGCGCCAGCAGTCGTCCACCGTCGAGTGACACAGCGCGCAGGTGATGCCCACGCGCGTCAGCCTCATCCGGCCATCGACCGTCTCCACCTTCCCCACCACGCCCACGACCGCGTCGAGATCCAGCGCCAGCGTCGTCTGCGGGTCTTCCAGGTCAACCGCGCCCGCCATCAGGGCTTCGAGCACCTCCTCAGGCAGCGCGTCCACGTCCACCTTGAGCCCCAGTTGCAGCGCCGTCATCGGGTCCAGGCTTTCTTCGATCACCTGGTTCATGTGCAGGCGGTCGGTCCACTGTTGCTCGTCTCCGAACGTGTCGAAGCGGAAGATGTCCTGTCCCGTCGCGATGCGATCGTTTTTGCCCCGGCCATGGTCTGCATCGTCGGGTGGGCCACCGTGCCGTCCCGCCATGACCCCGGCCGCCAGGCAGGCGGCCACAAGCATCATTGATCCGCCCTTTAGCATGCGGCTTCGAGAATTCGCGTACATTGACGCGTCCTCCACAAATGAGATTCCCTGACCGCGGACACCCTAGCGAGCCCTGTTCGAATAAGTCAATGCATTATTTGACTTATTTCGGATACCCCAAAACCTTAGAAGTGATAGGATCGCGGCCATGGCCCAGGCGGACGATCGGGACCTCTTCCAGACCACGCGCGGCAGGATCCTTCTGCTCCTGTGCGCCGGGCGGCGGACGGTCAACGAACTGATGGACGAGCTGGGCCTGACCGATAACGCCGTCCGGGCGCAACTCGTGAACCTGCAACAGGATGGCTTGGTCCGGCAGGTGGGCCTGCGCCCCGGCACGCGCAAGCCCCACGCCGACTATGAGCTCACGCTCGAGGCGCGACAGCTCTTCCCCCGGGCCCACGAGCCCGTGCTCCGCACGCTCATCGACGTCCTTCGCGAGCAATTGCCCGAGGCCCAGACCCGCCCGCTGATGATGGAGGTGGCGCGTCGGCTCCTCGCAAGCTGGGTCGGCCCGCTTCGCGAACCCAACCCGTCGCAGCGCACGGCCGAGCTCTACCAGAAGGTCCAGGCCCTGGCCCCGGGCATCCGCCTGGAGGACGAACCGGAATGCCACCGCGTGCGCGCCTGCGCCTGCCCCCTGGCTTCCGTCACCGCTTCACACCCCGAGGTTTGCCAACTCCTCGCCGACGTGCTCGGTGAAATGCTCGGTACCCGCGTCCGCGAGGCGTGCGAGCGCGGCCAGTCCCCCCGCTGCTGCTTTGAGGTGAACAAAACCCGGGAGACGTAGTCGCGGCGGCCGCCGCCGCTCACCGGCCCGCGGCGGCGGGCACGAACCCCTCGTCGGTCAGGCGGTATCCGTCGAGCTTGAGGGGCGCGAACAGCGACTCGATCTGCCGCCGGGACTCCGATTTTGCCCAGTCGGGCATGCTCGCGACCCACGAGTCGAGCGTCCGGGCGTCGACGTTGTGGAACATCGCCGCCTTCTCGGCACGCGCCCGGGGGATCTCGACGTCGACCTTCTGGCGGTACTCGCGCCAGTTCCGCACGGCGCGGATCGCCCACGTCTCGGCCAACTCCTGGCGGGCGGCGTCGGGCAGCGCCGCCCACGCCGGGTCTTCGACGTATCGCCGGCCGAGCAGCTTGACCAGGGACTGGTACTGCCGGTCGCTCAACTGGGCGCCCCCGCTGAGGACGGCGTAGTGAACGGAGACGGCCAGGGCGGCGGCGTGGGCCATGTCGTCCGCCGGCGCGCGGCGCCCGCGGGTGAGGTCGGCGAACGCCTTGAGGTCGTCTGCGGCCTGGCGGGCGGCGGCGGGGCCAAGCCCACCCGCATCGGGCCCGGCTGCGAACCGCGCGGGCAGCAGCGCCTGCGGCGCGCGCCGGAACGCGGTCGTCGTCTTGCCCTCCTTGATGAGCCGCTGGCCTCGCCGCGGCTCCAGCCCGTCCTCCGTGAGCGTGTAGTCGTCGAACTTCAGGCCGCCGAACGCGAACATCGCGTCGAGCCGACGCTTGGCCTCCCAACGCACCGTCTGGTCCGGCCAGCCGGCGAGCGAGCCGAACCTCGATGTGTCCCCCCCACTGATCCGCTTCCACTCGGCGATCTTCGCCGGGGTCTCCACCTCGACGATGCGGCGGTACTCCTGCCAGAGCCGCTCCGCCCCGACGGCGGCCTGCTCGATCGCCCGTTGCCGCCCCTCGTCCGCCAAGCCCATCCACATCGGGTCGGATAAGTAATAGCCCGCGGAGATCTTCACGACCGACGCGAACTGCCGCTCGCTCAGGTCCTGTCCGCCGCTGTAGACGTGGTAGTACAGCTTGACGCAAAGGGCGCTGGCCTGCGCGAGGTCGTCGGTGCGGGCACCGGCCCGCTTCGCCTGGTCGGCGAACGCCCTCAGTTCATTCGCGACCTGTTGCGATGCGGCGGCGCCCCCGCCGGCGTTGGCGGGCGTCGCGGCGAGCTCCGCCGGCAGCAGCGGCTGCGGCGTCGCGCCAAACGCCGTGGTCAGCCGGCCCTGCGCCTTGAGGCGCTCGCCCCGGTCGCCAAAGCCGTCGGGCGTCAGCTCGATCCCGCTCACCGGGTAGGGCCACAGCCCCTTGAACTGACCGAGGTTGGTCAGCGCCTGGTCCCGCGCCACCCGGCGGACGTACGGATCGTTCGCCCGCTTGGCCGCCGCGAGCTGGTCCACGGCCCAGACGGCCGCGTACGCGGCGTGCTCGGCGTACGCCTGCCGGTCGGCGTCCACGGTGCCCTGGAACTCTTCATCGGCCATGAGCCGCGCCCGGAACCGCTCGGCCAGCGACCGCCGCCGGGCCGCCCCGGGCATCTCGCCGCCGTCGTTGAGCACCTCGTAGTTCAGGACGAACGCGACCGCGTAGATGTCGGCGACGTCCGACTTCACCACCCCGCCCCGCGCCGCCGCCGCGGCCTGGAACGCGCCCAAGCGCCCCACGACCTCCCGCATGACGGCCTCTCGCTGCTTGGGGTCGGCGGCGGCCGCCGCGCCCAGCTTGGCGATCATCCGCGCCGCCACCGGCGACCCCTTGACCGGCGTGAACCCGGTGCTCGCCTCGTCGCGCTTGAGAACCTGCCGCCCCCGCTCGCGCTTGATCTGGCGCTCCAGCATGATGTTCATGAACATGGACATCATGGCGTCCATCTGCTCGACGTCGCGGTTGTTCGCCTGGCGGCGCTCGTTGGCGCCGGCCTCGGCGAGGTTGTCGTACCAATGCTGCGTTTCCTTGTCGATCCAGACGTCGTTGAACGTGTTGTGGATCGGCGCCGCCCGCACGACACCAGCCCACGGGCCGATGCAGGCTGCGGCCGTCACGAGGCTCACTGCGATTCGGATAACGCGAGACGACGGGTTCATGCGGCACCTCGTTTTTGCGGATCGTAAAGATTCCCGCGCGCCGCTCGACGTGGCATGGGCCCACGTGTTTGCCCGAAGTCTTCACCTGCTCGGGTGGCATGGGCAAACTCGCTTGCCCGTGGTCTTCATGTGCCCAGCGGCGCGCGAGTCAAGCGGAACGCGAATTACCAGCGGGCGGATCAGCCCGTCCGGACGACTCAACCCCCATGACGTCCGGCCGTCGCCAGCGGCCATCAACAGCACAGCCGCACCGATCCACCCTGTCAAGGACTTGCTATGGCTATCTTGACACGACCCCCCACCCCCGCGTGAGTGCCCTGAAGCGGGCATGCCCGGCAAATGGGCGATTAGGCCTTGAACTCACTCACGGCGCGCTCGCAGTTGGTCTGAATCAGCTTGCTGACCCCCTGGGCGTGGGGATGGCCATCCTGGGTGAAAGCTCCTCACGCCTGCGGCGCATCGAAGAGCGCGACCAGGGCCTGCGGCCCGCGTTCCCTCTCCTCAACCCCGCTCCTGGATCATCTCCACCCGGTTCCCAAACGGATCGCGAAACTCGAACCGCTCGTAACCCGGAACGGGAACTGAATCCAGAATCTCAACCCCCGCCTTCGCCAACCGATCCCGCCATTTCGCGATATCCGTCACCTGATACGCGACATGCGCCTTGGTTGCCGCGCGGTTGGCCCCCTCCTCGGACCCGATGTGTATTTCGAACTCGCCCGCCATGACCCACAAGCCGCCGCGCCCGCGCAGTGACTCCGGCTTCTGCACCTCGACCAGCCCCAGCACCCCGCAATAAAACTCCCGCGCCGCCTGCTCCTGCCCCCTGGGCGCCGTGATCTGCACATGGTGCACGCCGACGACCTTCGGCTGCCAATCGGCGGCCCCCTGCTTCCGCGCCGGCGGTGACCAGGTCGATTCGATCCCGATCTCGCGAAGCCACTCTTCGGCCCACTCCCGCTTCACACCCGCCTCGAACGCGAACCAACGCTCGCGCGCCTCGGGATGGCGGGACAGCTCGTCCTTGAACCGCCGGAAGGCGCCCTTCCCCTCGATGGCCCGCACCAACCGCTCCCGCAGGCGCGGGTCGGGCGCCTCGTCGATGAACCGGCGCATCACGTCCCAGCCATCAGACGACTGCCGCTGCGGCACCTCGACGAAGCGATTGCGGTCGTCGTCGGCCACCGCCTTGCAGTCCTCCCAGGCGCCTCGCTGCCAGTCGGACGCCTCGTCTTCGGGAAATTCATCACCCGGATCGTGCGCGTCGAAGCTCAGGTCCCCGCCGATCATCACCACGCGCCCGGTGTCCGTGTCCAGATACCAGACCGTGTCAAACCCCATCTCGTCCCGGAACTCCATCGCCTCGACGACTTCGTCCAGATCGACGTTGAGCTGTTTGAAGGACATGTGGCTTGACCGCGCGCGTTATGCCAGCGTGCCGAGGTCCTGCTGCTGCTCCATGTGCTGCCGCAGGCGGTCCTCGACCTTGCCGCCCTCCTGATCGACCACGCCCAGCACCTGTTCGTGCAGGCCCTTGCCCGCCGGCACCATCGGGTAGACGTGCTCGTTGGGTTCCACGACGAAGTCCACCACCACCGGACCGTCGTGCGAAAGCATCTGTTCGACGACGCGCGGCACTTCGTCCTTGGTCCGCGCCCGCAGGCCCTTCACGCCGAACGCCTCGGCCATCTTGGCAAAGTCCGGGTTTTTCATCACCGTCTGGCTGTAGCGACGCTGGTAAAAGAGGTCCTGCCACTGCTTGACCATCCCCTGGAAGTCGTTGTTGAGGATCGCCACCTTCACCGGGATGTTGAATTCCGCGATCGTCGCAAGCTCATAGCAGGTCATCAGATACGACGCGTCGCCGTCGATGTCGATCACCGTCTTGCCCGGCGAGCCCAGCGCCGCGCCCATGGACGAGGGCAGGCCATACCCCATCGTCCCCAGCCCGCCGCTGGTGATCATCTGTCGCGGGTGCCGCCAGCGGTAGAACTGGGCGGCCCACATCTGGTGCTGCCCCACGCCGGTGGTGATGATCGCGTCGCCGCCGGTCTGGCGGTTGATCTCCTCGATCACGTACTGGGGCTTGGCCTTGTCGGTGTCATCGAAGTACTTGAACGGGAAGCGCTTCTTCCACCCGTTGATCTGGCTGAACCATTCCCGCCGATCCCGGTGCTCGATGTGCGGCGCCATCAGCTCGAGGCTGACGCGGGCGTCGCCGCAGACGGTCACGTCCACGTCCACGTTCTTGCCGATCGACGAGGGGTCGATGTCGATGTGGATGATCTTGGCGTGGGGGGCAAAGGTCGCGAGGTTGCCGGTCACGCGGTCATCGAATCTTGCCCCGACGGAGATCAGGAGGTCACACTCCTGCACGGCGTAATTGGCGAACGCGCTGCCGTGCATGCCGAGCATGTACAAGCTCTTGGGGTCGTGTTCGTCGAATGCCCCCAGCCCCAGCAGGGTCGTCGTGACCGGGATATTGCCGCGGTCGGCGATCTTCCGCAGCACGTCGTACGCGCCGGAGATGATCGCGCCGCCACCCACGTACAGGATCGGCTTGTTCGACTTGTTGATGAGCTCAGCGGCCTCTTCCGCCTGCTTCTGGTGCAGCGGATGTGTGATTGCGAGCTTGCGCTTCTTCACGATGTGCTCGCGCGGGGTGTCGTCCACCTCTTCGGGGCAGATCCCGCTGGTCACGTCCTTGGGGAGGTCCACCAGCACCGGCCCGGGCCGTCCGCTGGAGGCGATCAGGAACGCCTCGTTGATGACGCGGGGCAGCTCCCGCACGTCTTTGACAAGGTAGTTCCACTTGGTACACGGCCGGGTGATCCCGGTCACATCCGCTTCCTGGAACGCATCATTCCCGATCACCTTCGTCGCCACCTGACCGGAGAAGACGATGATGGGGATCGAATCGAGCTGGGCCGTCGCCAGCGGCGTGACGGTGTTGGTCGCCCCGGGCCCGGAGGTCACGACACAGACGCCGGGTCGCCCGGTCGCGCGGGCGTAACCGTCCGCGCAATGCCCCGATGCCTGCTCATGCCGGTTGAGGATGAACTTGGCGGGGGTCTTGTAAAGCTGGTCGAAGACCGGCAGGATCGCCCCGCCGGGATAGCCGAACATGACGTCCACCTTGTGGGGCCCGATCAGCATCTCGTGGAAGATCTGGGCGCCGGTCTTGCCCTTGTAGCGGGGCTTGGCGGAGGCGGAAGCGGGGGTGGTCTGGACGTCGGATTGCAGCGTGCTCATGGGCTCGTTCCCTTGCAAAGACCCGCCAATGTAGTTTTATCCTTTGGCGGATTCAAGAATTATCGTGGATTGTCAGGACGGAAGCTTACGGCGTCTGGGATGGACGGCTTGGGTGGGCCGGTCGCCCGACGAGGGGCGGTGCCGGCCTAGCGTACGACGACCGTAATAAGTCGAGTGGCGGGAGTCACGGTGGGGGAATATAGGAAGCAGCCCGGCGGGCGTCAAGGCAAATGATTTGTTCGCCAATTCACACTTTGACGTGCTCTTGAATCAACGACACGCTTACGCGTGAACTCCGAACGCCGTAAATGGCGAACCTACAACGAGCAGGCGATGATGGGTTCGGCGGCGTCGCCGTCGCCCGAATGCATCCAGCGTCGGCCGTCGAGTTCGATCAGTTCCTGGGCGCGCTTGGGGCCCCAGGAGCCGGGGGTGTAGGGGTCGGGGGGGCGCTTGGAGTCGCGCCATCCTTGTTCGACGGGGTCGATGACGGCCCAGGCGGCCTCGGCCTCGTCACCGCGGATGAAGAGGGTCTGGTCGCCGAGCATGGCGTCGTAGATCAGGCGTTCGTAGGCCTCGGGGGGCTCGATCTTGAAGGTGGTCTTGTAGAGGAAGTCGAGGGCGACGGATTTGATCGTGACGCCGCCCGCACCGCCGCCGGGCACCTTGCCATTCAAGCGCCAGGAGATGCCCTCCTCGGGCTGGATGCGGATCATCAGGTCGTTGGGATAGACGGGCGTCTCGCACTGTTTCTGGAAGAGGGTCTGGGGCGGGGAGCGGAAGCGGACGACGACCTCGCTGAGCTTCTCCTGGAGGAACTTGCCGGTGCGGATGTAGAAGGGCATGCCGCTCCAGCGCCAGTTGTCGATGAAGAGCTTGAGGGCGGCGAAGGTCTCGGTGCGAGAATCGGGGGGGACGTCCTTTTCCTTGAGGTAGCCCTGGGTTTTCTGGCCGGCGTGCTCGCCGGGGCCGTACTGGCCGCGGACGGTGAAGTGGTCGACCTGGTCCGGACGGATGGGGCGGACGGACTTGTAGACCTTGGTCTTCTCGTCGCGGATGGAGATCGCGTCGAGGGCGGCGGGCGGTTCCATCGCGACCAGTGCCATGAGCTGGAAGATGTGGTTCTGCACCATGTCGCGGAGCGCGCCGGACTTGTCGTAATAGCCGCCGCGGTTGCCGACGCCCAGGGTCTCGGAGACGGTGATCTGGACGTGGTCGATGTACTTGTAGTTCCAGATGGGCTCGAAGATCGAGTTGGCGAAGCGCATGACCATGAGGTTCTGGACGGTTTCCTTGCCCAGGTAATGGTCGATGCGGAAGACCTGGTTCTCGTCGAAATATTTATGGATGAGGTTGTTGAGGGCCTTGGCGCTGGCGAGGTCGGTGCCGAAGGGTTTCTCGATGATGAGGCGCTTGAAGCGCACGGGAGGGTTGGTCTTCGGGTCCATCGCGCGCTCGCCGAGGCGCGTGATGATCGGCTCGAAGGTGTTGG
>DATBFY010000059.1:0-7433 GCA_036558265.1 Tepidisphaeraceae bacterium | reverse complement strand
TGGCGTGGTTCGAGTCGTTAGGCCTGGTCAGCCTTGTCCAGCGATACGGGCAGTTGAACCGTTAGAAGAAACCGCCGGATACGCAAGTACGTCCGGTGGTGTGGGAGGACGGGGGCCGCAAGGCCCCCTCCTACCCGATTTGCCGGAGGGGGGAGAAGACGAGCATAGAGGATAGAAGATGGAGGATGGAATTGGTTTCATCCATTCTCCATCCTCCATCCTCTATCTTCGTTTTCCGAATCGCTACTCCATCGCACACGGCCCCGGGCCGCCGCAGCGGCCGCACATGGGCAGGTTGCCGCCGGCGGGTGACTTGCCCGATCCTTCGGATGACACGGCGGCAAAGACGCTGAGCGCCCGCGCCGTGTTATCGGACTCGCATGTGGGACACTTGGCCGGCTCGGCGGACGAGGTCATCGTCCGCACCAGCTTCTCGAACCGCGCGCCGCACTGCTTGCACTCGTACTCGTAGATTGGCACAAATCCCTCTCGCCAAAGTTGGCTGCTCGGCCAGGATGGACCCGCGGACGGGCTCCTCGACCGCCGACCATACCCAGACGTCACCCCGTTCGTCCAGTGCCACCGGCCGGGGGTGTGGAAAGGCAAAGGGAAAAGCGACACGTCAGGCTTTTTGCCGGGTTTGCTTTCCGGACAGTTCTACGACGACTTTGCCGTCGGGGGTCGTCAGCGTGACCGACCACTCGTTGTGGTCCTTGTCGAGGAACCGGTTGGTGCCGGTCAACTTGTTGCCGACGATGTCGGCGCCGGTCCAGGTCATGGTTTGCGTTGCCTCGTTCCACGTGCCCAGCATGAGGATCGCGGCGGCCTCTTCGATGAAGCACGTGCGGTAGACGCGGGCGTTGGGGTCGTAGGTCATCAGGAAGTGGGACTCCTTCCGGGTCAACTCGTTGGCGTCGTCGGAGAGGACGAACTCCCCCAGGCGCGACCACTTGCGGTTCTCGGTGGAGGTGAACGTGACGCCCGTGGTCTTGTTGGTGACCTCGGTGCGCCAGGAACCGACCCAGCGGTCGAGGACCTGGAGCTCGGCGGATCGCTTGGGCGCGTCCTCCGCGCTCAACGGGGCGAACGAAGCGATGGTCAGGGCCGCAAGGGCGATGGCTAAGAATCGCATGGTGGGCTACCTCGAAGCAAGATTATAACAAGACCGCTTCGAGATGGCTCATGAAAAGCCGCGCAAATTGCGCGGATCAATGCCCTAGGAGAGCGTGAAGTGCGCCGATTTACTCATAAACAGGCATGACTCGCCCTCTTGAAGCTCAAAGGTCAAATTCTCCCGAGATTCCGCGCCGCCGGATTGTAGTCGCCGCACGAATAAACCGTATATACATACGTGGCAGTTGTAGCGCCGCCAACTCGTAACGATCGACCCACCGCCTCCCGCGGCATGGTGGTGTGGTACGTCATCTCCCTCATCCTCTGCACCGTCGGCGTCTGGTTCGTGCTCGAATACGAGATGACCGAGATCCACCTGCGGCGACACATGGTCGACAACGCAGCCGCCGCCCAGGTGACAGCCGCTCCCACCACGGATACCGGGCAGGTCCGCCAGTTCCTCCGCGTCAGTCTCGCGGAGCTGGACTCCGAGCTTTTCGGTTTGATCTGGTTCCCGTCGCTGCTCTATTTCCTGTTTCTCCACCACCTGTTCGGGTGGCTGGTGGCGACGGGGTTCTTCAAGCTGCACGACGCCAACGACGGTACCTGGGGACTCGTGCGCGATGAAGACTTCGCGTTCGCCAATCCCAACGTGCGGCTTTTGATGATGTCGGCCTGGCCCCTGGTGCTGGTCGTCACCCTCGCGCTGCTGGTCTTCTTCCTGATCGGGGCGGTGATGCGCCAGACCACCCAGCGCGCGTAGAGGAAAACGTAGAGGGAAAGGGGGCATCCGGAGTTTCCCCACGTCATTAGCGCCGGCGCGAATGGCATCGCGAAATTCTGGATGTCCCCTTTTCGCTTTGCGCGTCTTGTCACGCCGCCCGCGCCCACTATCTTACACGCGTCTTTAACCTCCTGACGCGCGTATGGACACCACCCGCTTCATCAACCCCCACCAGATCGGCGGCATCGAATCCTATAACTTTGCCAACGGCCCGGCGCGCAATACCCGCGCGCTGTGGGTCAACACCGGAGGCGGATTGCGCTACCGCATCCTTCCCGATCGCGGTCTCGACATCGACCAGGCGTTCTTCAACCAGCACTCGCTTACGTTCCTCGCGCACAAGGGCGTGACGCCGCCCGAAGCCAACGCGCTTCGTCACGGGCTGGACTGGCTGCGCGGGTTCGGCGTCGGACTGCTCACCTCCTGCGGCCCGACCAACATCGGCGGCCCGGCGACCGACAACGGCGAAGAGGTCGGCCTCCATGGCCCCCACTCCGGTACGCCCGCCACGCTCGAATCAATCGTCCAGCCCGACCCGCGCAACGGCAGGATGGACATGTCCGTCACCGCAATGGTTCGCTATGGCGCGTTCTACGGCCCCTGCATCGAGCTGCGGCGGACGATCACGTCAACGCTCGGACAGAACACCATCGACGTCCGCGACGAGTTTTTCAATGCCGGCAACGAGGATCAGCCCCACGGCTGGCTCCTGCATATCAACATGGGCTACCCCCTGTGCGACCAGGGGGCCCAGTTCTGCTATGACGCGAGCCGGATCGAGCCGCTCGACGATCCGGCCACGAAGAAATGGTTCGGCGCGAAGAACGCCGCGTACAAGAAGATGCCGGCGCCGTTGCACCAGCACCACGGTCCCAACTCGTTCGTCGCTTACGTCTACCCCAAGCCAAGCAGTAAGAATGGCGATACCACCGTCGGCGTGGTCAACAAGAAGCTCGGCCTGGGCGTCGCGATCCACTACAACACCCGCGAGTTTGCCCGCTGCGGCAACTGGCAGCACTGGGGCCGGCACGAGTACGTCGCCGCCCTGGAGCCGATGACCGGCGGCGTCGAAGGCCGCGACAAGGACCGCGCCCGCGGATGGCTGCAAACCCTGCCGGCAGGGGGGCGAAAGTCCTACCACTATCAGATCGAGGTCGTCACCGACCGGGCTGCGTTGAACGACCTGCTCGCCTTGAACCGGCCGTGAGCGATTCCAACCTCAGTGCTCGATGTAGCTCGATGTAGGGTCCGCTTTAGCGGACGGGATCCGCTGCCGCCGCCGCGCAGCGTCCGCTCTCCCGAACCATCTTGCCGCCCGTGGATTCGGTCCGCTGAAGCGGACCCTACAATGCTCTTGTCTCACTGGCATTACTGCGATTACGATTCCGGTCATGCCTCAATACCGTCGCGCGTTCCAGCCCGGCGGCACCTTTTTCCTGACGATCGTCACCGAAAACCGCGCGCCAATCCTCCTAAAGGAGCCCGCGCGCCAATTCCTGCACACCGCGATCGATATCACCCGCCGCGAACGCCCGTTCGAGATCGACGCCATCGTCCTCTTGCCCGATCACTGGCACCTGATGCTCACACTCCCGCCCGGCGACGCCGACTACCCGACCCGGATCGCCGCCATCAAGGCCCGGTTCACACGCGACTACCTGCCGGCGGGCGGCGCGGAGCAGCGTCGGTCGGCTTCGCGCGTGCGTTGCCGCCGCCGGGGGGTCTGGCAGCGCCACTTCTGGGAGCACCAGGTGCGCGATATCGACGACCATCACGCCCACGTCCATGACATCCACTACAATCCGGTCAAACACGGTTACGTCCCCGGTCCGCACGCATGGGCATATTCCTCGTTCGCGCGGGCGGTCGCACGCAACCAGTACGAACCGGACTGGCAGTGTCGCTGCCGGAACCGACATCCGATCCCGCCGAATTTCGATCACCTGCCCATTCATCATATGGAATGAGGCTTCCCGTACGAATCGCGGCGAGCTCCGTAGGGTCCGCTTCAGCGGACGGAGAATTCGGCACAGGTGCGAATGAGACAGTGGACGCTGCGCGGCGGCGGCGGGTTCCGTCCGCTGAAGCGGACCCTACGTCTGCTGGCCCTCAACACGCCGTAGGCCATGCACATGAGCGAATGGGGCTCACGTCGCGACGCCCGGACGTCCGATAACCACCCCTAGATGATCCAACAGCTCGTCCATGCCCTGGTCGCCTCCGAAAACGAGGCCGCGGATGACGTGTTGCTTGAGGCCCTGCGCCTGGGCAACCCGCAGGAGCAGGCCACCGCCCTGGACGCGCTGGTGAAGCGGGAGACTACCCGGGGGCTGGGCGGGGTCATCGGCCTCTACGACGCCCTTCCCGACCCGCTCAAGCTGCGCGTCCTGGAGAACGTTCGCCTTTTCCACCACGCCCTTCGCGAATGCGGTCGCAGCGACGACATGGAGCGCCGCCTGGCCGCACTGAAGCTGGTCGCCCTCGGTCGCCAGGGCAAGCTCGCCTACGTTCTTTCCGAAAATCTGCACGATCTGGAGGAGGAGCTTTCCAAGGCCGCCTGCGAGGCCCTCGTGGCCCTGGCGCGCTGGGCGGCGACCGAGACCCGCAACCTCCACCGACTCGACGACCCCCAGCGGGTCGCCCTCTATCGCGAGCTGACCGAGAACCGCCCCGAGATCGAGCAGGCCATCGCCCGCGCCATGGACGTCCATCGCGGCAAGCACGGGCAGGAACTCCTCCGCGCGGCACTGCTCCTGTGCGACCACCCGGCGAGCAAGACCCTGGCCATCCTCCACACCGCCAAGCATGGCGGACAGTCCCCGATGGTCCGCCGCCTCCAACAACCCCCGGCCAGCGAGCACGTCGAGGCGTTCCTGCTCGGGGCGTCGCACGGGCAGCTTCGCTCGCACTTCGGGCTGGTCTTCGCCCACATTGACGAGGCCCCCGTCCTGGATGCCCTGTTGCGCAAGACGCATTGGCTCAAGGATCACCAGCTCCAGCTCTGCATGCACCAGGTGAGCAGGGGGGCGTGGCTGGGCGAGACCGAGCTCGCACACGACCTGGAACGTCGCGACGCCACCGAAGCCGCCCGCGTGGGTGAGTGGGTGGCTTGCAGCGGGGTGCATGACGTAGTACAGGACGAACGCCTGGAGAAGCTTCGCGAGCACGCGTTGGGACCCGATCCGCACCACTTTGCGGCGCGGTTGCGCCTGTTGCGGATCGCGGCGCGGCGGCCCCGCAACGCATCGGTCCAGCTCCTCAAAGGTCTCCTGATGGATCCGGACGAGCGGATCGTGCGGCTGGCGGCACGGGAGATCGTCCGCCGACGCCCGCCCGATTTCGAAAACATGCTCCTCCAGCTTATGACCGGGGCGACCGAATCGGTGCGGCGGGTGGTCAGCCGGGCGATCGGACAGGTCGGCTTCGACAGTTTCTGGAACCGTTTCGATCGTCTCGACAAGCAGACGCGCAAGAGCGCCGGCAACGCGATGCTCAAGATGCTGCCGGATGCGGTTCAGCGCCTCGGGCGGCGGCTGTCGAGCGGTTCGGTCGAGCAACGGCTCAAAGCGATGCAGATCGCGCAGGAACTGGGCCTGGGCGAACTGCTCCGACCCGCCCTGATGCAGGCGTGCAACGATCCGAACGCCAAGCTGCGCAGCAAGGCGATCGCGGTGCTGGGTGCGCTGGATTCCGTGCCGCCGGAAGTCGTTCTGGAACGGGTACTTAACGACGCCGACCCGCGCGTGCGGGCGAATGCCATCGAGGTGCTGGAGAATCGCCAGCGGACGCAGTTTTTGCCGATGCTGGCCGAGCGTGCCCGGGCTGCGTCGAGCAACAACCGCGAGCGCGCCAACGCCATCAAGGCGCTGCACCACATGAAACTGAAAAACGCCCACGTCGCGCTGGCCTCGATGCTTGCGGATCAGCGACCAAAGCACCGCATTTCGGCCCTGTGGGCGCTCAAGGCGATCGGCTGGTGGCAACTGCTCAGCGAGGTCGGCCGCCTGGCGAAGGAGGACGGCAACCTGAGGGTGCGGCGGTACGCCCTGGGGGTGCTGCGGACGGTGGCGGAGATGATGCGGTCGGTGCGGGCGAACCCGCAAGTTCCGGCAACGCCGAGCGCCGGAAGCGATCAGCAAGATGAAGCGGCACGCAAGCGGGTCGGTTAAACGTTTGCCCACAATCGGAGAGGTCCATGGCGGCGCCACTGCGACAGGAAGACGTCTTCAAGAGCATTTCGGAGAACGTCGGCGCCCCAGGCGACCCAACCGTCTTCTACGCCATCGCGATGATCGGCGCGGGGGTCGTGCTGGTGCTGGTGCTGGTCAACTGGTTCCTCAAGCGACGGGCGACGCCGCGGACCGTCAACCACCAGGGCAAGCTGGTCAAGGAGATGCTGCGCAAGGTGCCGCTGAAGGGGGGCGAGGTCAAACAGCTCCGCCTGATGGCCCAGGAGCAGGGGTGCGAGTCCCCGCTCACGCTCGTGCTCTGCCCGTCGCTGCTCGCCAAAGGGATCAACACGCGAGGCAAGGCGGACAAGCGGGTGGTGATGGGGGTGGCGAAGAAGATGGGAATTCTGAAGAAGAAGTAGGCAGTAGGTGGAAGGCAGTGGGCGGGGCAGTGGAGCGTAGCCAGTAGACAGTGGGGGAAAAGGAAGAGGCGAGGCCGGTGCTGACGCGGGCTCGCCTCTATTTCTACTACTGACTACTTGCTACTGACTGCTCTCCCTCTCCTACCTCTTCGAGGCGTCGAAGTAGCCGGTGTAGTAGAGGAAGCGGGTCTGGTTCATGATGGGGACGTAGAGGGAGACGGCGTCGTTGTGCACCTTGTCGTAGGCGTCCAGGGCGGCCTTGGCCTCGTCGTACTTGGCCTTTTGGATGGGCTGCTGGAGTTCCTCGGGGCTGTAGAGGGGGACGGTGGGCTCCTTGCCCATGACGACGCAGTCGACGTCGACGCTGAGGCGGTCGGCGATCTTGCCGCCCCAGCGGGTGATGATGTTCTTGACGACCTCGGCCTCGGGTTCGGTGGCGACGCCGTTGTTGTCCATGTCGAACTTGCCGTAGACGTAGAAGGTGAGCTTGGTGTTGCGGTCGTAGACCAGGTTGGCACAAACGTCGCCCTGCTGGAGCTGGGTGCCCAGTTGCGTGCGGAGCACGCGGCACTGGCTGGAGTTCTGGCCGACGCTGATGATCTCGATCGACGCCTTGCCCTTGGGGAGATCGACATCGCTGTCGTTCATCTTCGGCACGCCGTCGAGCCGGTCATAGACCTCGAAGGTCAGGCCGGGGGTGACGTGGTCGCCGAAGCCCAGGTTGATGTAGCAGATGCTGTCCGGGGCGACCTGGGTGATGGTGGCGTCGACGTTGCGGACGATGGCGTCCTTGGCGCTGGGGCGGAAGATGGCCAGGCGCTGATCGCGCTGCTTGATCTGAGCCTGGGCGGTCTGGAGGTTTCGCTGGCTGGTCTGTTCCTCGACCTGCACCTTGCCTTGGAGGTCGGTCAGGGCCTTATTGGCGGCGGCGACCTGGCCGGCGAA
>DATBFY010000058.1:0-26434 GCA_036558265.1 Tepidisphaeraceae bacterium | reverse complement strand
CGGCAAGGAGGTCTGGCGCTTCCACACGATCCCCCGGCCGGGGGAGGAATTCGGCGACACCTGGGAAAAGGACGCCTGGCGCGAGCGCGGCGGTGCGAACCCCTGGGCGGGATTCACGGTGGATGTTGACAACGGCATCCTGTTCTGCGCGACGGGGTCGGCGGGGCCTGATTTCTACGGCGCGGGTCGCAAGGGGGATAACCTCTTCGCCAACTGCGTATTGGCGATAAATGCGCGGACCGGCAAGCGCATCTGGCATTTCCAGACGCTGCATCACGACTTGTGGGATCACGACAATCCCTGTCCGCCGGTGGTCTCTTCGATGAAGATGGACGGCCGGGACGTGCCGGTGGTGGCGCAGGTGACCAAGACGGGGTACTGCTTCATCCTGGAGCGGCTCACCGGCCGGCCGGTGTTTGGCGTGAAGGAGACGCCGGCTCCGCCGTCCGACGTGCCGGGTGAGGCGGCGAGCCCCACCCAGCCCGTACCCGTCAAGCCGCCCCCGTTCTCGCGGCAGAAGGTGGACGAGGCCCAGGCGAGCGACGTCTCGCCCGAGATCCACCGGGCCGTGCTGGCGCAGCTCGCCAGGCTGCGTCACGACGGCCCCAACGCGCCCCCCAGCGAGCGGGGGACCGTGATCACGCCGGGCTTCCACGGCGGGGCGACGTGGTCGGGCGCGAGCTTCGACCCCGTGCGCGGCGTGCTCTTCATCAATTCGAACGATGCGCCGTACGTGGGCACCCTCAAGCGGATGAAAGAGGGGCACTACGAGCCGACGGGTTACTCGTACTTCCGCGACGGCGTGCCCGTGGGGCCCGAGCGCGAGAAGGCCGGCGGGCAGCAGGGCGGGTACCCGGGGATCAAGCCGCCGTGGGGACTGCTCAACGCCATCGACTTATCCAGGGGCGATTTCGCGTGGCGCATCCCGCTGGGCGAGTTCCCCGAGCTGACGGCCAAAGGCGTGCCCCAGACCGGGACCGAGAATTTCGGCGGGACGATCGTCACCGCCGGCGGCCTGGTCTTCATCGGCGGCTCGAAGGACGAGATGTTCCACGCCTTCGACGCCGAATCCGGCAAGCTCCTCTGGCAGACGCGCCTGCCCGCGGGCGGCTACGCGACGCCCTGCACGTACCGCGTGGCGGGGAAGCAATACGTGGTCATCGCCGCGGGCGGTGGCGGGAAGGAGCGGACCAAGAGCGGAGATTCGTTCGTCGCGTTCGCGCTGGGTAACGATTGAGGACAGGATCGGTCAGCCACAGGGCACACAGAGCACACAGAGAAAAACAAACCCTTTGAACTCTCTGTGTCCTCCGTGTGCTCCGTGGTTTCCATAACGCATCTTGTCAGGAGCGCCGACCTGGATTGGCTTTTTCCAACGCGGCAGCGGAATATCCCCTGCGAACGGGCCGTTGAAGTGGGTAAATCAAGGAGCAGCATGAGAATCCAGACGATCGCGGCGTGGGTGGTGGTGTTGGGAAGCCTGCCGGCATGGGCCGCCGAGCCGGAGAAGCCGGCCGCGCCCGCCTCGGCCAAGGATGCCCCGGCGGCCAGGGAGAAGGGCAGCGAGGACAAGCCGCAGAACTCGCCGCCGGTCACGCCGGAGAACTTCAAGTTCGTCATCAAGGTGGACACCAGCGACGTGCCGGAGATGGCCGACTACGGCAAGCGGGTTCAGAAGGTCGCGGAAGAGTGGTACCCCAAGATCTGGGCCAAGCTCCCCAGCGAGGGCTTCGTGCCCCCGGCCACCGTGACGATCACCTTCAAGAAGGACTACAAGGGCGTGGCCGCCGCCAGCGGCAACCGCATCACCGCGGCGCAGAAATGGTTCACCGATCACCCGGACGACGTGGGGGCCTTCGTCCACGAGCTGGTGCACGTGGTGCAGGCCTACCGCCGCGGGCCCAAGCCGGGCTGGCTGGTCGAGGGGATCGCCGACTGGTACCGCTTCTTCAACTACGAGCCCGTGAACAAGCGCCCGCACCCCAACCCCACCCGCGCCAAGTACACCGACAGCTACCGCACGACCGGGCACTTCCTGAACTGGGCGCAGGAGACTTACGACAAGGACCTGGTCGTCAAGATCAACGCCGCCTGCCGCCAGGGCAAGTACAACGAGGGGTTGTGGAAGGAATACACGGGCAAGACGCTGGAAGAGCTGGGGGCGGAGTGGAAGGAAAGCCTGGCGAAGAAGTGAAACGTTGATCGCGAGGCAAAGGCACCAAGGTCCAAGCATCATAAGTGCATTTGCCGCGAAGACGCGAAGGCGCTATAGGTTAACGCGAAGAAATCGGATGGGTTAGAAGCGATCCGCGCGTCTGCCCTTCGTGCACCGCTTGGGTCATCGCGCCGTAGTGGCATATCCGCGTTCAACTCAGGTCTCGCGAATCCGGATATCCATCTCCCCGAACTCCCCGCGCGCCAGTTGACGGGTCATCCGGACCGCCCGCCGCGTCATTACGAACGTCCATACCGCCAGCAGCATGGTGAACAGGCATAGGACCAGGTGCCAGGTGTCGGTCAGGTGAGGCCAGGTCTTGTAACGCCCCTCCGCGATGCGCTTGGCGATCCCCCACGCCACCGCGGCCAGCGGGTACAGCCACATGATCGAGAACATGCACAGCAGCACGACCATCCACCCCAGCCGCTTGTACCAGGTCTCCCCCCCGAACAAGAGCGCCGGCCCGAACACCATCAGCAGCAGGACGACGCCCAGTCCGATCGCGATGTACATGTCCAGCGACTGCTGGGTCAGCACGAAGTAGACCACGCACAGGATCGACCAGACGAACATCCCCAGGCACCACCGGACGTACGCCCACGACAGGCTGATGTACCGCGCCCGCAATCCGAGCGGGGGGGCCTTGGGGATGTTGTCTTCCGGTTCGCTCGACATCGGCGATTTCAGGCTCGCGGCGGTCATACTCCCGTATTATCGGCCCGATCCGCAACGCGGCTGAACACTGCCCGCGATTGGTTCCAGTGTTCGGAGCGCCCTCCGCGTGACCGCGCAAGGGCATTTTAACGCGGGATTGCCCCCTTCACGTCGGATTCGTCGGCGGTGGCGGCGGGGATGGCGGTGGCCAATTCTGTTGCTGTGACGGCGGTGGCGGTGGCGGTGGCGGTGGCACCGCAGAGGAGGGCGATCCGGGGGCCCACCCACCCTGACCCCACTGCCCAACGCCTGACTGCTGCTGAGGCCACAGCGCCGCCGGCGCATACCCCGGAACTCCCACCGCCCCATACGCGTGCGGCAACGATTGCCGGTACGCCGCGATCTTGCTTGCTTTCCCCGCCGCTTGGATCAGGAAAACCAGTGTGAAGATCAGCAATACAAGAACAACACCCCACAGGCACGCTCCCCCGAGCGCCTCCCCGCCGCGCTGTCCCGCCTGGAGTACCGATCCCGCCACGCTGAGCAACGCGAACAGGGCCAGCAAGCCGCACACGATAATTCCCACGACAACACTCCCCAGCCCGCCCCGCCGTACCATTACCCCAAGCACGACCATGATCACCCCCACGATCAGCAGCGCCGACGCGATTGTCGCCGCCAGCCCCGACAAGCTCAGGCCCATCGACGACAGTTGCTCCTCCAATTGCTGATACTGCGCATTCATCTCCGGCGGGAGCCGGCCCTTGACCAGCATTCCCCAGAGGAGCCCGGCAAGCACACCGCACGGGAGTGTCAGCGCCGAGAGTACGAACATGCAAATGCTCGCCCGCTTCGCCGGCAATAGCAGATCACCGAGCGGGTCCTGTCCGAAATAACCGTAGCCGTATGTGCCCGGAGATGGCGGTTGATAAGGATATTGGCTCACGGGAGAGTGATCCCCAAGATAACCTAGCGCAGCACTACCACCCCCGGCGCCGTCAACACCGCGACGACCGCCGCCGCGGCGATCGCCGCCGTCTCGACGCGCAGGATCGTCGCCCCCAGCGTCATACCCGTCAAGTGCCGTTCCGACATCAGCCCCAGCTCCCCATCAGTCCATCCCCCTTCGGGTCCGACCAGCAGTGTCAAAGAAGAGGATGGAGGATGGAGGATGGAAGAGAGAGGCAGTGCGCCGCCGGCCGTCGAAAGATAGGCAGCCGGCCCCTCGATCTGTTCGAGCAACTCCTCCAACCGAGTCAACGGGTCGATCCGCATGACGCCCGTCCTCCGCGACTGCTTGGCCGACTCCGTCGCCAGACGTTCCCACCGCTCGATCTTGTTGCGTCCCTCGGGGTGAACCACGCTTCGCTCGGTCGCCAGCGGGACGAAGCGGGCCACGCCCAGTTCTGATAATTTCTCGATCATCCAGTCCGCCCGCGCCCCCTTGGGAATGGCCGACGCGATCGTGAGCTCGATCACCCTGGGCTTCTTGCGGATCTGCTCAACCCGCGCGACCACGCGGCACGGCGTGACTTCGCTCAGCACGGCCGCGGCGGTCTCTCCCGATGCGGTGAATAACTCCACCTCGTCCCCGACCTCCAGTCGCAATACGTCTCGCGCGTGATGCGCCTGCTCCGCCGGTAGGAGCACCATTTCCCCGGCAACAAGTTTCGGAACCAGTAGACGCCGTGCCATGTCCGCAAGAATACCCGAGCGCCGTAGACTCCATTGCCCCATCCGATATTATGGGACAGGCGGTGTCCCCCTGGTTACGCCAGGCGCCCCACCGGCCGATGATGGCGAAAGGATTCGCCCGCGGCGCGTCCGTCCCGTCTCTTTGTCGGGCCGGCGACGCCGAGGCGCAAAGGAGTTGCGCGATGGCGCAGACGGCGGTAGACCTGCCCGATCCCATGGAAGAGAGCGGCGACGGCGGCGCTCCGAACAGCGCCGACGATCTCCTTTCGCAGCTCGCCGGCGAGGAGATCGACCGCCTGCTCGCCCAGGCCGACGAACTGGGCGTCCCCGAACCCCGCAATGTCGATCGGCCCGCCGACCCGGCGCCGGCCGCGCGCACGGCACCCGCCGCGCCCGCTCCGGCAACCCCTGGTCCGACCACGGCGGCCACGGAAACCGCGGCGGATCCCATCCTTGATGCCACCGAAGCCGCCCTCGACGACCTCTTCAAGGAGCTCAAGGACGACGCCGCCGCAAGCGACAGCGCCGATCCCGCGCCGGCGCCCAAGCCGCAAGCCGCCAGGACCGGCGAAAAGGACAAGGCGGAAAAGATCGCCGCCGCTGTGCTCGGTGACCCCTCCATTGCACCGGCGCCCGCTGCGCCCAAGCCGGCCGACCAGCTCATCAGCGAGCGGGCCGAAGATCTGATCGCCCAGGTCAAGCGCGATGGCGGCATGGTGCCCGCTCCAGCCGCTGAGGATGATCTGACCGAGATCGCCGAGCCCAGCGCCGCCGCCGACCTGGCGGCCGAGTTGGACGCCGACGAGGCCGCTCACGCCGCCGCCGTCACCCGGATCACCAAGGCTCCGAATCCCGCTTCGAACGCCGACGAGTCCGCTGCCGGGCTGGTCGAGATCACCGAGGGCGAAGTGGACGAGTCCACGGTCGTCTACGAGCGCGTCCCGCTGGTCGTGCGGGTGCTCGAGTGGGTCAACGCCCCGCTCGCGAGCCTGTCCTGGGGCGGCCGCGAGGCGGTTGGCAAGGTCGCGATCGCAACCGCGCTGAACGCCATCGCCATCCTGGTCTACCTCCTGCTCTTCCGCCGGCACTGATCGCTCGCCCGCCCCCATTACCACCCGCGGTGAAATATCTCCGAAGATCCGCGCAAGATTTCATGGGCGCGCCCCCGTACACTCACTAAATTCCACAGCCGTCCGATGGGGTTCACCTCGAGAGGGAGGAGCCGCGGAGCGCTCGACGTTCGCACACTTCGGAGACCGCGCCATGAAGCTGCCGCTCATACCCAACCGTTCCCCGTCCCGCCGTTTCGTCGGGTTTACGCTCGTCGAACTGCTCGTCGTCATCGGCGTGATCGCCCTCCTGATCTCGATCCTGATGCCCGCGCTCAGCAAGGCCCGGAAGCAGGCCCTCAAGACCAACTGCATGTCCAACCTCCGCAGCATCGGGCAGGCGCTGCAGATCTACGCCGGCGAGAACAAGGGCAAGCTGCCCGCGACGTACGGCGGCGGCAACTGGCTCTGGGACCTGCCCATCGAGACCCGCGACCGGATCATCTCCTCGGGTTGCCTGCGCAAGGTCCTCTACTGTCCCTCCTACCCCGAGCAGGACGTGGACGGCCTGTGGAACTTCGACCCCAACTTTTCCGTGCTCGGGTACTTCTTTCTCCTCCAGCGCATTCCACCGCCGGCCCCGATGGGAAAGATCGTCCCCAACATGCCCAACCCGCTCTTCGAGAAGAACTATCAGGACAAGACGGTGCCTAAAAAAAACCCGATCACCGGCCGCGCCTCCGCCTCCGAGACCGAGTTGGTCACCGATTCGGTCATCTCCAGCAACGGCGGCAACTTCGCCGGCGTTCAGGGCGGCTTTGCCGTCAAGCACCTGACCAGTCACATGAACAGGGACAACAAGCCCGAGGGCGGCAACATCCTGTTCATGGACGGCCACGTCGACTGGCGCCCCTTCGCCGACATGAAGGTCCGCGACCGCGGCTACCAACCCGAGTTCTGGTTCTGACGTTTAGCCGGCCTGCTTGCGGGCCGCTCGCCGCGTCTCCACCCGAACGTTTCAACCACTCCGCAGGCCGCCTGGACGTTAGCCCTCGGCGGCCCGTTTCATCGTCCCGACGTCTCGTGCCCGCCGCCGCCGCCGAGTTGCCAGCAGAATAGAATTGTGGACGTGTCGGGACCTCGATGACGATGCTCTCACGCGCGCGGGTGTTCGGGCACCTCCCGTCCACACTCGGGACAGCGCGCGCCGCTTGCGCGTAGGTCGTAGCCGCAGTTCAAACATTGTCCTGCCGAGGCGCGGGCCAGGAGCCGCCTTCGATTTCGCGAGAAGAACCAGACCAGCCAAGGCGCCGTCAGGGCCGATAGGATGGCCCAATACCGGATTGACAACACGCGCCGATCGAGCATCGCGTGCCACTGCCGTCTGATGCCCGGCAATTGCGCCGGATCAATGTGCACCCGCGACTCCGTGCCTTGGAACGTCAGCACTCGCCGTTCCGTCAGCATCCCAGTCGCCCGCTGGAACCTCAACTCGTCGGGACGCACGGTTTGCGTGACCGGTGCGCGGGGAAACTCGGGCAGCACAATCTCCGCGCGAAGCCCATTGACGATCGATACCTGAGGGGTCACGTCGGTTCGCCCCGTATTGACGAATGGCCCCGTATAAGCCTGGCGCATCAACCAGACGTGCGCCGCGGCGAATCGATCGGAATCTTCCAGCGCGTCGAGCATGACCGCTACGCGAACGTTGCGCGGTTGCCGTTCCAATTGATTGACCACGGCCGCCGTGTCCCCGACGAATTCTGACGGCGCGGGGAAGGACCGCCAAAGGGAAAGGTCCGGCTTCCAATACCACACGACGGACCACTCGATATCTCGATTGGCAATTCGTCTTCGCCAATGGCCGGCCTCCGTCGGCATCGCCGCTGCGGGAGGTCCGCGCAGCACAATGCGCCCACTCATCGAACAGATCGTGTAACGCCCGCTGCCCACCCTCCAGGTGAACTCCTCGTGTGCCGTCGGCTGATAGCTTCGGTACCACGCCCATGCTATTGCGATCACAGCAATAGACCATATGCAGAAAGCTACCGTAAGTGTCCGGTTCATTCGGCAGAGCAATCCACTCGACACACCGGCTTGGCGCCGCCAGTTCGCGCGATGCGATGGTACAACCATGACGGCCTGATTTCGATGCATACACGCGTGCGCGACGTACAATCTGCAGAGGTCGTCGCGCAGGCTTCGGCGCTCATTTGCGCCCGAGCGACCGCGCGGCTAACATCATGGCACGTTCCCTGATGGAAAGGATATGCTCTCTCGCATCCCCATCCCCGGCCTCTTCATCACCGCCACCGATACCGAGGTCGGCAAGACCGTGATCGCCGGCGCGATTGCCGCGCACTTCCTCCGCCAGAACCTGCGCGTGGCCGTCAGTAAGCCGGTCGCCACGGGCTGCGTCTGGCGCCGCGAGGGGCTGGTCTCCGAAGATGCCGAGTTCCTCGCCTCCTGCGCCGACGCCCGCTTCCCGCTCGACCTGATCTGCCCGCAGCGCTACAAGGAACCGCTCGCCCCCGCCGTCGCCGCCGACCGCGCCAAACAACCCCTCGACTGGGACGCGATCGACCGCAGCCTCCGCCTGATGACCCGCGAAAGCGACGTGATCGTCGTCGAAGGCGTCGGCGGCGTGCTCGTCCCGCTCGACAACCAGCACACCGTCCTGGACCTGGCGCGCTGGCTCAACCTGCCGGCCGTCGTCGTCGCCCGGCCGGGCCTGGGCACGATCAACCATACCCTCCTCACCGTCGAAACCCTGCGCCGCGCTGGTGTAAGCGTCGCGGGCGTCGTCATCAACCGCTACCCCGCCGAATCCGCCTCGATCGCCGAGGAATCCAACCCGCGCATCATCGAGCGCTACGGCAAAGTCCCGATCCTGGCGATCGTCCCCAACGAGCCCGCGCTTAAACGCCCGCCGCTCCCCGACTCGATCATTTCCCCGATCGACATAGTCGATTGGCGCGGCTTCGCCACCCGCGCCCGCTGACCGACCGCCCGGTGTATGCTACGCGCACGCGCATCCGAAGCGCGGACGAAAGGCCCCGCCACATGCGACCACCGCCTCAATTGACTGCCCTCGCCGCGCTGTTCCTGTTCTTCCATCTCGCGCCCACGGCCACCGCCGCGGATGCTCCGCCGTGGTGGAATCGCATCTACGAACACCGCCTCCCGATCCGCGTCCAGGCCAACGCGACGCCGCGCTTCAACAAGCCGGTCGAAGTCGCGATCGACTTGGGCGCTGAATCAACGGTCAACCGCGACTCGCTTCGGCTCGTCGAGATCGACTCAGACGGCCAGGTGATCGATGACGCCGTCCCACTTCAGTTCGACCCCGCGCCCGACGCCGCGCACCACCAGCCCACCGCCGTCACCGGCACGCTGACCTTCCTCCTTCAGGGCCGGACGAGCGCCCAGGCTACGCGCCGCTACCACCTGTATTGGCGCGCCAAGGGCGGCGTCCCGTTCACCGCGCCGGCGATCGCCGCGCGGGTGAGCGTCACCGCCGACAACGTTGTCGTGGCCGGTGACGTCGCCTGCTTCAAGATCCGGACCCCCACCGCCACCTACTTGTACGGCAAGGAAGGGGGCGGCTTCGCCGGCATCATCGACCGCGACGGCAACGACTGGATTTCCTACAGTCACGTCCCCAGGGCCGCGGGCGAATACCACGGCCTCCCCAAGTTCGGCCATCCCGAAAAGCTCTTCCATGCGGGTTACAAGGGGTTCGTCAGCACGGTCACCCGCAGCGGTCCCCTCTGCGTCCGGATCGAATCCGAGCACAAGGACGGCAAGAGCGCCTGCACCTGGAACTTCTATCCCACCTGCGCCACGGTCACCCTTCGCAAGTTCAAGCTCCCCAGCTACTGGTTCCTCTACGAGGGCACGCCCGGCGGTAAGCTCGACGTCGAGCACGACGCCGTCGTCCGCGCCAACGGCAAGCGCACCCCGCTCTCCGAGGCGTGGACCGACAACATCCCCTGGGTCTACTTCACTTCCGGTCGCACCGATCACGCCCTCTTCATGGCCAGTCACCAGCGGCATGACAAGGTCGATTCCTACGTCGCCTGGCCGTTCGAGCGCGAGGCCGACGGTTCGTTCCAGCAGATGACCGTCTTCGGCTTCGGCCGCAAGGGGTACAAGGAGCTGGTCCAGCACATCGCCGACCTCACCGACCTGCCCGCAACGTACACGATCGGCTTCATCGACCAGCTCGACTTCGACCACGCCGCCCCCCTCATCGAGTCGGCGTACAAGCCCCTGGTCACGCAGGTTGCCCCCGTCGAGGTGCGTCCCGGGTAGCACGCGCGGGCGGCGGCGGTTACTCCGCGTCTTCCCCGGGCGGCGGTCCCAGTTCTTCCATCTCCCCGGCGTCGCTCGACCCTTCGAAATCCATCAGGAACTGGACGTTTTTCATCCCCTCCTCGCCGACGCGCCGGCGCAGGATGGCCTTGGCCTTGCGCACCCCGGTGCGGCGCGACACGTGCGAGACGATGATGTGCTGGTTCTTCAGGTTGGGCAGGACCAACTCAACGAACTGGTCCACGTGCAGGTGTTTGCCGTGCTTGGCGCGAGATTTGTGATCCCGCTCGAAGAAGGTGCACTCGGTCAGCAGCACCTCGGCGTTGCGCACGTCCGGCTCGTCAAAGACGCGCCCGTACGCCGTGTCGCCCAGGAACGCCACCAGCGGCACCTCCAGGCGATACTGGATGTCCACCCCGCTCTTACGCAGCGCCGCCAGCTCCGGACCCGGCCGGCCGAAATACTCGGCCTTGAGCTTCTCGCGCACGCTGACCAGCACGTAGCCCAGGCTCGCGCCGCCATGGTGGGTCTCAACCGCGCGGATGATGAAATCCTTGCGCACGTCGTAAACCGACCCGGGCGCCATGGGCACCAGCTTGTACGGCGTGTTCTGCCGCTCGATCGCCCGCCAGCAGCGAAGCATCTGGTCCACCGGGTCGACCAGTTGCCGCGGCAGCAGCACCGTGCCCCCCTTCATCCCCTGGAAGTACCGCTGCGACAGGTAGTAAGGCAGCCCCGCGAGGTGATCCATGTGCCCGTGACTGATGCAGACGATGTTGCTCGTGAGGCAGAAATACGGCGCTCGCCCGACGTCGAAGCAGACGTCCAGCTCGGGGATCTGGCAGACGGTTTCCTCCCCCGCGACCGAATAACCGATCACATGGTATTGGCCGACCTCGATCCTTGCGAATCGCTGAACCAGAAACGATCGCTCGGGCATGGCGGCAGAAGATAGGGCAAGGAAAACCCCAAGGCAAAAGGCAAAGCGCAAGGTGTGTCCCCCTCTCTTAAGGCCCCGCCGATCGTCCGTTGTCCCGCCCCCGACGATCGGTCTAGAATCCGCGCTGCCAAAAGTCCGGCGGGTGAACTCATGCAGACCACCGAGCGAATGCAGAAACTCCAATCGATGCTCGACAAGGACGCCGCCAGGGCCGACCCCTTCCTCCTTTTCGCCATCGGGATGGAGCACAAGAAGCTCAAGCAGACCGAACAGGCCGTCGAATGGTTCCGCAAGACCCTTGAAAAGGACCCCGGCTATTGCGTCGCCTACCACCAGGCCGCCCTGGCCTACGAGGACGCCGGTGACCTCGACGCCGCCCGCCGCACCTACCGCGAAGGCATCGAAGTTGCACGCAAAAAGGGCGACCACCACGCCGCCGACGAAATGGAGGCCGCGCTCTCGATGATCGAATGAAGCGTGGCACGGGCGGCCCGCCCGTGTCTTCTAATTCGCAGGCCGAGTTCGCGATGTTCGAAGAACTCAAACAATACCTCAAATCCCCCGAGTGGCGCCGCCAGCACCGCTGGCGCCGCGCCGTATGGCACGCGATGTCGCGCGTCGGGCTCACCGGCATCCACGCCCTGCCCCTCAATCGCCGCTGGGTGGACATCCACTGGCGCAAGATGCCCCTCGCCGGCCTCGATCCCGCCTTCGTCGGCAAAAAAGTCGTCCAGATCTCCGACCTGCATTACAGCCCCGTCGTCTGGGCCCGCTACCTCCTCCAGTACGTGCAATGGGTCAACGACCTCGAGCCCGACCTCGTCGTCGTCACCGGCGACCTGATCACCGGCGGCTACCGCTTCGCCCATCGCATCGCCACGATCCTCTCCCACCTCAAGGCGAGCTACGGCATCATCAATACCTTCGGCAATCACGACTACAGCATCTACGGCAGGAACAACTCCGCCGAAGGCTCGCGACGCGCCGACTACCTCGAAAAATGCCTCCGCGATCGCCAGCTCGGCGTCCTGCGCAATGAAACCTTTTACTGGCAGGTCGACGGCGCCCAGCGCCCGCTCGCCATCGTCGGCCTCGACGACGAGTGGTCCGACCACATCGACCCCGACCGTGCCTGGGACGGCGTCGATCCCGCCCTCCCCATCATCTGTCTCAACCACAACCCCGCCAACTGCGCCGAGCTGATGCGCTGGCCCTGGCAGTGGATGCTCGCCGGTC
Organism: Tepidisphaeraceae bacterium; assembly: GCA_036558265.1. Taxonomy (GTDB): domain Bacteria; phylum Planctomycetota; class Phycisphaerae; order Tepidisphaerales; family Tepidisphaeraceae; genus RYN-433. The sequence goes on along the minus strand of DATBFY010000058.1, from coordinate 14,328 downwards.
ACACCCACGGCCGCCAGGTCGCCACCAGCCGTTTCGGCCGCACCTTCTATCCCCACCGCTACCGCCAGTACACCCACGGCTATTACAGCGTCAACGGCCGCCACCTTTACGTGAACAAGGGCCTCTCCTACGGCCAGCGCGTCCTCCACTGGTGCCGCCCCGAGATCACCGTCTTCAAGCTCGAGATCGACGGCGGCGCCAACGGGAACGGCCACGCCTCCGCCCGCGCCGCGGCTGAAGACACGATCACCCATCCCGCGTAAGCGTCAGAAAACGAGGATGGAAGATAGAAGATGGAGAATGGACGAAGATCACGCCACCCCATCCGCCCGCCATCTTCCATCCTCCATCCTCGTCTTCTTTTTGAATTCCCGCCCCATTTCCCCTACCCTACCCCTCGATGCACACGCAGTACGACGCCGACGACGTCGCCCGGGTCACCGCGTCGCTGGTCGACCGCATCGCCGCCACGTTCGACCCCGCCAGGCCGCTGGGCATCATCGGCATCCGCACCCGCGGCGAGGTCCTCGCCCAGCGCCTCACACGTGCCCTGAAAGACAAAGGCTTCTCGCAGATCCAGCGCGGCACCCTCGACATCACCCTCTACCGCGACGACCTCTCCGAGATCGGCCCAAAGCCGCTGGTCCGCCCCACCGCCGTCCCCTTCGACCTCGACGGCCTGCCCATCCTCCTCGTCGATGACGTCCTGTTCACCGGCCGCTCCATCCGCGCAGCGCTCAGCGCCTTGAGCGACTTCGGCCGCCCCGCCATCATCCGCCTGCTCGTCCTGGCCGACCGCGGCGGCCGCGAGCTGCCCATCCAGGCCGATTTCGTCGGCCTCACCCTCAAGGACGTCCCCCGCGACTACCGCGTCAACGTGCGACTCAAGGAGACCGACCACACCGATGAGATCACCGTAGAACCCCGTGCCTGATTCTTCTCGCTTCTGGATTCCCGCTTCCAACTTCTCCGCTCATGACCGCTCCGATCGACATCAAGGCCCCGGCCCCCACGCACTGGTCGCGCAAGCACCTTCTCGCCCTGGAGGATCTCTCCGCCGACGAGATCCGCCTCATCCTCGACCAGGCCGACGCCTTCAAGGAGGTCTCCACCCGCTCGATCAAGAAGGTCCCCGCCCTGCGCGGCCGCGTCGTCGTCAACGCCTTCTTCGAGGACTCCACCCGCACCCGCACCAGCTTCGCCCTCGCCGCCCAGCGCCTCAGCGCCGACGTCATCGACTTCTCCGAGCGCACCAGCAGCACCAACAAGGGCGAGACTCTGATCGATACCGCCCGCAACATCGAGGCCATGGGCGTGGACGTCATCGTCCTCCGCCACCGCGCCGCCGGCAGCGCCCAGTACCTCTCGCGCAACGTCCAGTGCAGCGTCGTCAACGCCGGCGACGGCGCCCACGAGCATCCCACCCAGGGCCTGCTGGACGTCTACACGATGCGCGAGCGCTTCGGCCGCATCCAGGGCCTCAAGGTCGCCATCGTCGGCGACATCGCCAACAGCCGCGTCGCCCGCTCCAACCTCTGGGCCCTCAGCAAGCTCGGCGCACAGGTCATCCTCGTCGGCCCGCCCACGCTCGTCCCCAGGTCCTTCGAGCAGCTCGGCGCCACCGTCACCAACGACTTCGACTCGATCGTCGGCCAGGTGGACGTGATCAACATGCTCCGCGTCCAGTTCGAACGCGTCAAATCCAGTCAATTCCCCAGCGTCCGCGAGTTCACGCGTCTCTTCGGCCTGACCTGGGACCGCTTCCAGCGCTGCAAGAAGGACGTCTTCGTCATGCACCCCGGCCCGATGAACCGCGGCATCGAGATCCAGTCCGACATCGCCGACGGCCCCCAGTCCGGCATCCTGACCCAAGTCACCAACGGCCTGGCGGTCCGAATGGCCGTGCTCTACCTGGTGACCAGCGCCGCGTAGCGCGACGACAGCGTTCGCGAGGGCACGATGAACACCGATCCACCGAATCCAGAAGCCGCACGGCCGAATCCCGCCGTTCCGACGTTGGAGTACGCCAATCTCAAGGATGCGGCGCCTCGTGGCGAAGGCGCCGCCACCGCCTCTCTCGTATGCGGCTTGCTGTGCTTTCCGGCCGCATTTCTGATGACGCAATTCGCCGCCCCCATCCTCCTGCTCGCGCCTCTCGCCCTCGCATTTGGAATCACCGCGCGCGGACACGAAAAAAAGGTCGGGGCACGCCCGAGACGGCGGACCATCCTTGGCCTCACGCTTGGATCGGTCGAAGTCGGCCTCTTGGTCATAGCAGCGATTCTGGTCCCGTCCATGGGACGCGCCAAAGAGCCGGCCAATCGCGTCAAGTGCGCAAGCAACCTCCGCACGATCGGCCAAGGCGTGCTCCTCTACGCAAACGATAACCAAGGCCGCTTCCCACCCACTCTTGACGAGCTCATGCTCACGCAGGACCTCACCTTTGAAGTCCTCATCTGCCCATCGACCGACGAGGACAAAGCCCAGGGCCCCACCACCCAGGCCGCCCTCCAGCAGATGCACGCCCAACCCGGTCACTGCTCCTATATCTACATCGGCGGCGGCCTCACCCAGGCCACCGCAACGCCCCAACACGTCATCGCCTATGAGCCGCTCACGAACCATTCCGGCGCCGGAATGAACGTCCTCTTCGGCGACGGCCATGCCGAGTTCCTCCCCGCAGCCAAGGCCAATTACGTCCTGGCCGAACTCAAGGCCGGCCACAACCCCCCGCGCCCCCAGCCCTGACCAACCCGCGACCAACCCCGGCAAGTGATTCCGGCCGAGCCATCTTCCATCCTCGATCCTCCATCCTCGTCTTCCTCCCTTCGCGCCCACCTTCGCGCCCACCTTCGCGTCATCGCGCCTTCGCGGCAGATTCCAGCCCCGAGATGTCGCCAACGACGCTCGGGTGACCGCCGTAATACCCTGCGTGGAGGGCCCGATGACCCACTATTCCAAGCGGTTCTTCGCCTGCCTTTTGATCGGCTCAGCCATGTTTCTAGGTACGAACCATGCAGGCGCGCAACCACCACCACCGCCGCTCATCCAGATCGGTGAACCCTCGCCCCGCAGCCACGTCCCGCCGCCCCTGCGCCGCGGCACGTTCCTTGCCCCGCAATGCGTGTCGGCACTGGACCTGAGCGACGGCGGGCAGTTTGTGGCCGTCGGAACGATGGCCTTCCGGCACGACCGCAACTTCTTTCTGCTGTCGGCCGACACCGGCAAGGTCCTCTGGGGGCGGCACGTCGAACCGTGGGCGCCGGATCAGGTCGCGGCGCTGTCGGTCCCGGGGGTCGGCCAGGTCCAAGCATTCGCCGCGGCCATGGCGTTCTCGCGCCAGACCGAGCCCTTCCCCGTCGTGGCGCTCTTTCGCGACGAGCAGGCCAAGGAATCGGCGGCCATAGACGACGTCAATTGGGATCGCGGCGTCCTCCGCTACGGCGGCGGTGGCGAGTGGGCCACCGGCTGGACCGCCAGCATCCTGGGCGACCTCTTCGCCCGTGGCCACGGCGAACTCTTCACCGTCCCGTCGCATGACGGCAACGCATGGCGCTGGACGCCAAAGCCCGCGGCGGACGGCAAGCCGCAGCGGTTCGCGCTGCCCCACCCGCGGGCCTTCCGCATGGTCGCCAGCGCCGATGGCCGCGTGCTGGCGCTCGGGCACCTGGTTCCCGACCCCGCCAAACTCGACGAGACAACCCGCCAGCGCCTCCAACCGATGCCACGCGGCGTGGTGACGGCCGTCGATGCGGCCGGCGCCGAGGTGCTTTGGAGTGCCGCCCCGCTCGCCGACGTGCCGCCTCCCCCGCGGCCGCCCGAGCCGGCAGACGACTTCCCCGATCTCGCCGAGCCTTTCAACATGAAACCCCAAGCCATGGTCCCGCTGCGGCTGGCCGCAGCGCTGTCGGCCAACGCCGACGGATCACGCGTGGGCTTCACCGAGTACGGCGGCTGGCTGCGCGTCCGCCGACAGCGGTTGATCGGCTACTGGTCGGGCCATGGCCAGGGCATTTGCTTCTGCCCCCGGCAGCAGCGCGGATGGCTCCGGGTGCTCGCCGCCGACGGCAAGCCGCTCGCGCAAGTCGAGCTGCCGCAGGAGGGTCTTTTCGATCTGCGCCTGAGCTCCACCGGCGACACCGCATGGTGCGTGCCCGCGTCCTGGTTCGCCCGCGGCGCAGCAGGCTGCGCGTGGCTCCCCGCAGACGGCCGCGAGGCCAACACGGTATTCGTATACGACGTGGCGCGCCAAGCCTGGTCCGCGGCCTGGCGCTTCCCCGATGCCGTCGCCGACTTCGCCCTGCACCCGAACGGGGCGGGCGCGCTGGTGTCCTGCTGGGACGGCCGGACCTACCTCCTCGATCGCGACGGCGCCGTCCGCGCCCAGGTCAACCTTGGCGGCCCCGCACGCCTGCGATGGAGCGCCGACGGCGCGTTCGCGGTCGCCGGAACCCAGGCGGGCGACGTCTTCTGCCTCGACCGCCAGGGCAAGCTGCGCTGGCGCACCACGTTGCCGATCGCCACGGTCCCGCAATCGGATAAACCCCTCAAGCCGGTGTTCGACGAGGTGCCGGTCTACTCCGTCGGCCGCGTCGGCCCGGAGCACGCCTACGTCGGCGACACCTGGCTGATCAAGACCGATCAAGGCGGCATCCTGGTGGACACCGGGGGCACCTCCGGCATCCCGCTCACGCTGGAAAAAGTGCGGGCGGCGGGCCTCGACCCCGGGGACATCCGCTACCTCCTGCTTACCCACAGCCACGGCGACCACGCCAACGCCGCGTATCTGTGGCGCGCCCGCGGCGCCGAGGTCGTCGCCCCCGCCAGCGCCGCCTTCGCCACCGCCTGGGGGATCACCCAATGGACCGGATACGGCGTGTCCGTCCCGATCCCCATCGATCGCCCGCTGCCGCTGCGCCGCCCCGGCGACCAGGCCCGGATCACGCTCTGTGGCGTCCCCATCAAGGCCGTCTTTGTTCCAGGCCACAGCATCGACTCGGTCGTCTACTTCATGGAACTGGCTGGCCACCCCGTGATCTTCACCGGCGACATCGCCTTCGACGATCGCCGTCCCGGCCTGCCGCTGGGCAGCAACATCCTCCACCGCTGCTGGGCCGATCGCGACAAGGCCGCCGCCGTCATCCGCGTCCTCGAAGGGAAAGTGCTGCCCCTGCGGGCGGAGTTCGAGTTCAAGGGCCACGCCTCCAACCGCGATCCCGCCGCGGCCTGGCGAAACATCCTCGAGGCCAGCCGCAAAGCGTTGAATGCGGACCAAGGCCCAAAAGCACCAGCGGTTCGATGAGAAAGACAACGGTGGTCAAACTTTTCGCGCAATGAACAGGTAATTAAACCCCCTCAGGAAAAAGTTCCCCTCATCGGCTGCCTTGCGGTAGTTCCCCATCTCCAGCGTCTTGTTGTGCCGCACCACCGCCACGATGTCCGCCGCCTCAAACCCCTTCGCGCGCAATCTTCCAAACAACTCAAACCCGATCGGGAAAAAGCCCTTCCCATGCACGTACGAGTCGCTGACGTAGAGTCCCATGTGCGCGCCCGGCTTCAAGATCCGGTGGATCTGGTCGAACACCTGCTCCATCGCCCGGTAGTACTCGCCCCCCGACGCATCCAGCTTGCCGATGTCCCGCGGATCCGGCCCGTAATCGATGTGCGTCGAGTACGGCGGATCGATGAACACGAAATCCACCTTCCCCGTCAGCTCCGGCGGCAGTTTCCGCGCATCGACTCGAAAAATATCCTTTCGAGTCGGATGCACGTCATACCCCAGCGCCCGCCGCCCCAGTTCCCGCGCCACGTCCAGCGTCGTCCCGCTCCCCGCGAAACAATCCACCACCAGGTCCTTCTCCTTCGTGTACCGCTTCAGCAGATTCCACACCACATAAGAAGGCGTCGCCCCCTTGTACCCCGCCTTCCCCTGCTGCCCTTCCCCATAATCCTGCGACGGATAATCCCACAACGTGGTCACCTGCGGACGCAACGGCGGACGCTTGAACTTCATGCCGCCGCATGATCCGCAACCGAGGTACATTGTCCACCGTTTGCGGCTTCGCGCTACCCTGCGCCTCGAGTGCCAAGATCCCGCAATTTTGTTGCGCTCCCGTGACGCGCGCGGCGCAACCCCCTCCACCCGAAAATCCAAAAATATTTCGCCCGAAATCCCCAGCAAAACCCCACCTCCCTCCATTTTGATGTCACCCCGCGCGTCACCTGCGCGCAACTCCGCGCCCAATTATGGAGGCACTCCATGCGCGCGGACCATTCACTCCCTCTCCCGGCCGCGCCCTTGAGCCCATCCAGCCCATTGACTCACCGCGGCCGGGAGAGGGCGCGGGGTGAGGGCAAGTTCGAGACAACCCTCTCTGACCTTCCCCACCTTCGATTCCCCAAAACTCCCCAAAACTCCCCATCCCAGAAAAAAATCGCGCACAACCTGCCCAGCTTCACACCTCCCCTCATCCCCTCACCTCCTCCCTCCGTGCCTCCGTGCCTCCGTGCCTCGATGCCTTCGTGCCTTGCCCTTTTGCCTTTTGCCCTTTGCCTTTTCCCTTCCCCTGCCCCATCATCCAACCCGCACTGATTATGTCCTCCATCCTCATCACCAACGGCACCGTCCTCGATCCTTCCCAGGTCTTCGAACGTCGCGTGGACGTGCTCATCAGCGACGGCAAGATCGCCGCCGTGGGCAAGAACCTGGGCCGGGCCGACCGCGTCGTGGACGCCGCCGGCTGCTATGTCACGCCGGGCCTGATCGACGTCCACGTCCATTTCCGCGAGCCGGGCGACGAGGAGGAGGAGGACATCGCCTCCGGCTCGGCGGCCGCGGTGGCAGGGGGGTTCTCCACCGTCGTCTGCATGCCCAACACCAAGCCGCCCTTGGACAATGAGGGGCAGATCGAGTTCGTCCTCCGCGAGGCCCAGCGCGTGAACCTGGCGAACGTCTACCCCTGCGGCGCGATCACCCGCGCCCGCGAGGGGAAGGAACTGGCCGAGATGGGCCTCATGCACCAGCGCGGCGCGATCGCCTTCTCCGACGACGGCGTGGGCGTCGGCGACGCCTCGGTCATGCGCAAGGCCCTCCAATATGCCAGGATGTTCGACGTCGTCCTCATGCAGCACTGCGAGGAGCCGACGCTCGCCAACGGCGCGATGCACGCGGGACTGGTCTCGACCACCCTGGGCCTGCCGGGCCTGCCCGCCGAGGCAGAACAGCTCATGATCGCCCGCGACCTCCTGCTCAACCGCACGATCAACTGCCCGTATCACGTCCAGCACATCAGCACGGCCTGGAGCGTCGAGCTGGTCCGCCGCGCCAAGCAGGACGGGCTGCGCGTGACCTGCGAAGTCTCGCCGCACCACCTCCTGCTCACGGACGAGTCGTGCCGGACCTACGACACCGACTTCAAGATGAACCCCCCGCTCCGCTCCGCCGCCGACGTGCGGGCCCTCATCGAGGGCGTCAAGGACGGCACGATCGACTGCCTGGCGACCGATCACGCGCCGCACCTCGCGGAGGAGAAGGAACTGGAGTTCCAGTACGCCCCCAACGGCATCATCGGCCTGGAATGCGCCCTGCCCCTTTACATCAAGGCCCTGGTCGAGCCCGGCCACATCCCCTGGATGCGCCTGATCGAGCTGATGACCACCAAGCCCGCCGAGATCGTCAAGCTGAACAAGGGCACGCTCCGCGAGGGGGCGGATGCGGACGTCACGATCATCGACCCCCACCGGCCCTGGCGGATCGACAAGGAACAATTCGTCAGCAAGAGCCGCAACTGCCCGTTTGACGGTTGGGAAGTTAAGGGGCGCGCAGTCATGACGATCGTGGGCGGGGAGGTAAAATGGGAATTGAACGTAAGCAACACCTAATCCGGTCGAGGCGTGGGTGCGAATCTGTGGGGATTATTTAACACCTATCTGCCGCACCGGTTATACTCATGTGATATTCCCACGACCTTAAAGGCATGAGAGGGGTGAAATCCGTGTCACAACGCCAGCGACGCCAACTGATTCGCCATCCGGCGCTTGGGCTGTTGGAGCCTCGTTTGCTCTTCTCGACTGTTGATGGCTTGACCAAATCTGACCAGGGTGCCGCCGGCGCTTATGATCCCGACGCTGAGCCTATTACGACAATCCATGCGGATTTGAATGCGGCGGCGGTTGCCCTCCCGCAGGTGAACGGCAGGATCTTTTTCGATGACAACCACAACGGCACGTTTGAGTTTTCCGACCCCGAAGCCTATGCCCTGGTCTACGCGGACGTAAACGGGAATGGGATCTACGACCCAAGCGAGCCCGTCGCCACGGGAGGTTATGGTTCGTATTCTCTGATCTTGCCCGCCGCGATGACCGTCACCCTCCGCGCTGTACCAGGCGAGTTCGAAACGCTGGCCTCTCCGCTTCAGGGCATTCCCCTCACGGTGAATCTCGGCGACTCACTGGGCGGCAGGAATTTCATCTTCGATGGGCCGCCGGTCATCTCCGGGCATGTCTTCAACGACGTCAATGGCAACCGCCGTGTCGATCGCGGGGAGACCGGTGTGCCTGGTGTCCAGCTCTGGGATGATGCGAATGAGAATGGGCTACTCGATCCTGACGAACGCACCACCACCACGGATGGAAATGGATTGTACGCGTTCATCGGCCCGCGCAGCGTGAGTACACACGTCCATCTCGTGCCGCCCGCGGGGCTGCTCTCTGAGTGGCAGTCGCAAGGGTTCAGCGCACTGAGCGCCCACACACAATTCAAGGCTGATTGGGGACTGACGCCGTTCGGTATCATCGCGGGTCATATCACCGGTCCGGGCAATTTCGGGCAAGGGGGATACCTCGACCTGAATCACAATGGCTTGCCGGATCCAGGCGAACCTTACAGCCGATCGACAACCGGCGGATTTTTCTATTTCAACGCCCCCCCGGGCACCTATACGCTGCGTCTGGATCTGCTTCCCGGCTACACACTGGTTTCGCCCGCGTCGGGTTCCGTGGACGTTACGATCGATTCACAATCGTATAATTCCACTACGGCGTTCGTACTCGACCCGGCATCGCCGCCAGGTTACGTGTGGGGCTCGCTCTACGAAGACGTGAACCGCAACGGACAAATGAACTTGACCGATCCGCCCGTGGCGGGACGCAGCGTCTACCTCGACCTCAATAACAACAACGTGCACGATATCGGCGAGCCGCTCGACGTCAGTGATTCCAGCGGCCAGTTTGCGATTCACCAGCCGCCCCCGGGCACGTACGCCGTACGGCAGATCCTCCCGCCGGGTTGGGTCGCGATGGCGCCGTTCAACGGGCCGGTGATCACCGTCCCGTCTACGGGTGTGTACGGTACCGGCTATTTCATTGGCTCGACCGATGTCCTTGCCCCTACTGTCCAAGCCGCTCAGCTTGGCGGTGAGGCGGGACATCACGTACTTCGACTGCGATTCAGCGACGACGTCGGCGCAAGTCTCACCGCCGCGGACTTGACCCTGTTTGATCGTGTCCGAAACGTTGCCGTCCCGATCAGCCTCACGTACGACGCAATCGCCAAAGAGGCCAAGATCGTCGCCGTCGCGGGGGGACTCCTGCCCAACGGTAAATACGATCTCACGCTCGCAGCCGGCTCGGTCGTGGACGGCAGCCAGTTGGCGCTCGCTTCGGAATATGTCTACAAATTTGACGTGCTCGCCGGCGATGCCAATCTGGACGGCACAGTCGATTTCCTTGACCTCGCGGCACTCGCTCAGAATTACAATGGCGTCGGCACGGCGCCCGCACAGGGCGATTTCAATTACGACGGGCGCGTTGATTTCTATGACTTGGCGATCCTCGCCCAGAACTACAATACGTCGCTGCCGGCAACAGCTCAGGCGATCACCGCTGCGCCCCAGCCAACGGCTGCGGCCATTCTTCCGACACCAGCACCTGGCAAGAAGAAGCCCACTGTGCCCGTCCGCAGTATCCGCCCGCCTGCCGTCAGTGCTCCCCAAAAACCGATCGCTGCAATCTCGCCCGGGCTCTTCGCGCCAAAGTCGATGCGCCGGCGAACCGCCGCGGATCTCCTCATTTAAAAGTCGCGCGACGAGGACTATTCTCTTCAACGCTATAAGCTAGGATTCGATAAACGGTGTGCGCAGGACGCAAATTGCGGGAGCGTAGCTCAACGGTTAGAGCAGGGGACTCATAATCCCTTGGTTCTCGGTTCGAATCCGAGCGCTCCCATTCCTCGCGGGCCGCCAGTATCTACGACACCGGGACGCGCGGCGCGCCCTGCTGCTCGGCGGACCGGCGGTGCAGGGCGTGCTGGATGATCTCCAGGCGGCGGGTGACCGTGCCCATGCTCTCGGGGCGCTTCAAGGGATTGGTCTTGATGCACTCCATGACCAGGTTCGACAGCGGCTCGGGGACGTCCTTGTTGAGGTCGGCCGGGGTTTCGATCTTGTCGTGGAGGATGAAGCTGTTGGCGTCCTTCTTGATCGTGAAGAGGGTGGGGATCTTCTTGCCCGACAGCGCCCAGTACATCGTCGCCCCGAGGTTGAACACGTCGGTGCGGATGGTGACGGCCTCGCGCTTGACCTGCTCGGGGGCGATGTAGTCGGGCGTGCCCTGGATGCGCTCCTTGACGGTGCCGGCCTTGCACGCCTGGCCGAAGTCGATCACCTTCACCGAGCCGTCGGGGCCGACCAGGATGTTGTTGGGCTTCAGGTCGCAGTGGACCTGGCCGGCGGCGTGGAGGGCTTCGAGGCCCTGTGCCGTCTGGACGAAGATGTCAACGGCCTGGGCGACCGTCTTGGGGGGATGGACGTCCATGGGCAGGCCGTCGAAGAGTTCCATGACCAGGGCGGCCTCGGTGACCTTGCCCAGCCAGGTCTTGGTCTGCTTCATGTCGATGCTCTTGCGGAGCGCTCGGTGGGCGAAGGTGTGGCTGACCGCGTACTCGTTTTCGAGCTGCTCGATGAATCGGGCGTGCTTGTCGGTCTTGCGCAGGACGTGCTTGAGGGCGTAGATCTGGTGGGTGCGGGGGTCGCTGACGACGTAGATGGAGCTGCCCGCGCCCTCGCCGAGGAAGTCGACGACGTCGTAGCCGAAGAGGGCCTTGGGAACCGATCCCCCCGCGCCCAGGCTTTGAAGGTCGATGGCACTCATGTGAGGTCTTCTCAGGGTCGCGCGGTCGAAGCCTTTTGTTCCCGCCTTCGAATATCCACTACACTGGGTACGTCCGGCGTTCGGCTCATCAAGATATACGGCGTGTCCGGTGCCTTATTTAGCTTTTCGGTCAATTTTGGCAGGCAAAAATGCGACCACGATGAGAATCTGGGGGGAATCGTATAGCGGGTCGGCGCGGAATTTATCGAGACGTCGCAAAAGCACGGACGACCGCTGCTTTTACGGCGGCGGTCATCCGGGTCGTTTCAAATTGCTAAGTCCGCGAACAAATGTCGGGGAATCACCGGCTCGCGATCACTTTTTCCAGGCCTTGGCCTTGAAGTCGGTCAGGGTCTGGCGGAGCTGCTCTTCAAGCTCTTTGGACAGTTCTTTCCTCTCAGCCAGACTCTGGCGGAAGGAGGAGGCTGAGCTGTCAACGTAGCTCAGCAGGGCGTTCTGGAACTCCTGGACGCGATTGACGGGGACGTCGTCGAGGAATCCCTGGGTGCCGGCGAAGATGACCATGACCTCCTGCTCGATGGGCATGGGCTTGTACTGGGGCTGCTTGAGGATTTCCACCAGGCGGGCGCCGCGGTCGAGCTGCTTCTGGGTGGCGGCGTCGAGCTCGGTTCCGAGCTGGGCGAAGGCCTCAAGCTCGCGGTAGGCGGCCAGGTCGAGGCGGAGGGAGCCGGCGATCTTCTTCATGGCCTTGGTCTGGGCATTGCCACCGACGCGGCTGACGCTGATGCCCACGTTAATGGCGGGTCGGACGCCGGCGAAGAAGAGGTCGGGCTCGAGGTAAATCTGCCCGTCGGTGATCGAGATGACGTTGGTGGGAATGTAGGCGGAGACCTCGCCTTCCTGGGTCTCGATGATGGGCAGGGCGGTGAGGGAGCCGCCGCCCTTGTCATCGGAGAGCTTGACGGCGCGTTCGAGGAGGCGGCTGTGCAGGTAGAAGACGTCGCCGGGGTAGGCCTCGCGTCCGGGGGGACGGCGGAGGAGCAGCGAGAGCTGGCGATAGGCGGCGGCCTGCTTGGTCAGGTCGTCGTAGACGCACAGCGTCGCCTGGCCCTTCCACATGAAGTACTCGGCCATGGCGCAGCCCGCGTAGGGGGCGATGTACTGCAGGGGTGCGGGGTCGGAGGCACTGGCGACGACGACGGTGGTGTATTCCATCGCCCCGTGGGCGCGGAGGACCTCGACGATGCCGGCGACGGTGGACTCCTTCTGCCCGATCGCCACGTAGAAGCATTTCACGCCGGTGCCCTTCTGGGCGATGATCGTGTCGATGGCGATGGCGGTCTTGCCGGTCTTGCGGTCGCCGATGATCAGCTCGCGCTGCCCGCGGCCGATCGGGATCATGGAGTCGATGGGCTTGATGCCGGTCTGGAGCGGTTCCTTGACGGGCTGGCGCTCGGCGATGCCGGGGGCGACGATGTCCATCTTGCGGGTTTCGCTGGACGCGATGGCGGGGCCGCCGTCGAGGGGCTGGCCGAGCGGGTTGACGACGCGTCCGATGACGGCGTCGCCGACGGGGGCCTCGAGGAGGCGGCCGGTGGTCTTGACGGTGTCGCCCTCCTTGATGCCCAGGTAGTCGCCGAAGATGACGGCGCCGATGGACTCTTCCTCGAGGTTGAAGACCTGTCCCATGGTTCCGTTCTGGAACTCGAGGAGCTCGCCCGCCAGGGCGTTGCGCAGGCCGTAGATGCGTGCGATGCCGTCACCGACCTCGATGACGGTGCCGACCTCGCTGACCTGGAGGCGCTGTTCGAAGTTGGCGATCTCGGACTTGAGGACGCTGGTGATTTCGGCGACGTTGATGGCCATGGTTGTTCTTAGTGGTTAGTTGTCAGTTGCTGGTTGTCAGAAGGGGCGGGCGGTGAGGAACTGGCGGCGCATGGTTTCGAGCTGGGCGCGGACGCTGGCGTCGATCAGCTTGTCCTCCACGCGGAGGATCATGCCGCCGATGATCGTGTCGTCCACGTGCTGCTGGACGGAGGTCTCCTTCTTCAGGGCCGTGCCGACGCGCTGGCGGACCTGCTCCAGCTCCTGCGCGGAGAGCCGCTGGGCGACCGTGACGTCCACTTCGACCTTGCCCAGGAGCTTGTCGAGCTGGTCCTGGTACGCCTGGGCGATCTGGTCCAGGAGGCCCATGCGGTCGTGGACGAGCAGGACGCCGAGGAAGTTGGCGAGCAGAGGGTTGACGCGGGGTTTGATCGCGCGATCGATGACGCCGGTGCGTTCCTCGCGGCTGATCGAGGGATCCTTGAGAAAGGTGGCGAAGGTCGGGTTGTCGTCCACGAGCTGGCGCAGGGCGGCGAGCTCGGCGCCGATCGGCTCGGCCAGGTTGCGCTGGCGCGCCAGGTCGAGCAGCGCCTGGGCGTAGGTGACGGCGGTCGGGGACGGGTGGGTTTTGGCTGGCATGGTGGAACCGCCCGTGGCCGGGCGGGCTAAACGCCATTGTGTGCGTCAGTTGTTGAGGTTCTGGACCTGGTCGAGGCTTCGGGTTACCAGGTCGCGCTGGTCGTCGGCATTGAGGTTTCGGCGGAGGATCTTCTCGGCGATGTTGGTGGAGATGGCGGCGGCCTGGTCGTAGAACTCGGCGAGCGCCTGCTTGCGCGCCGCGTCGATCTCGCGGGTGGCGCGTTCCTTGGCCTCCTGGGCTTCCTGCTCGCCGCGGGCGCGGATCTGGGCGGCGATGCGCTCGCCATCGGCCTGGGCGCCGCTGATCAGATCGCGGACGCGCTGCTCGGCGGCGGTGAGCTGGGCGTTGTAGTCGCGCAACGTGGACTCGGCCTTGGTGCGGGCGGCCTCGGCGTCGGCGATGTCGTTGCGGATCCGCTGCTCCCGGGCCTTGAGGCCGGCCATGACGTTCTTCCACGCCGTGGGGTACAGGATGGCCAGCATGATCAGGAAGATGATGATGACCCACACGGCCTGGAGGACGGAGCTGGACGACGTCGGAGAAGGCATGATCTCCTCCTTTTCCCCGGCGGCGGTCGTGGCGTGGGCGGCGCCAGCCGTTCCATGTTCCTCCGCCGCCGTCGCCGTCCGGGCGCCGAGGAGGGCGCCGAGCGCGAGGGTCAGCATCAGCAGGTATAGCAGGTGTTTGAGCATACGGTGTTCCTCGACGAATCAGGGCAGCCTGTAAAGGCGTGGGGGGGGGGGGGGGGGGGGGGG
>DATBFY010000057.1:0-6747 GCA_036558265.1 Tepidisphaeraceae bacterium | reverse complement strand
TTTTCGAAGAAGGGGCTGGTGCTGTCGAGCCGCTCGCCCGAGAGCGGCGAGGCGACGGTGAACTTCCCGTGCAAGTACGAGGGGTCGGACGTGGAGATCGGATTCAACCCGACGTTTCTGATCGAGGCGCTGCGGGTGGTGGACAGCGATGAGATCACGCTGGAGCTGACGGCGCCGAATCGGCCTGGGCTTTTGAAGGGCGGACCGAATTTTCTTTACGTGATCATGCCGGTGAATTTGCAGTAGCAGCAGCGTGCATTGGCGCGACGCGTCGTCATCCTGAGCTTGCGAAGGATCTTGCTCCGAACGAACAATCGCGTCCCCTCGCGGCAAGATCCTTCGGTCGTCAAAACTCCTTCAGGATGACGATCCGTGCGGGTGCATTTAACGGTTCACACGCAATGCCCCTCCCCCGTCCCAACCAGCCGTTCATCGAGCTTCAGCGGTTGCAGAAGGTGAAGCAGTCCGCGCCGCGCGCGGCGGACAAGCTGGGCGGGGAGCTGGTCAGCTTTTTCAAGCAGGTGGTGGAGAAGCGGCAGGGGAGGCTGGGCAGGATCGCCGACGCCTGGCAGGCGCTGGTGGAAGAGGGGCTTTGCGAGCATTGCGCGCTGGAATCGCTGCACCGGGGGACGCTGACGGTGGTGGTCGATTCGTCGGCCCACCTGTACCAGCTCAAGCAGTTGCTGCTGGGCGGGGTGGAAAAGCGGCTGATCGCCGCGTGCAAGTCGGCGGGGCTGCGGAAGGTGAGCCTGAAACCGGGGCGGTGGTACGAGGGGGAAGACGTCCGCGCCCGCAAGCCAAAGTTCGACTAAGATCGCGGCCGACTCGCACCATGGACGTCGATCGCCTGATGAAAGAGGCCCAGCAGTTGCACCAGCGCGGCGATTTGCGCCGGGCGGAGCCGCTGTATCGGCAGGTGCTGGCGGAGCGGCCGGATCATGCCGAAGCGCTGAACATGCTCGGGCTGGTGGCGCTGCAATGCGGTCAGCCGCAGGCGGCGATCGAGCTGATGGAGCGATCGGTGGGGGTTGGGGCGCCGGCGGGGACCGGGGCGTCGCGCGTCTTCTATCATTACAATAACCTGGCGGAGGCGTATAAGGCGGCCAGGCGCTACGCCGACGCCGCGCGGGCGTTCGAGCGGTCGCTGGAGCTTGCGCCCGAGGACTACCAGACCCGCCACAGCCTGGCGGTGGCGCTGGACCGCGCGGGCGAGCACGAGCGGGCGGCCGAGATGCTCCGCGGGCTGATCCAGGCCGTGCCGGATTATCCCAAGCCGTACATGAGCCTGGGGGCGGCGCTGGAAAAGCAGGCGCGGTACGCGGAGGCCTTGGAGCTGCTGGAGCGGGCGGTGGCGTTGGATCCGCAGTATTCGCGGGCACGGCACGGGCGGGCGGGGGTGTGGCTGCGGTATGGCGATTTCGAGCGCGGGTGGGCGGAGTATGAGTGGCGGTGGCGGGTGCCGGGCTTCCCGGGCCGGCCGCCGCGGCCGGGTATACCGCTGTGGAACGGCGAAGACCTGGGCGGGCGGACGATCCTGCTCTATGCGGAACAGGGGCTGGGGGACACGATCCAGTTCATCCGGTATGTGCCGCAGGTGGCGGCCCGAGGCGGATGGGTGTTGGTGGAGACGCCGGCGCCCCTCGTGCGGCTGGTGCGAAGCGTCGAAGGGGTGAGCGACGTCGTCACGCCTGAGGAAGCGCCGCGGGCGTACCAGGTGCAGTTGCCGCTGTTAAGCCTGCCACGGGTGATGGGGACGCGGATCGAGACGATCCCCAATCGCGTGCCGTACCTCGCGCCGCCGGCGGACGTGGTGACGCAGTGGGCGGCGCGGGTGGGGTACGAGCCGACGGTCAAGATCGGGCTGTGCTGGGCCGGCGGGCGGAGCCAGCCGCATCGGTCGATCCCCAGCGTGTTGATGAGCCGGATCATCGAGAACGCGCCGGCGGGGGTGAGGTTTTACAGCTTGCAGAAGGATCGCCCGGCGGAGGATCCGGGCACGCCGGCGGGGGTGGTGGACCTGATGGGAGAGGTGACGGATTTCGCGGACACGGCGGGGCTGATCGCGGCGATGGACCGGGTGATCTCGATCGACACGGCGGCGGCGCACCTGGCGGGGGCGATGGGCAAGCCGACCTGGGTGATGCTGGCGCATCACGCGGACTGGCGGTGGCTGGATGGGCGGGAGGATTCGCCGTGGTATCCGACGATGAGGTTGTTCAAGCAGGAGCACGCGGGGGATTGGGATTCGGTGGTGGAGCGCGTGAAGGACGAGCTGGGTGCGCAAATGCGTAAAACGTAATGCGTAAAACATGACGTGCGCCGTGCGTGGCCTGTGCGGCGAAACCGCAAGCGACGTTGGTGCCGGTCAGCGGAACGTGAAGAGCAGTCCGACGTAGTACTCGACGCCGTCGTAGCTGGGGTTTTTCTCGCGCCCGTGCTGCTGGCCGTTGGAGAGGTGGAAGTATCGAGCGCCGCCGGTGAGGTAGGTGTCGTCGAAGAGGCGGTATCCGGCGCCAAGGCCCACGCGGGCAGTGAAGTTGTAGGTGGTGCCGCCGACGGGGACGGCGTTATTCCACCAGGAGTAGCCGCCCCCGCCGTCGAAGTAGAACGTGAATCGCCCGGGATTGTAGAAGTGCCAGCGTCCCATGACCGAGACCCCGCCGCCATCGGCGTCCTGGTCGAATTCCTGGTTGGTGTGCATGCCGTGAGCGAGGAGCGTGAGGCAGTGGTTGTCGAAGATGTAGTACCCGACGCCGACGGTGCCGGTGGCGAACTCGTTGGTGGAGAAGCGGATGGGGGGCGTGTAGGAGGTTTCGAGCTGGAAG
Source organism: Tepidisphaeraceae bacterium (assembly GCA_036558265.1). Classification (GTDB taxonomy): domain Bacteria; phylum Planctomycetota; class Phycisphaerae; order Tepidisphaerales; family Tepidisphaeraceae; genus RYN-433. The sequence continues at coordinate 3,922 of DATBFY010000057.1, read as the reverse complement.
GATTTGGTGCCCTGGGCGAAGGGTTTGGCGGCGGCGGGGACGACGTCGAGGCGGAGGTCTTGCGGCCGTGGCGCGATGTCATCCGCACGCAGGTTCTGGGCAAAGAAGAAGGTGGCGCAGATCACGAAGAGTGGGGTGTAGCGCATGTTGATGATGAGACGCACTATAATTGGGCTCGGTTAGTCGGCGAACGGTCAATTCTGCGTTGATCATGAAAGGCCAGGACACGGGCGAGCCGCCCGTGCCACCTGATTATGTGCGGATTCGCGGGCATCGTGGCGTGGGAGGATCGGTATCGCATCGATCGTGCGGTGCTGGGGCGGATGAGCGCGCGGATCGCCCACCGCGGGCCCGACGGCGAGGGGATGTGGATCAACCATGAAGGGGAGGTGACGCCGGGCCGGCCACAGGTGGGCCTGGCGCACCGGCGGCTGGCGATCATCGACCTGGACGAGCGGGCGAACCAGCCGTTCACCGACGGGCGGGGAAAGTGGCTGGTCTTTAACGGGGAGATTTACAATTATCGCGAGTTACGTAAAGAGCTGGAGGGGCTGCTGCCGGATTATCCGTGGCGGACGACCAGCGACACGGAGGTGCTGCTGGCATCGTATGCGGCTTGGGGTGAGAAGTGTGTGGAGCATCTCAACGGGATGTTTGCGTTCGCGGTGTGGGATGAGGGGAAGGGGGAGTTGTTCTTGGCGCGGGATCGGATGGGGCAGAAGCCGTTGTATTATGTGCTTGGCAGCGTCGGGACGCGACAGCAACCTGAACATACGTTTATCGCGTTCGCCAGTGAGCCCGCGGCGTTGCGCCAGTTGCCCTGGCTCAACACGTCCCAGTCTCTGCCTCCGTCGACGCTTTATGAGTACCTAAGCTGGGGTTACGTTTCATGGAATCAGGCACCCTTCGCGACCGTAGCGCCCGCCGAAACTCACCAAATTGGACGGACGGTGGCCCGCAGGCATCGCTATTTCGCTCACATGATCCGAGGTCCGCAGGACAAGGCATGGGAAGGAATTTCGGATTCCGAACGTGTTGAAGAGACGCGAAGGCTGGTCCGGCAAGCCGTTGCGCGACAGCTTGTCGCCGATGTTCCTGTCGGTTGCTTCCTATCGGGCGGGATTGACAGCTCAATCATTGCCGCGTGCATGAGGGCGGCGCTGCCGCCGGAGCAGCGCGCCCTGACGTTCTCCATCGGCTTTGATGACCCGCGGTACGACGAGACCCATTACGCGGCGGAGGTCGCGCGGCACCTAGGAACTGAACACCACTCGTTCATTGTGCGCCCCAATGTCATCGACGACCTGCCGAAGCTTGCGGCTGTCTTCGGCGAACCGTTCGGTGATTCTTCGGCGCTGCCGACGCATTATCTCGCTCGCGAGACCCGCGCACACGTCAAGGTGGCTTTGTCCGGCGATGGGGGGGACGAATTGTTCGGAGGGTACGACAGGTATCGTGCGATGCGTTTCGCGGACCGTGTGGACCAGCTTCCCCGCGCGATGCGCTCGCTCATTGTCGGCCGACTGACGCGTCGGGCAGTTCGCGCGCTTCCGGGGAGTCACCCGAAGGGAACGACAACTCGAATGAAGCGATTCATGTCGAGCGTCGCGAAGAGTCCGGTGGAGCGCTACGAGTCTTACCTGCGCATCTTCGATCACGCCACAATAGCCGAACTCCGCGGAAAACCGCAGGGTGAACCATTCCTCCGCATGGCTAAGAGCCTTCAGCGCGGCCGGTTTTGGACTTATGCCCGTACGCGCGGCAGCGTTGTCGCGGCACTTGCCGCGGATCGTGAGACGTATCTTCCGGGCGATCTCCTGACAAAGGTCGACCGTTGCTCGATGCTGCATGCCCTCGAAGTGCGCTCGGCGTTCATGGACCATGAGCTTGTCCGCTTCGCTTCCACGCTCACGACGCCACAGCTTCTCAAAGGCGGCCCCAAGCGCATGCTTCGCGAGGCCTTCGCCGACCTCCTGCCCGCCTGGGTCTTCAAGCGCAAGAAGATGGGCTTCGCCGTCCCGATTGGCGAGTGGTTCCGCGGCGAGCTTAGGCCGATGCTGCACGACCACCTCTTCGCCGCCGACTCGTTCGCGGCCGGGAATTTCAACACGGCCGTCGTGCGGCTGCTGGTGGACGAGCACGAAAAAGAGCGCGTGGATCACTCGCAGCGGCTGTACGCACTGCTGATGCTCGAATTATGGTGGCGGGGGGAGCGCGGGACGTAGCGGGCCGGCACCGCAATCTAACTGACAGCAATCGTCAGGAACGCAAGATTACGACTTGAATTGTCGTTGGTCCACGCGATCTTCGACGACTTGCCACCGCCGCTTGAGATGATCCTCTGGATTGCTGCGCTTCCTCTTCTTGCCTTTGTGGCCGGAGCTGTGCTGTTGCGGTTCGGCATGAGGGGTCGCGTGCTGGATGACCATCCGGTCTGCCGACGTTGCGGGTATGATCTTCACGGGTTGAGTGATGATCAGGCCGTCTGTCCCGAATGCGGCGGCGACCTTCGGGCGAGCGGTGCGGTTCGGAGCGGTCAACGCCGCCGAAGACCGGGCCTCGTCGCGTGCGGCGTGTTATTGACGGCCGGAGCGCTGGCGGGGTTTGCAGTTCTCGGACGCAATGCGCTGCACGTCCTGGGTGAAGATGCGAACAAGCCGCTCTGGTGGCTCATGCGCGACTTTCGAAGCAGCGGGCCCGCGCGTCGGAACGTTATTCTGACCGAACTGCGCAAGCGGATGGAGCGTGGACAACTCCCCAGTTTTTCGGCCCGCGAGGCCGTGGACCGTGTGCTCGCGCTGCAGGCGGATCACTCGATCCGCTGGGTGCGCGCGTGGGGGAACTTTATCGAAACCGCGCGCGATAAGGGTTTCGTTGATGATACAAGCTGGGCGCGATATGCACGGCAGTGTCTGGTCTTGGACCTCCGTGTACGTAAGGAGGTCCGACGCGGTGACATTTTGCCATTTAGTTTTCTCGCAGGACCATCCCGCCTCGGATCCGCCAGGTTTACCCTCGAGCTCAAAAAGGTGTCAGTGCGAGTCGTAGGGGGGGGCCACGTGCCGATCGAGTGGTCCGGTCTCTATCATTTGTCCTGGGGCTCGGCGAGCGGACGCAAATCCGAATTCACGTTGCCGACGGAAATGCTTGCCCGGCTCAAGGACGGTATGCAGCGACTCGAGATCTCCTATGATTGCGAGATCTATTCGTATTCCTGGCGTCCACATCCTACGCCGCCGTTGCTCAGGTTTACGGCATCCCAAACGGTGCCTTGGACGTTATTACCTTCCGGCGTCACGGGGGTGCTGATGGTGAGCGACCCGGCTCACCAGCAGGAGGCTCGGCAAAAGTTGGCGATCAAGCACGTGCAGCACCGGGACGACGGCACGTTTCTCACAACGGTCGCCACAACCGGAATGTCGGTGGACGTTGCAGCAAAGCTGATCTTCCGATCCGAATCGAAGCATTGGGACGCTGGATGGGTAATCCTGCGCAAAGGGATTCCCGGCAGTACGTTCTCATCGGGTGCGAAACGGTTCACAGATTTCGAGGCAAACCACATCGATGTGATTTTGCGGGGTTCACCCGAGATCGCCGGCCGGACGCTTGACATGTACCAGATCTGGGGCGGCGAGCTGACATTCAAAGATGTCCCGGTTAGCGCGCGGGACCAGGCGTCCTCATCGTCTCAGTCTGCGCCAATCTATGGCAGGTGAGTTCGAGATTGGACCTTTGTGGCCTACTCGTCCCCCGCATACCGCATCCCCCCCGCATTCCCCGCCCCCGACGTCGCCAGCAGGTCCAACGCCTCGGCGATCTCCCGCTCGTCCAGCCGGTCATCCTGATCCCGATCCGCCACGCAGAACGCCCGATCCAGCAGCAGGATCATCTCATCCCGCGTGAGCTTGCCGTCGTGGTCACC
>DATBFY010000056.1:0-3475 GCA_036558265.1 Tepidisphaeraceae bacterium | reverse complement strand
GTTAGAGAGGTTGGCAGAGCCGGCAGCGTTGAACGAGAGCCGACCGAGATTCGAGAACGTGGTCGCCGCCGTATCAATCTGGTTGGCTAAAACGGCCCCGGCCGCCGCCAGCAGCATCGCCCCGGTCAGGTCCTTCGACTGCGAGACCTCCCCGCGCTCGCGGGCCTTCTCCAGCCGCCTGGGTGTTGCTTCTTCGGTCTTTTCGCCGGAAGACATAGCGGGTTATCCCGACGAGGCGAGGAGGATTGCATCATAGCGGGATAGACTTCGCGTCTGGCATCAAATTGTAAGATTTCCTCGATCGGAATTCCCAACGCCTTCCGAAGGCGCGGCAACCAGGTGCCCACACTCCGGGCAGCGGTCGCTGGCCAAGCCGCGGAGGTCGTAGCCGCACTGTTCGCACAGGCCGCCCTCATGTCGGCGGGCGGCGCGCAGGCGTCGGCCCCGATAGAACGGCCAGCGGGCCGGGAGCCAAGCGGTGATCGCGACGACCAGCCACCAGGAAACTTGCAATTCGAGGAAGTCGAGACCGCCCCGGTCGAACATGCCGCGATTCCAAGCTATCACCAACCCGGGCCGGCTGACGTGCGTCGTAACGGGGCCTTGCCGCCCCTGGCCCTCGATCTTGCACGTGACGCCCGGAAGCCGGAAATACGCGTCGGCGTCCCAGGGGACGCCAGCATAGTGGTAGATCAGGTATCGAGGGGATGAGCGGCCCCAGTATTCGAAGTGGAACGTCCGCGGCAGCGGGCGCTCTCCTGGCTTGGTGCCCCACACTCGGATCAAGGCGCCGTCGCGCAGGCCGTACACGTCCGTGAGGCCAAGAGGCGTCATATACTCGACGGTGTCGCTGACGCGGTGACCTCGGACCCACATCGCGGCCGAGCCGAGGCAGAGCGGGAGGGAGAGAATCGTGAGGCCACCGAGTAAATGGCGTCTGATTCGACGGAGCATGATCCGGCATGCAAGCAAACACCACACGCGATGCGTCCAGTTCCTCCGTTCGGCCTCGTTAGGGCCGCCCGGTTGAAGGAATGTCGGTGGGGCGACTCGCCGGCGAGTGACCAGAGTCCCAAAGTTTTCGCTCCTCATCTAACGTAGCAGCTACGTCGATCACCAGGTACCAGCCCGTCTTTGCCGGCCGAATCTCGAACGCGATGCCAGCGCCAGGCTCGCCATGCAGTTCCGCCCCGCCGCGGCGTTGGGCGATTTCCCATGGCTGCAGGTTGCCCTCCGCTTTCCAGGTCGCAACGGAGCGTTTGGAACTCTCGCTCAACTCCGCATCCCATTGCTTCAGGATCAACTCCAGCAGCTTGATGGTATCTTGATAGCGAAGCAGGCCGGGATGCGGGATCAGGGAGGCGCGGTCAACGACGCCACGCTTCTGTGTGAAGAACGTCGCCTTGGAGATGTGCCGGATCGCCCTTCCGCCCGGAAGGTGGACGACCAGCTCGTGTGGCTCATTCACGAGAATCTGCCGTAGCGGCTGGTTGGGCTTGTCACTGAATGCATCGTAACCGCTTGCCCACGAATGCCCCTTCAATCCAGTGATTGGACCAAGCATCTGTACAGATATCTCGGGCAGCATGTCCGCTGCTCCTGTATCGCTCGGGGCTCGCGTTGCTAAACCGTTATCAGCCGCGGGCGCGCGTGCCGTCGAGGGCGGGATGTCAGTGTGGTGCGACCCGTTCGTCGGTCCCTCAAACGCGCCAGAGCACCCGATCGGCGGGAAGAGTACAGAGACGAGCAAAGATAATGCGCATCTGAACGTGCTCACGTTCCGTACCCTCCCCGAAGCAGGGTGTCGGCGTTTATGCCGTTCGGATGGTCAAGCAGCCACTGCTTGGCCTTCGGATACAGTTCCTGATCGAACCACTGCATGCGTTGGTCCGCATTTTCATAATCCCCGTTCGGAATTACATCCTTGAACTTGCGCGCCCCGGGATATGGCGCCCGGATCCGATCGCCGTAGTTCTGACTGAAGCTCGTCCAGAACTGCTGATCGTCGGGGGTGGCCGCGATGGCTTCCAGAAAATCACCGCCACCACCGTGATCTTGACGGCGGACTTCAGCAGCTCGACATAAGCCCGGAGGCTGAAAAGACTTCGCTTCAGCCCAGCGATCGGGTTGAGCTTGCTGAACTTGGGCGTGAGCGGCCCGCCGCTCAGCAGCGGCCCCACCTGTAAGAACGGCACAAGCAGCGCCAGGACGAAAAGCGTGCCAAACAGCGGCAGCAGCGTTTTGGCCCCCTCCACAAACACCGTCCCGAACGTGTTGAGCATCAACTGGTTAGAGAGGTTGGCAGAGCCGGCGGCGTTGAACGAGAGCCGACCGAGATTGGAAAAGGTGGTCACCGCCGTATCAATCTGGTTGGCTAAGACGGCCCCCGCCGCCGCCAGCAGCATCGCCCCGGTCAGGTCCTTCGACTGCGAGACCTCCCCGCGCTCGCGGGCCTTCTCCAGCCGCCTGGGTGTTGCTTCTTCGGTCTTTTCGCCGGAAGACATACCTGGTTATCCCGACCAGCTTCGGAGAATTGCATCATACCCGCGGGTACTTCGGGGCCGCAGTCAAATCGTCACATTTCCCCGGGGAGGAGATTCAGCGGTGCGGTTGGCGGAACGCACACCAGGTGCCTGGGTCGGGCCGAGAGCCTGTCGGAATTCGATCCGGGCGCGGCGCGGCAGCGGTGTGTGGCGCAACTCTACCGCAACTGCGCTTAAGGCCTGCGGGGGAAAAGAAACCGCCCATCGTCCGGCAGCCCGCGCGCCACTCGGCGGTCATGCAGGTCCTGCAGGAACTGATCCATCCGGGCCCGGTCCTCTGGCGGAATGGCGTCGGCCAGGCGCCCGCCATCGATGCGCATTTCTTTCTGGCGCTCCTGATCCGGACGCGGCGGAAGCTTGTCCTGCTTCGACACCCGGTCGATCACGTCGTCCAGGAACTTCTCCCGGTCCCTGGGCGACAGGGAGAAATATTGCTGCATCGGGTTGGTTCCGCTGCGATTGCTGAGGTTGCGCATCACGCCGTGTTGCTGTTCGGGCGTCAGTTCGCCGCGATCGCCGGCACGTTGGAATGCGTCCAGGAAGGGGGCTTTGTGGGCATCGGGCAGGGCGGCGAACGCCGGGCTGGCCATGTAGCGCGCGAGCCGGCCGGCTTCCGCGTCCGGCGAGGGAACCCGGTGATCCAGCCAGAGCTTGACACCCAGTCCGGCCAGAAGGGCGATGGCGACGCACGCGCCGGCGACGACCCCTCGCCGCCTGCGGGCACGAGATTCGGTCGTTGGATGAATCGTATGCACGAGGGACCTCCGGATGTTTGAGGACGGGAAGGACGCGTGTGGGACCTATCCGCCGATCACGATCTCCGACGGAACGCTGCAGTCGACGTGCAGGTCGGCGTAGAGGCGGTTCATGGAACCGCTCACGCCGGCCCGGCCGTGAAAAGGCTCGTATTCCTGCACGATCCGAACCCCGGC
>DATBFY010000055.1:0-21054 GCA_036558265.1 Tepidisphaeraceae bacterium | reverse complement strand
CTGATAAAAATCTCCGGTCGCCTCGGTCCCTTCGCCGTAAAGCCCGCGGACGGCCAGTTTCATGTCCTTGGCCGCCCGGAAGACCTTCTCGATCTCGCCGGTGAGCTTAAGCGCCGGCAGATGCAGCATGACCGACACACGGATCCCGGTGCCGACATTGGTCGGGCAGGCGGTCAGGTAGCCGAAGCGGGGGTGGAAGGAGAAGTTCAGGCGGGTTTCGAGCTGGTCATCGATCGAATTGATCTGGCTCCATGCCTCCTCGAGCTGCAGGCCGGATCGGAGGACCTGCATGCGGAGGTGGTCCTCCTCGTTGACCATGATGGAGACGGTCTCGTCCCCGCCGATGCAGACCCCGCGGGCCCCCTCGGAGGAGGCGTGCTGCTTGGAGATCAAATGGCGTTCGACCAACAGGTTACGGTCAATCTCGGGGGCATCGTCCAGGTTAACGTAGAAGGAGTTGGCGGCGACCGGGTTGTCCAGGAGAACGGTGCTGATCTGCTTGACCAGGGCGTTGCGCTCGGAGCGGCTGGCGCGGGCGAGGAAGCGGTGCCCCGCGAGGTTCCGCGCCAGTCGGATGCGCGAGGAGATGACGATCTCGGACATCGGTCCGCTTCCGCGGAGCCACTCGCCGGCACGGGTTGTCAGGTCGTTGAGCTTCATAGTTGCCAGTTGCCAGTGGTTCGGTTGCCTGTCACGCGGATCTCACGCCGGCGGCAACTGGTTCATCCTTCGGCTTCCTTGATGGCGTCTCGGAGTTGGGCGGCGCGTTCGTAATCCTCGTTTTCGATCGCCCGCTGGAGCTCCTTTTTGAGCTTGCTCGCGTCGATGGTCTTGCGCTTCTTGGGGACCCCGCCGGTGGCGGCGCCGGCCCGGGTGGGGACCTTGCCGGTGTGATGGGTAGCCCCCTCGTGGGCCCGCTGGAGCAACGGGGTCAGATCCTTCTCGAAAAGATCGTAATCGTGCTCACAGCCGAAGAGGCCGTGCTGGCGGAACTCGGCCCAGGTGATGCCGCAGTGCTCGCAGGTGGTTCCCATCTCCTTCTGCAGGCCGGAGTGGGCCATGACGAAGTTGGTGAGCAGCTCGTTGATGGGGGTATGAGCCTTGACCGGCAGGCCCTCGGAGGCGGCGGCGCACTGTTCGCAGAGATGCTTTTCGATCTTCTTGCCGTTACGGATCTCGGTCAGGTGAACGGTCGCCGGCTTGTTGCAGTTGTCGCACTTCATATTGTCGCCAATCCTTGCCAGCAGGGGCGTGCGGGTCGCAATACGAACGACACGGGGACCGCGCAGTTACGGGGCCCGCTAGATGGTATTTCGGCCGAATTTCAGCGTCAATGTGAACACGGCGCGCACCCGGGTATCCAACAGACCCGTTCCTCGCCCCCCGTCAAGGGATGTACGTTGCGCGATTGGCCGATGTTTCCCATACCTCCACGCGGATCAGCCGCACCGCCGGTGGGAGCAGAGGCGTCAGCGATCGGCCGACGTGAAAGGCGACGTTCTCCGCTGACGGGTTGAGCGCACCGTCCGAGAATGGCGGGAGATCGTTGAGATGGTGATTGTGGAACGGGCCGACGATCCCATCGACCAGTCGCTCGAGCTCGTGGAAGTCCATGACCACGCCGATCGGGTCGAGCGCGGGCGCGGCGACGCTCACGCGCACGCGCCAGTTGTGGCCGTGCAACGGCTCGAGGGAGCCGTCGTAAAGCCGCAGCGCATGGGCCGCGGCGAACTCGCGCGTGGTGGAGATCTCGAAGGGCATTACGAATTGCGGATTGTGGATTGCGGATTGCGGATTGCAAGACGTGCGATTCGGTGCGCGTTTTGACGTTTGGAGTCCGCGCTCATACCTTTTCCATATGGCGAAGTATTTCCCGGACCTTGAGGAGTTCAGACGCGCGGTGACCGCTGGGGCGCAGGTCATCCCGGTCTGGCGTCAACTCCTGGCGGACCGGTTGACGCCCGTGACGGCGTTCGAATTGCTCGGCGGGGACGCGTCGCACGCGTTTTTGCTCGAGAGCGTCGTGGGGATCGAGCGGATCGGGCGGTACAGCTTCATCGCGACGTCGCCGCGGTTCGTCTACCAGGTCAAGGACGGCAAGGGGACGATTGAACAGCTCGTGCCGGAGCGATCCGTCACGAACGTGGACGCGCCGGACCCGCTGGCGGTGATGGAGCGGTTGCTACCGGCGAAACGCTATCATCACGACAAGCGGCTGCCCAATTTCACGGGCGGTCTGGTCGGCTTCGCGGGTTACGACACGATCCGCTATTACGAGGGGGAGAAGCTCACCCGCCCCCCTGCCGACGACCGCGGCCTGCCGGACCTGATGTTCGGCATGTACGGCGAGCTGGTGATCTTCGATCACCTGGACAAGACGATCAAGATCGTCGCGAACGCGGAGATTGAGAAGTCAGAAGCGAGAAGCGAGAAGCGAGAAGATTCAATTGATGCGGCGTATCGGGATGCGTGTGTCCGGATCGACGGGCTGGTGGCTAAGCTCCAGAAACCGGTGGCGGGGGAATCGGGGGAGATCGACACCTCGGGCGCGGTCACGCTGGCGTTCGAGAGCAACATGACTCGGCCGCAGTTCGAAGAGGCGGTGACGCGGGGCAAGGAATACATCAAGGCAGGCGACATCTTCCAGTTCGTGCCCAGCCAGCGGCTTCGCGTGCGGAGCCAGGCGGACCCGTTCGACGTCTACCGGGCATTGCGGGTGATCAACCCTTCGCCATTCATGTTTTACCTGAAGAGTCCCCAGTGCACGCTGATCGGCGCCAGCCCGGAGATCCTCTGCCGCGTGATGGACGGCGAGGTCACCAGCCGACCCCTGGCGGGCACGCGGCGACGCGGGGCGACCGAGGCCGAGGACAAGGCGCTCGAGGTTGAACTCCTGGCGGACCCGAAGGAGCGCGCCGAGCACATCATGCTGGTCGACCTGCACCGCAACGACGTGGGACGGGTAAGCGTGATCGGGAGCGTGAAGGTCACCGACTGCATGGTGGTCGAGCGGTACAGCCACGTCATGCACATCACGTCGAACGTGGTCGGACGACTGGCCCCGGGCAAGACGGCGATGGACGCGCTGCGGGTGTCGCTGCCGGTGGGGACGGTGAGCGGCGCGCCCAAGATCCGTGCGATGCAGATCATCGACGAGCTGGAGCCGACCCGCCGCGGGCCCTACGGCGGGGCCGTAGGGTACCTGGACTTCGCGGGCAACATGGACACCTGCATCGCGCTGCGGACGATCGTGTGGCAGGCGGGCGGGGTGTACGACGTGCAGGCCGGCGCCGGTATCGTGGCCGACTCGGTGCCGGCGAGCGAGTGGGAGGAGACGATGAACAAGGCGAAGGCGTTGTTGAAGGCGGTGGAGGTGGCGGGGCGGGGGCTTTAGGCGCTGCACGCTCTTCGAGCGATCGGTCACCTGGGGAACAACAAATACTACTCGGCATTCGTTCGATTCATTCCGTCCGCTCGTGGCAGGGCGATCATGAGCCCTTCGAGCCCGAGTGCGAGGGCGGCGGTGAGCGTCGTCCCTTGCGCGCAGGGAAGTCCCCCAGTCCGACGCCGATTTTGTAAGCCGCCAAATCAATTCGGGGAACTCACCTGGAGCAGGTGATGTCTATAGACGGACGCCGCTCCGTCACGCCCATCCGCCCGCCGGACATTTCTCGTTTGTTACCGGCCCCTCGCGTCGCGGCCGTGTTAGGATCGCCCGCGGCGGGTCGTCTGATGGATGGAAGGAACTGTGGCAGGACTGGTGGAACTGGCCGTGGTGGACTTGGTGTCGCGAGCCCGACGCGGCGACGGTTCCGCGTTCGAAGAGCTCATCCGCCGGCACGAACGGCTGGCGTTGGGCGTCGCCTATGGCGTCCTGCACGATGCGCAGCTCGCCGGTGATGTCGTGCAGGAGGCGTTCGTCAAGGCGTGGCGGCGGCTGGACGGTTTGGCGTCCGCGGGCAGTTTCGCCTCCTGGCTGTGCGGGATCGTCCGAAACCTCTGCGTCGATCAGAAGCGGCGCAAGCGACTGGCGGTCTGCGGGATCGAGGAGGCGCGCGGCGAGGCCGACGGCAAGGCGACCGAGCCCGCCGACGAGATCGGCCGACGCGAGCTGGGCGAGCAGATCGCCGCCGCCCTGGCGCTGCTCGACGAGACCACCCGCTCCGCCATGGTCCTGCGGTACTATGACAGCCTGTCCAGCCGGGAGATCGGAGAGCTGCTCGGCCTGTCGCCGGCGGCGGTCGATATGAGGCTCATGCGGGGACGGCAGGCGATGAAGGAAAAACTGGTGTTCGAGGTGAACGGCGCATGAACGACGAGCAGTTGGACCAGGATCTGATCGACGAGCTGTTGGACCGGCATTTTCGCGCGTGCCTGGACGGTCAGCGCGGCCGCGCGATGGCGGCATTCCGCAAGGAGATCGTCAAGCCCCGGCGCCACGGGCGGATGTGGCTGTCAGCCGGCACGGCGGTCGCCGCCGGACTGCTGCTGGCGTTCGCCGTTTTCTGGCACCGGCCGACGAATCCACCGGTCGTCATCGTCCCCGACTCCACCCCGGAGCAGCCGATCCCGGTCGTCCAGACGGCGACGTGGTCCGGTATGATCGACGGCGGCACCGCGGTGGTAGACGATCAACCCGTCCGACAGTTTCGAAGAAAAGTGGTCGAACAGGTCGAGTGGTACGACGCGAAGGACAACGCCGTCGTCCGCACCACCCTGCCCCGCCAGCAGATCTTCCTGATCGGGATGCAGACGGATTAGGCGCTTGAGGACCAGACGCCTGGCGGACGTAAGACGTACGACGCACGACGCACGACGCACGACGCACGACGATAGCCGCAGCCGTGCCCAGCGCGTTCACGTCGATCACAACGGCGGCCACGGGGCGCGACGCCGCCCCGCCGCCATACCGTTTCGCCAATATATGTACGCCCGCGCCGGAACAGGACGAAAAATCTCCCCGACGATCCGCGAACAACGAGGTGAGCGATGACACGATGGATGATCCGAACGGCAATGATGGGGGCGATCGCGGTGTCGGCCTGGGCCCAGGCGCCCGACCAGCCGGCCACCGCCAGGCCCGACGACCCCGCCGCCAGCATCACCCGTGACGTGGACACGCTGGTGCGCGCCAACCGCCTCGCCATCGACCTCGCCGGCCGCCCCGCGACCCGCGCCGAACTCAACCGCATCGCCGCCGGCGAGCAAGCCGGCGCCACCGACCGTGCGGTCGAGCACCTCCTGGTCGCCCAGGCCGCCCAGCCCCCCGGCGCAGATGTGGCGCCCGTCGCGCCCACCCCGCGCCCTCGCCGCATCGCCAACCCCGCAAATGCCGCCCCCGGCGGTGGCGCGCCGCCCATCACCGGGGGTTTCGTCCCCAAGCCCGTACAGCCGGCGAAGAAGGAAAAGGTCACCTATCTCGGCGTCTTCACCTCCCCCGCCGCGCCCGCCATCCGCGAGCAGCTTAAGATGCCCGTGGGCGTCGGCCTGAGCGTCGATGCGGTCGAGACCGGCACCGCCGCCGAAAAGGCGGGCGTCAAACAGCACGACGTGCTCGAGAAGCTCGACGACCAGTGGCTGGTCAATACCGAACAGCTCAACGCCCTGGTTCGCAGCAAGAAGAGCGGCGACGCGATCACCCTTTCGATCCTCCGCCAGGGCGAGCGCCAGCCGATCAAGGCGACGCTGGAAGAAAAGGAGATCGAGGTCGGCGCCTGGCCCCAGCCGATGGCCGGCAACTTCACTCCCAAAATGCCCCAGATGGCATTGCCCGGCAGGCTCAACACCGTTCGCCTGACGCAGGACGATCCGGCCATCGTCGAGTTCACACCCAACCAGCAGGGCCTGGTGGCCCAAGGGCTCGCCGGGATCGCCGCTGACCGGGTCATGGTCCGCACCCTCGACGGCAAGCAGAAGACCGAATGGGCCGACGGCGAGGTCTCGATCGCCATCGAACGCGCCAACGGCAACACCACCAACATTATCGTCACCGACCAGCCCACGGGGAAACAGATCTACACCGGCGGCCCGGAACTGCTCGAGTCGCTCTACAAGGCCCGCCCCGAGCTCCGCGACAAGATGAAAAAGGCCATGGGCGCGGCAACCGCCCAGCCCGTACGGCTCCGTTTCGCTCCCGGGGTCAACGTCACCGCGCGTGCGGCCGGCGGCAAGGTCGTCCGCTGGCAGGACGATGATCACATCCTGATCATGCGGATGTCCGGCCGCAATCCCACCTATCTCCTGGCGCTCTCGAAGAAGGATGGTCACACGGTCTTCGACGGTCCGGTCGCCAAGGAAGAGGACCGCAAGAGCGTCCCCGCCGAGGTCGCCGAGGAATTCCAGATGCTCTGCGGCCAACCCGACATGGCCCAGGAGCTGGGTGGCGCGCCCAAGCCGGCCGCCGCCGGCGGTGTCGGTGGCGCCCCCGCCGCCGCGCCGCCGCCTGCGCCGCGCTTACGTTAGCACGAAGGCGGCGGGGACTGCGGGAATGAACCAACATCGAACGCGAACACACGACGAGGGACACGAACATGTGGCGAAAATCATTGACGTTCACGCTGGTAACGATCCTGACAAGCGCGGCGACCGCCCAACAGCAACCCGGCGCCGCCACTGCCCCGCCCGCAACCCCGGCGGCCGAACCGGCGCCCGCCGCGCTGCCCGGCGCCGCCGCCCAGCCCAATCCCGCGGCGAACGCCGCTGCGGCTAAGAACGACGCCGATGCCCGTCAGCTCGAAGACGTCGTCCGCGCCAAGGTCGAAGCCGAACGCGCCGCCGCCGCCGCCGAACGCGCCCGCGCGGTCCAGGACAGGCAGCGCGCCTACGACCGCGCGATGCTCGACTATCACCGCACCGCCGCCGGTGGGCGCGCCGGAAATGCCCAGCAGCAACAGCAACTGCAGAACTGGCTCCGCGCCAACCAACGGGCCACCCGCAAGGAAAAGGTCGCCTACATTGGCGTCGCCACCTCCGAGACGCCGCCCGTCCTCGCCAGCCAAATGAAGCTGTCCCCTGGCATGGGCCTGGTCGTCGATTACGTCGTAGCGAACAGCCCCGCCGAGAAGTCCGGCATCAAGCAGTACGACCTCATCACTCGCTTCGACGACCAGCTCCTGACCAACCCGGAGCAATTGCGCACCCTCGTCCGCATGAAAAAACAAAGCGACGACGTCAAGCTCACGATCCTCCGCCAGGGCGCGACAATCACGGTCAGCATTGAGTTGGAGCAGCAGGAGGTGGACGTCGAGGTCACGCCCGAGGTGGGCCTCGCCGTCCCGGATCCCAACCTGGCCCGCAACGGCGACGTCGTCCTCTGGGATTTCACCCCCGACGGAAAGCTGAACGTCGCCCCCCAGCCGCCCGCCGACGCCTTCGGTGGCGGCGGCGGCGTGATCGCCCTCGCCAACATCGATGGCAAGAACCAGATCGTCTGGTCCGACGCTCAGGCCACGCTCAACCTCGACGTGAAGGACGGGCGCGCCGTCAACATGGTCGCCAGGGACCGCGCCGGCAAGGAACTGTTCAACGGCCCCGTCGAGACCGACGAGCAGCGCAAGGCGCTGCCCGAGGGCCTGGGCGACAAGCTCAAGAAGGCCGAGGCCGGTGGCCCCCTGCGATTCACCACCGTCGCCGGCAACGGCGCCGTGATTCTCGGTGCCGGTGGTGGCGGCGGTGGCGGTGGCGGTGGCGGTGTCAGCACCGCCGGTGTTGGCTTTGGCGGTCCCGCAATCGCCCCGCCCGGCGTCGTCGCCGGTAACAAGGTCTACGGCGTCGGCATGGTCCCCCCTGCCGCCGCCGCCCGCGCCCGCTTCCTGACCTCCATCGAGAAGGACATCCTCCTGATCGCCCGCTACGAGAATGGCCGCATCACCTACGCCTTCGCCTTCTCCCAGGCCGACGGCAAGACGCTCTTCGACGGCCCGACCGCCACCGAGGAGCAGCGCAAGGACCTGCTGCCGGACGTCGCCGCCCAACTCGCCACGCTCGAGCAGAACCCCAAGGCCGCGACCGAGTTCGGCGTCACCAACCGCCAGGCAGGCAACAACGGATTCCAGGCAAAATGATCCGACGCGCGATTGATGTTGCGTGCGCGAACTTCGCCGCGCGATCTCTAACGTCGCTTGCGGTTTCGCAGACCACGAAACCTTGACGCCGCGCCACCGCCCCTCGACAGTCCCCGGGCAATGCCGCCGCCCGAGACCAGTCCCCAATCGCCACATCGGGTCGCCGAGGTCGCGCGCCTCTTCCTCAGGCTCGGCTTCACCGCGTTCGGCGGCCCCGCGGCGCACGTCGCCCTCATCGAGGAAGAGGTCGTCCACCGCCGAAACTGGCTCGACCGGCAGCACTTCCTGGACATCGTCTCCGCCGTCAACTTCATCCCCGGCCCCAACTCCACCGAGCTCGCGATTCACGTGGGCTATCTCCGCGCCGGCTGGCGGGGCCTGGTCGCCGCCGGCGTCTGCT
Source organism: Tepidisphaeraceae bacterium (assembly GCA_036558265.1). GTDB lineage: Bacteria > Planctomycetota > Phycisphaerae > Tepidisphaerales > Tepidisphaeraceae > RYN-433. The sequence continues at coordinate 12,591 of DATBFY010000055.1, read as the reverse complement.
TCATCGTCCCGGCGATGCTCATCATCCTCCCGATCGCGTGGGCCTACGTCGCCTTCGGCGCAAAGCCTGGCGTCGGTCACGCCCTGGTCGGCATCAAGGCCTGCATGGTCGCGATCGTCGTCGTCGCGATGGGCCGCTTCGCAAAAACCGGCGTCCGCGACCCCTTCACCACCGCCATCGCCCTCCTCTCCCTCGCCTCTGCGGTTTTATTGCAACACTACCACATCCCCCAGCCCGAGCTGATCATCCTCGCCGCCGCCGCCCTCGCCGGCCTGATCCGCGCCGCCGCCCGCCCAGCGCCCGCCGCCGCCACTCCCTCCCCTCATCCCCTCACCCCCTCATCCCCTCATCCCGACCTGCGCCGCACGAGCTTCTTCGTCCTGCCGCTGTCCCTCGCGCCGGCAACGTTCACCGTCCAGCTCACAACGATGGCTCTCTTCTTCCTCAAGGTCGGCGCGACCCTCTTCGGCAGCGGCTACGTCCTCGCCAGCTTCCTGCACAGCGGCCTGGTCGAACAGCATCGCTGGCTGACCGAGCAGGAACTCCTCGACGCGATCGCCGTCGGACAGGTCACGCCCGGCCCCCTGCTCACCGCAGCCACCTTCATCGGCTACCTCTTGTCCGCCCGCAATTTCGGCGGGGGCACGGGCGGGGGCATCCTGGGAGGTGTGGTTGCCACGACCGCGATCTTCCTCCCCTCCTTCTGTTTCGTGGCGATCCTGGGCCCGGTCCTCCCGCGCCTCCGCGCCAACCGCCTGGCGCGCGGCGCCCTGGACGGCATGAACGCCGCCGTCGTCTCCCTCATCCTGGTCGTCTCGATCTGGTTCGCCCGATCCGTGATGTGGAACCCGGCCGGCCATGTCGAAAGGCTCGGCGTCGCGGTCTTCGCCCTGGCCCTGCTCATCCTGATCGTGACGAAGCTCAACCCCACCTGGCTGATCGCCGCCTCCGCCCTGATCGGCCTGATCGTCTACGGACTCTGATCGTGAACTGTGGTGCGAGGCTCCCAAACCACGACCAGCACCGGGTTGGACGTGCGCAGGTTTCCCCGGGCATCCGTGCCGAGCACGGAGAAGACGTGGTAGCCTGGCGTAAGATTCTTCGCGGTGAACTTCGGTACACCTTGGGTGATCTCGCCGAGTTTCGTCGCGCCATCGTAGAACGCCAGTTTGTTCCACTCCGGGAACTGGCCGGCATCGACGAGGATGGGAACGTCCGACCCGGCATCACATTGTTCCGCGCCCCCGGGCATACCCGAGCGCGGCGACGTGATGACCAGCGGCCTGTCGTACGTGGAATAAGCCCGGTAGATGAAGGCGAGGTCTTCGTTCTGCAGCCAACTCGAATGCCCGAAGTCCCCGTTGAATCGTTTCGCCGGCACGATGCGGGTCAGGCCGCCCTTCCACGTGGTGTGATCGGCCACCCAGCCGCTTGCGGGATCAATGGCGTTTAACTTGATCGGGCCCTTGCGCACATCGCCGTCACGGGGATAGCGAGCGCGCACCGCGGCATCGAGCACGGGCATCGCCAGCACTTCCTGCCCCCTCATTTCGTGGCCGATGCCCTGCACCGCCATCCAACTGTAGAGCGCGCCGTGCGGGCGATAGGGTATGAATACCGGATCAACAACTTTGGCGGAATTTTCCTTCTCGCCCGTGATGAGGCATGTCGGGACGCCAAGGTGGGCAGCCGTGGGCGCGTCGGGCGCTTTGAACACGTCGAAATTGATGCGAGCGCCGACGGGGGCAGACGCGATCACCCTGTCGGGGTCTCTGGTCAGCAGGGTGCTGGCGAACCCTCCGCCCGCGGAGAAGCCGGTGGTGGCATACGGCGCGTTGACCAGCTCGGGATGATGGGAGTCGATGCCGAACTGTTTCACGGCGCGCAGAAATGCCTGGTAGCTTGCGACGTGCGAGTTGTTGCCTTTGGAGCCGAGGAACGCGAAACCATGCGTGTCCAGGAACATGCCGTACCAGTTTTGCGTGTAGTAGTCGCGTGAGTCGCCGCCCGCGTAATTGCAGACGACCAGGATTCCCCGCACCGTCGTCAGACGCTTCGGGATCACCAGACGATACTCTTTCCCTGGCTCGGCGTAGTCATAGGCATCGTAGTGCTGCGCGGCCGCGCGGGCGATGGGGGCGAAGGCAATGAGGAAGGCGAGCGGGAAACGTAGGACCGTGCGCATGCGGCACCTCCCTCTTACCACTTACCCCGGTGCCCGGCCGTCGTTCAGTCGCGGGGCGAGAGACCAGGTGCGGGAACGCGTGGCCCGGGCATCCTGCCCGTGTCCAGTAAGCGCCGCGCGGCATCGCAAACGCCATTCCTTCGCAATGCCCGGCGCCCCGTCCACGGGCAGGACCCCCGGGTCACGCACGTGCGCGCACGCGACCTGTTAAGCCTGATCCCAACCCATCGTCCGCCGGATCGCGCCCGCCAGCGCGTCCACCTGCCCCCGGTCGATCTCCCGCCGGTTCCACGCCGCGATCTCGTACTGCTCCTGCCCCGTCGCGTCCACGAGGATCATGCGCAGCTCCACGTCCGTCAGCGTGCGCGTCGATTCCACCCGCAACCCCGCCAGACGACGCGCGTTGTGCGTCCGACCCATCAGCCCCACGCGCCGGGACATCGTCCGGCGGCGGCCGTCAAACCGCCAGACGACGCCCAGCGACGAGATCATCAACGTGAGGCTCACCGTCGCCATCAGTGACAGTGCCAGGCAACCTCGCAATCGTTCCGCCAGCAGGTGCTCGCGCAGGCAGAGCACCCACGCCGCCACGCACCAGACGATCGGCACCAGCCCCACCAGCGCCCGCCCCAGGCCCAGCTCGCCCGGCGTGCGCAGCTCCACGCGCCGCTCGTCGCACCGCAACACGTGTACCGCCCCGATCGTCTCGCCTCCCTCCAGGACAGCGACCTCCAGATCCTCCGCCGGGGACGCCGACGGCGACGGCGACGGCCCCGCGGGAACGACAAACGCGAGATCACTCATCGCACACCTCTCTCACTCGCTCGGTTACTCGCGCGACCTTCCGGTGCGCCAGGCCCCTTTTTCGTCAAAATCGTGTGCTGAAACATCCAATACGTTATGGGCAAAGGCGAGAAAGTATTTCCTCGAATCGACCTGCGGGAGTACGGTAAGCCGTACCGGTTATTCCGACCCTACACATGCACCCCGCCGCATACCCCTGCTCTTTCGATCGGTCCTGATAAAATTGCCCGCCGATGACTCATTCGACTCCGCGCGCCCTCGACGACTGCGCCGTCGTCGTCCACCCCGACCTCGACGATGTCGCCGTCGCCCGCGAACCCCTTCCCGCCGGCACGAGCCTTGCTTCCGATCGCTTCGGTCCGATCACCCTCACGGCCGACATCCCCGCGGGGCACCGCTTCGCCCTCCGCCCCGTCCCCGCCGGCGCATGGATCCACCAGTACGGCCAACCCTTCGCCCTCTCCAGGGGCCTCCTTCCCGGCGACCCTGTGAACGCCGACACCGCCGACAACCAGGTTCCCCACGTGGACGCCGAATCGCTCGAACTTCAGACGCCCGGCCTCCCCCCGTGGCAAGGCCCGCGCCCGACGTTCATGGGTTATCGACGACCCGATGGCCGCGTCGGCGTCCGCAACTGGGTCCTGGTCGTCCCCACCAGCATGTGCTCCAGTCACGAGGCCGCCACCATCGCCCTCCAGGCCGAACTGACCGGCGTCTACTCTCGCGACAAGTACCCCAACGTGGACGGCGTGACCGCCATCCCCCACACCCGCGGCTGCGGCTGCCCCGACTACGAGCCGACCGCCCGCACCCCAGACCAGCTCATGGGCGTCGTCGAAGCCTCAATGCGCATGCTTGGCCGCTACATCGAACACCCCAACGTTGGTGCCGTTCTCGTCATCGAGCTGGGCTGCGAGAAGACCAACCTCGACGCCGTCGGCAAATACGTCACGCTCGCGCAACAGGGCACGACCGCGTCCCGCGCCCGCGGCGCCTCCCTCATCGATTTCGGACAACGCCACGGAAAACCCGTCCTCACCCTGAGCGTGCAATCCTCCGGCGGCACGCTCGGCACCATTAAACGTGGCCTCGAACTGCTCCCGCAGCTCCTCGACGCAGCCAACGACAGCGCCCGCACCGAGTGCGACGCCGGCGAGTTGGTCGTCGGCCTCAAGTGCGGCGGCTCCGACGCGTTCTCCGGCCTCTCCGCCAACCCCGCCCTGGGCGTCGCCTCGGACCTTCTGGTCCGCGCCGGCGGCACGACCATCATCACCGAGATCCCCGAGTTCTTCGGCGCCGAACACCTCTTCGCCGCCCGCGCCCGCGACCGCGATGTCGCACGCCAGGTCTTCCAAGCCATGGAGCGCTTCCGCAAATACGTCGCCCGCGTCGGCGGTTCGATGGCCGAAAACCCCTCCCCCGGCAACAAGGAAGGCGGCCTTCTCAACATCACCATCAAATCCCTGGGCGCCCTCGCCAAATCCGGCACCGCGCCCGTCGAGGGTGTCCTCGACTACGCCCAATCCGTCTGGGACCACCATCCATCTTCCATCCTCCATCCTCCATCCTCGTCTTCCGCCCCCCGAAAAACCGGCCTCCACCTCCTCTACTGTCCCAGCTACGACCAGGAGAGCACGCCCGCGCTGGTCGCCAGCGGGTGCCAGATCGTCTGCTTCACCACCGGCCGCGGCACCGGCATCGGCAACGCGATCGCCCCGGTGATCAAGATCGCCTCGAACGCCAATCTCCACCGCCGCATGCCCGGCGACATCGACCTCAGCGCCGCCCCCATCCTCGATGACCACGTCCCCGTCCAGACGGTCGGCCAACAACTCTTCGACCTGATCCTCGCCACCGCCAGCGGCCAACCGGTCAAAGCCGAACAAAACGGCCACCGCGAGTTCATGATCTGGTCCGAGGAGGCGGTATCGCTCTAATGAGGTGGCACGGGCGGCCCGCCCGTGTCCGTTAATCGGAATATATGGGATCGTCGTAACGGGCGCTGGCGCCGATCGATTTCGGCCGACCCACCGGGTGCCATGCCCTCACGAGCCGCCACCGGTGCGTTTCGCCAAGCCGCGCCCCCGGCTCGGGTGGGCATGCCGATGGTGCGCGGAACGACGCGCCCACCTGGCATGCCCACGCCCGGGTCGGCGCACATGCGGATGGCAGGGAGCAGTGCGGGCGGGCGTGAGCATGGCACCCGGCATGGCACCCGGACCGACGGGCACCAATTACCCGCGCTTCACTACAATCACGCTGTTCTTACTCCCAAACGCAATGCAATTACACACCGCCACCTCCACCGCCGCCCGCCGCCCCACGTTCGCCACATAATCCAGGTCGCACTCCGGATCCGGGTTTGCCAGGTTGATCGTCGGGTGCACCCACCCCATGCGCATCCCGAGCACCGTCGCCGCGATGCCGGCGGCCCCGCACGCCCCCTGCGGGTGGCCGATCATCGATTTCGTGCTGCTCGTCGGGATGCGATGCGCGCGCTCGCCGAAACACCGCTTGAGCGCCGCCGTCTCCATCCGGTCGTTCAGTTCCGTGCTCGTGCCGTGCAGGTTGACGTAGCCGACCTCGTCCTTCGCGACGCCCGCCTCCGCCAGCGCCAATTCGATCGCCCGCACCGGCTCGACGGTCTGCGGCGCGATCTGCACGCGGTGATAGGCGTCGCACGTCGAGGCGTACCCCGCCACCTCCGCCAGGATCGTCGCTCCTCTGCTCCGCGCGCGCTCCAGTTCCTCCAGCACGAACATCCACGCCCCCTCGCCCAGCACGAAGCCGTCGCGGTCGGCGGAGAACGGCCGCGACGCCTGCCGCGGGTCATCCGACCGCCGCGTGCTGACCACCCGCATCTTCTCGAACGCCGTCAAAATCCCCTGCGACACCGGCGCGTCCGCCCCGCCCGCGAGCATCATCGGCACCATGCCGTTTCGGACCAGCATCGCCGCGTAGCCGATCGCATCGGTGCTGCTGGCGCACCCGGTCGAAAGGACGTGGCTCGGCCCCCGCAATCGCAGCGCGATCGACAGCTCGCTCGACAGATTCCCGTGCGTCCCCGCCGTGATTGAGAAGAGCGACCCCTTGCCCTCGGTAAAGAACGTGCGGTACTGCTCCTCGACGAACGCCAGCCCCCCGCCGCCGGTCCCCAGCGACACGCCGATCTCGCGCTGCCGCTCGACATCATCGGCCGCGAGTTCGATCCGCGCCATCGTCAACGCCTCTCGGGATGCCGCCAGTGCCATCGGCACCATCCGCGGCACCCGCCGGAGTTCCACCGGATCCATGACGCTCGCCGGATCGAAATCCAGCACCTGCGCCGCCACCGACGATTTCAAACCCGTGGTATCGATCCCCTGCAGCCGCACCACCCCGCTGCGCCCCTCGATGCACGCACGCCCGAAGTTTTCCGCCCCGATCCCGTTCGGACTGACCGCGCCAATCCCGGTAATCACCACCCGCCGGCGATGGACAGTTGACGCGCTCAACGCCCGCATCATAGGCCCGTGCCCCAACGATGACCACGCCCGATCACCAAGGCGAGGCCCGCTTCAGGGGCCGGGCCGGCCGGCCTTCGATTCAACCCTCCACTGCGAGACGTGCATTGATCGCCCGCAGCTGGTTCAGATACGCCATTCTCGCCAACTGTTTCTCAGTCGTGCCCACCGCCTCGGCAAGGGCAGCGGTTCCAATCGTTGGGTCAGTCAAGAACACTTCAATCGCCCGGACCTGCGTCGCGTATCGCCTTAGCACCCCACGCGAGTGTCCGTCAACGCGATTGCGCAGCAGTAACGCCGCAACGGACCATCCCTGCATTCCATCGGCAACGAGCAGCCTCGCTCCGCGCTCCGATGTGAAGGGTGCCACGAAAGACACCAGCACGTCGGAAACTTCCCTGTCAGTCAATCGAAACAGGTTCCGGCCCAGAAGGATTCCCAGATAGTAGCGTACGCCCACCAGGGGCCCGACCGGTGCCGCCGCCTCGCCCAGCCTGCGATCCCGCCGCGGCAATGGTGAGGCGTCCCAGGCCTCCGCCAATGTCGCCAGTAACGCCGTCGGGGAAGACATTCCAACCGCCCGTTGTTCATCGCCCGTCGATGATACCCGACAACAGCTCCCGGTCCGACGGGATGATCCGCTTCCTGCGCTCCGACGGCATCAACGCGTGCCGCATCTCCCACCAGACCTCGCCCGGCTCGCATTCGAGCCCAAGATGGATCAGGTCGAGCACGCCGACGAACTCGAAGTGGACGTCGTCTCCCTCGGGGTTTTGATAGTGGAGAACCGCCGCGGCGCCGCGGCGCTTGGCAGTGGCAAGCGCAATGCGGGCCGTGGTCGCGTTCACGAGCACGATCCGCTCCTCGCACAACCTGCGTTTGTTCGATCGGCCGCCCGTAACCACGCGAAACTGGAACAGGAGCTTCGCCGCGTATCGGCTGGTTCGTTTTCCGCGCGCGCTCGCCATGGTGCAAATCCTAACGGATCCCACGCGCGTCGCGAATGCGCGGGCGCCGCGACGGCGGCTGGGCCCCTCCCGTAACACTTTGTATAATCAGCCCACCAATTCCATGCCCCCTCTTCCCCCCCTTCGACTATGGCGAGCGGCAGACGGCAAGGGATACCATTACCGCCGACGATGATGACACGCGAATAGGGTTTCGGAATGGATAAACCTGACGAATCAACCGCGGTGTTGGACTACGTCTCTCCGGTGCGCCGCCCGGCACCGTCGATCGTGTCGCGCGCCGTCCGCGTCAGCATTTGCGGTTTAACTTGGGGCGCATGCTGTGGTCTGCTCGCCTCGTTGCTCTTATGCCGCCTGATCCCCGCTTGGGGCGTCTTCCGGCTTCCGATTTCGGTCTACCTTGGCGCGCTCGTCGGGCCGGTGGTGCAAACGCGCCGACTTCTCGCCGGTCGACGTTGCGGAGGACTTCGCCGCGCCGCCCTGGGGCTCATCGCTTTCAGTGCGACCTCGGCGTTCGTGGCCACCAGCGACACGCGCCTGCGCGCGGAACTGGAACACGGGATGCGCCTTCCGTGGTCTGCACACAACATTCAGTGCCGCGGCGACGCGCTGACGCGTTTCGATGATCGCGCGGCGATCACCTGGTTTGAGATAGACCATGCGGACCTTGCCCCGTTTCTCGCGGGCTTAACAGTGACATCCCATGGCGGAGCGTGGGCCTATACGAGCGGGTCGAGATACCGCGGTCGGACACCGCCTCCCCCCGTGTGGGAACCGCATCGTGCCGAACTGTCAAACCCCCAATACACCGGGCACGTCAAGACCTGGACTGGCCAGGAGAAGCCCAACCAGGCACTGCGATGTTGGTCTCCCGTCGGCGATTTCTTGATCGTCGAAGTGCTCGACAAACCCGATGGCGGGCACGTCATCAAAATGTACACTGATTGGAACTGACGCCAACCCGCGCCACCAAACACGCGGACCCCATACAATGCCCCGATGCCTCTGACCCTCGCCCTCTCCCCCCACGGCCACTGGTTCCTCGAAGACGCAACGGACCCCGACGCCACCACCGCGCCCGCCGCCCCCCTCTCCGACGCCGCCGGCAAACGACTCCGCGCCGCCTTCGCCCAGCGCCCGGCCGCCGGCTTTCTCCACCTCGCCACCGCCGAGCTCGACGCCGCCCTTCCCCCCGACTTCACCTTCGCCCGGCAGCTCGCCCGCGATTACCTGACGCGGCTTTGTCATACGCCCGGTGTGGCGGCTGACGCCCCGCCGCAACCCGTCCCGCCACCGGCCGATCCCGACCTGGCCGCTCTCGTCCTCCAGGCGCCGCCGTTCAAGGGCCTCGAATACCTCACCCAGGAGGTCCTTGCCGACACCTGGGACGCCCTCGACCAGCTCGTCCGCGCCCAGATCCGTGATTTCCCCGGCGGCGCCCAGGCGTACCTGCGCGCCAAGAATCCCCTCTGGCGGCTCGTCGGGCGCGTCACCTTTCACCTGGCGGAGAACAAGCGCGACGACCAGCATCCCTTCGCGTTCCTCGCCACTTACGCCACGGGCCTGTCCGCCCAGGCCAGGGTTCAACACCAGCCCATCGCCCGCGCCCTCCAGGAGTATGCCGGCGCCAAAAACCGCCCCGCCCTGCTCGCACTGCTCTCTCCCATCCACGCCGCCACCGAAAAGAGCGCGCTGGCCAAGGAACTGGTCGATTCCGGCGACCTCTACCGCGCGCTCGCGTGGACGCCACGTCAGGCCCACCGCTTCCTCCAGGACCTGCCCCTTTTCGAAGACGCCGGCATCATCGTGCGCGTCCCCGACTGGTGGAAACCCGCCCGGCCCCCGCGCCCGCAGGTCAGCGTCCGCATCGGCGAACACGCCGGCGGCGCCACGCTCGGCCTCGACGCCCTGCTCGACTTCTCCCTCGCCGTCACGCTTGACGGCCAATCCCTCACCCCCGCCGAGCTCGACGCGCTCCTCGCCGCGGATAACGGCCTGGTCCGCCTCAAGGGGCAGTGGGTCGAGATCGACCGCGACAGGCTGCGCGAGGCGCTGCGGCACTGGCGCGAGGTCGAGCGCGACGCCCGCGCCGGCGGCATCCCCTTCCACCAGGGAATGCGCCTCCTCGCCGGCGCCGCCTTGCCCGGCGACGCCGCCGCCGACCTTCCCACGCCCACGCGCGAATGGACCGGCATCGCCCCCGGGCAGTGGCTCGAACAGGCCCTGCTCCAGTTGCGCGATCCGAACGGAGATGACGCCGCGATCCCGGGCCTCCACGCCACGCTCCGCCCGTACCAGCAGGCCGGCGTCCACTGGCTCCGATTCCTCACGCGCCTTGGACTGGGCGCCTGCCTGGCGGACGACATGGGCCTGGGCAAGACCATCCAGGTCATCGCCCTGCTCCTGCACCTGAAGAACGATTCGACCCACCCGAAAGCAACGCCCGCCCCGCCCAGTCTCCTGGTCGTCCCCGCCTCCCTGATCGCCAACTGGAAAGCCGAGTTGGCGCGCTTCGCGCCAAGCCTTCGCGCCCTGGTCGCCCACCCGTCCGAAACGGATCTGGACTTGACCGCCCCCGCCGACGCCGACCTCGATGCCGCCTTGGCCGGACATGACCTGGCCATCACCACCTACGGCATGCTCACCCGCCTCGACACCCTGCGAAAACGCAAGTGGCGCCTGGCCATCCTCGACGAGGCCCAGGCCATCAAGAACCCAACCGCCCGGCAGACCAAAGCCGTCAAGGACCTCACCGCCGCCGGACGCATCGCTCTCACCGGCACCCCGGTCGAGAACCGCCTGGGCGACCTCTGGTCGCTTTTCGACTTCATCAACCCGGGCCTGCTCGGTTCCGCCAAGGCCTTCTCGACCTTCGCGAAGGAACTCGCCCGCCGCCAGGCCAACCAGTACGGCCCGCTGCGCGCGCTGGTCCGCCCCTACATCCTTCGCCGCCTCAAGACCGACAAATCGATCATTGCCGACCTGCCCGAGAAGTCCGAGGTCAGCGCCTTCTGCGCACTCTCCAGGCGACAGGCCGCCCTCTACGAGCAGTCGGTCCGCGAGCTCGCCCAGACCCTCAAGACCGTTGATGGCATCCAGCGCCGCGGCATCGTCCTGGCCTTCCTCATGCGCCTCAAGCAGATCTGCAACCACCCGGCGCAGTGGCTCGGCGACGCCGACTTCGACCCCGCCCACAGCGGAAAGTTCCATCGTCTGCGCGAGATCTGCGAGGAGCTGGCCCAGCGCCAGGAGAAGACGCTGGTCTTCACCCAGTTCCGCGAGATCACCGCCCCGCTGGCCGATTTCCTCGCCGGCGTCTTCGGCAGGCCCGGCCTGGTCCTGCACGGCCAGACGGCCGTCGCCAAGCGCCAGCAACTCGTCGCCGACTTCCAGTGCGACGATGGGCCGCCGTTCTTCGTCCTCTCCCTCAAGGCCGGGGGCACCGGTCTCAACCTCACCGCCGCCAGTCACGTCATCCACTTCGACCGCTGGTGGAACCCCGCCGTCGAGAACCAGGCGACCGACCGCGCCTTCCGCATCGGTCAGAAAAAAAACGTATTCGTGCACAAGTTCGTCTGCCGTGGTACCGTGGAAGACCGCATCGACGAGCTGATCAACGGCAAGGTCGCCCTTGCCAGGGAGCTGCTCGATGACCCGTCCGGCGGTGAAAAGCTGCTCACCGAGATGAGCGACCGGGAATTGCTCGACTTCGTCGCCCTTGACGTACACCGGGCCGTCGCGAGCGCCTGACAATCACGGAGGATTTGTCGCCATGTGGTGGAGCTATCGCCCTTACGTCAGCGTCGCCCAGAAGCGCGCCAACGCCCTCCGAGAGGTCCAGAAGCTCAAGAAAAAGGGTCGCGTCATCTCCCCCGTCGAGATCGACGGCCGCACCATCGCCTCCACCTTCTGGGGCAAGGCCTGGTGCGACCACCTCGAATCTTTCAGCGACTACGAGAACCGCCTGCCCCGCGGACGCTCCTACGTCCGCAACGGGTCGGTCGTCGACCTCCAGATCCAGCCCGGCAAGGTCACCGCCCTGGTCGCCGGCTCCGAGCTTTACACCGTCGAGATCGACATCCAACCGCTTGCCAAGGCCCCGTGGAAAAGCCTCTGTGCCCGCTGCGCGGGGCAGGTCAGCTCCGTCATCGAGCTGCTCCAGGGCAAACTCTCCGCATCCGTCATGCAGGTGGTCACCTGCCGAGACCGCGGCCTGTTCCCCACGCCCGTGCAAATCAAGAAGCGCTGCTCGTGTCCCGATTGGGCTGACATGTGCAAGCACGTCGCCGCGGCGCTCTACGGCGTGGGAGCGCGACTCGACGAGCAGCCCGAGCTGCTGTTCACATTGCGCAACGTGGACCACCTGGAACTGATCGCCGGCGCGGGGGACGTCAAAGCGATCACCCGCGGCGACGCGGGATCGCGCGCCAAGACCCTCGCCGACGACCAACTCGCGGATGTCTTCGGCATCGATCTGGCGCCCGGGGCGCCATCTCAGTCGCCGCGCGCCCGACGCACCACCGATCCCTCCACCCGCCCCACGACGTCCAAGACGTCCAGGCGCGCGGCGAAGTCGATGTCCGCCGACAAGCCTGCCGCAACCACGTTTCGGCCGCCGGCGGCGTCGCTCAAGGCCTCGCGCAAGTCACCGCGCGCGGCGCGGAAGAGACGCACCGCCAGGCGAGCGCGGTCGGACTGAACTTCGAGGTCGGTTATTCGACCCAGCGCGTCCCCGACGGCCCCCGCAGCCAGCACGTCTTCCATCGCCACCTCACCGTTCGTGCCGGCGCACAACAAAGTGACATCCCGACTCGTCCGCGCCACCTCCCGTGCGGCCGCCGATGCGTTCACCAGAGCGCCGACCAGCAGCATGTCCGCCGAGCGGACCGCAAGGATCGCCCGCGTGCCGTTGGTCGTGCTCATGAAAAGGGTTCGGTCGGCGTACTCGCGAGTAAATGCGCCGGGGCTGTTGCCCAGATCGAAGCCTTCGGGGCGCAGGCACTGTTCCTCGCCGCACAGCAGGCAGCGGGGGTCACCCGCCTGCGCGGCGGCCTGCCGGGCGGATCCGGTGTCGGGAAAAATCCGGATCTCCCGAACGCCGGCTGCCAGGGCGGCGGTCATCGTGGTGGTG
>DATBFY010000054.1:0-4589 GCA_036558265.1 Tepidisphaeraceae bacterium | reverse complement strand
ACTTGCCACCGAGATTGAGCGTCGAACCGTCCCCATCCACGATCAGCGTGCCGGCATTGGTCCAGTTATTCAGCAGGGTCAGCGTCCCGCCATTGCGCGCCTGCGCGATCCCCTGGTTCGCGAAGACAGCCGTATTCACCGTCAGGCTCGACCCCGCCGCGTCCGCGCTGATCAGCCCCTGGTTGATCAGTGTTCCCGCCCCGCCAAAGGTTCCCGAGACCCCCGCCCCACCCGGTCGCGCCGTCACCGTCGGAGGCAGCGTCAGCGTCTGCCCCGCGCTCACCCCTACGCCACCCCCTTGGAAGACCAGGTTCGCGTTGCCCGACAAGGTCTGGCTGGACGAGGCGTTCAACCAGCCCCCTGAGCCGCTCAGCAGCGCCGCGCCGTTGAGCGTCAGGCTGTCGAAGGTCAAGCCGCCCGCCGCGATGTCGATGTCGCCGCTGATCGTCGTATTCGCGATCCGCCCGTTCTCGGCAACGATCCGTCCCCCATTTCCCAGCGTGATCGCCCCCCCAGCCACCGTGCCGCCGTCGGCCAGTGTCAGCACATTGTTGATCTGCGCCCCCGCCATCAGCGAGAGGGTCGCGTTCGAGATCGTCAGCCGCTCGTCGGACACCAGGCTTCGGATCAACTGTGATGAATTCGAAAGCGTGATCAGCCGATCCCCCGCGACGCTGATCGTCACTTTATCCATCGGCCCCGGCAGGGCATTGCCGCTCCAGTTGGCCGGGATCATCCACAGCCCATCGGCATCGGGCAGCCAGGTAACCGAGTCGCCCCGCGCAGCCAGTGCAGACACCGCCAGCCCGAGCGCAGCAGCAATGAGCGCCCTCATGCCCCCGCGGCGCGCAAGCACGAAGACACACTCCAACCGGCTCACTCGAAAGACCCTCCTCCAGTGCTCTGTGGATCACCCCCCTGGTTGCAACGCCCGGCCGTATAGCCTGAAATGCCTTCTCTCTCCCGTCGCGGGATCCCGCGGCCCTCCCCGACCCGGATCCCGCACAGACCCACCCATATTACCCGCTCTCTTCACCGTTCGCGAGCATTCCGTTATGAAAAATTGGGTTTTAACCGCGCAAATGCCGGAACCGATCCAGCGCCGCCGCCAGCACGATCGTCCCGCCGATGAAAATCCGCTGTACGAAGCTCGATATGTCCGCGATCACGCAACCGCTGTACAAGAGCCCCAGCATCAGGATGCCCAGCAGCGTTCCCACTACCGTCCCCTCCCCGCCAAAGAGGCTGGTCCCCCCGATCACCACCGCGGCGATCACGGTCAACTCGGCCCCGGTGAACTCGGCCGGTTGCCCGCCGCCGAACTTGGCTGCCATCATCACCCCCGCCAACCCCGCTGTCGCCCCCGCGATCACGTAACACAAGGTCTTGTACCGCTCGACGTTAACACCACAAAGCCGCGCCGTCCGCTCGTTCGAACCGATCGCGTAGGCATACCGACCCAGGATCGTGAAGTGCAGCAGCGGCGCCCCGACCAGCGCCACCCCCAGCGCGATCCAGACGTTGGGAGGCAGTCCCCCCAGATCCCCTAAATGGAGTCGTGTCAATGACTGCATGCTCTGGATCGCCCCCTCGCTCCAGGAGTTGGGATCGGGACTGACGGGCGTACCGCCCGAGATGTACAGCACAAGTCCCCGAATCGCCTCCAGCGTCGCCAAGGTGACGATGAACGGCGGCAAACCCAGCGCCGTGATCAGGCTGCCGTTCAGAAAACCCACCAGCGTACCGGCGGCGACGCCGACGAGCACACCGACCCACGCCGGCATGGACGGCACGGTATGCCCGGCAAGGATCAGCCAGGCGAGCGAGATCACCAGCCCCGCACCGCCCCCCGCGCCCAGCGCCATGAGCAGCGCATCGGTCGAGCGTCGCCCGGCCTGGAGCAGTCGCGCGGCAACGCACATCCCCACCAAGAGCGCGATCGACACGCCGATCATCACCGTCGTCCCCGCCTCACGCGGCGGAAACGCCACGCCCTTGATCGCCATCGCGCAGCACACGCACGCCAGCGCCATGGTCGAACCGACCGACAGGTCGATCCCCGCCGTGACGATCACAAAGGTGGCCCCGACGGCCGCGACCGCGTAGTGGTAGTTGTTGGTCAGGACGTTGGCGAAATTGCCCTGGCTCAGGAAGCGCGACGGCTTCCACGCGCCGAATATCATGACGACGACCAGGAGGCCGATCAGCGGGCCGAGGATCGAGGAGAGCGAACGCGCCAGGCCCGGCGGGATCAGGCGGTGGGCGGGGTCGGGTTGGCCGTAGTCGAGCGGCGCGGCGGGCTGGGTCATGGGGGATAACAGTAAAACATAAAGACATAAAACATAAGGCGCGCGTACGACCGCCCCCTTATGTTTTATGTCGTCATGTTCTTACCGGCGGCGCCGCGAGGTCAGCGCTTCCGATCTCCACGGTCGCCCTGACCCGGTTGCGAGGTGGTTCGGGCGCTTTGACGCCGATCGGCGGCGAGGGAGCGACCGACGTCGTCGCTCTCCTTGAACTGGCCTTGTGTATCCCGGCGGACGTAGCGCTTGTCGCGGCCGGTGTCGATCATTTCGCGTTTGCTCGACGCCCGCTTGGCGCCGCCTGTTTTTTTCCTGCCGCCTGTGCTGGATTTGGCGCTTCGACTTGGTCGTGCCTTCTTGCTGCGAGTGGCCATGGAGCCTCCTGTTCAGCGGTTGCGCCATTGCAACCGCTGGCGACGTTACATCAACGGATTTGGACGAGGGAGGCTTAAAATCGGCGTCTGGTACGGTGATTGATAATGCTTGCGACGGGCAAACCTTGAGAACCGGATCGGGTCTGATTTACTGATGCGAAAGTTCAAGAAGCAAATCATCAGCGCGGTCGCCGGGCTGGGCCTGGTCGGGGGGTTGGCCGGCTGCTCGTCGAACGCGGGGAACGGCGCCCTGATCGGCGGTGCCGCGGGCGCGGGCCTGGGGGCGATCATCGGACACAACTCCCACGATCACACGGCCGGCGGCGCGGCGATCGGCGGGACCGTTGGCGCCTTGAGCGGCGCCCTCATCGGCAACGAGATGGACAAGGACCAGGCGCGGCACGAGCACTACCGCGACGATCGCTACTACGACGATTACTACAGCCGCGGCGGCGACTACGACCGCCCGCGCGGCGGGGACGACGGCTACTGGGGGCACCGGCGGTACGAGGACAGCAGCGGGCGGTATTACGATTCGTACCGGGAGGATCGGTACGGGGCGGGGTATTGAGTGCTGAGGCGACTGCGAGCGAAGATATCCCATTGGGGAATCCTCGTTATAATACTTTCCATGGTACGCCACGTCGAAGCCATCTTCAGCCAGGGCGCATTCCGGCCGCTTGAGCCGTTTACGCTGCCCGAGGGAGCTCGCGTTCATTTGAGTGTCGAAGAGAAGGCGAATTCAGGGCCCTTTTCGCCCGCGTCGAAGATTCACACACCAAAGCTCGCGCATCCCGAAGATGCTGCCGATTTCGTAATGGAAGTTCGGGAGACGGGCAATGCAGGCGTATGACGCTGCGCGATTCGATCCGCCGGCGCCGCTCGCACGCGGCATCGTCAGGTCGGAGCAATCGGGCATTGTAATTCATGACGTGCCGATGTTGCTCGACACAGGTGCGGACGTGTCCCTGCTCCCGCGCGCTCAGGTCGCGCCCCTCGGATCCTCGGACGCCAAACAATACGAGTTGGAAGCGTTTGACGGGACGAGGAGCACCGCCTCAGCCATCACCGCCGAATTGCCAGTTTCTCGGCAAAACCTTTCGAGGGCAGTTCCTGCTGGTCGATAACTGGCACGGCGTTCTGGGCCGAAACGTTCTGAACAACCTTTCGCTTCTGCTTGACGGTCCGGCCGGGAAATGGACGGAACAGCGGTAGGTGGCCACGTAACGGCATGGCCTCGATAACGACCACGCACATCGCCCTCCTCCGCGGCGTCAACAACGTCGGCAGCCGGCGGGTGGCGATGGCGGACCTGCGGGCGGCGTTCGAGCGGCTGGGATTTCTTGACGTGCGGACGCTGCTCAACAGCGGGAACGTCGTGTTCTCGACATCGAAACTCCGAGGCGGGGATGTGCTGGCTGGGGTCAGGCGGGGGCTGGTGGCGGAGCTGGGTTTCACGTGGTTCGTGGCCGTGCTTGCCGGCGATGACGTCGTGGCGGCGGTGCGGGAGAATCCGCTGGCGAAGGTCGGCGCGGCCAACCCGTCGCGCATGCTCGTGGTCGTGCCGGGGGCGGCGTCGGAGCTTGCGCGACTCAAGCCGCTGCTCAAACAACGCTGGGGCCCAGAGAAGCTGGCACTGGGAAAACGCGTGGCGTACCTCTGGTGCGCGGAAGGCGTCGCGGCCAGTGACCTTTGGCCGGCGGTCGAGCGGGCGCTGGAAGGGGCGTGCACGGCGCGAAACCTGGCCACAATGACGAAACTCGCAGCGATGGTCGAAGCAGTTCGGTCGTGAGCGACTCATTCGGCCGGGCGCGCATCGGCCAGCCACGTCCACTGCGCCACGCTGCTGGGCGGCAGCGGATCGACGCCCAGGTGGCGGAGCATGTTCAGGCACTGGCGCGCGACGATTCGT
>DATBFY010000053.1:0-9957 GCA_036558265.1 Tepidisphaeraceae bacterium | reverse complement strand
GTTGTTCTCTGTCTCCTGCACCACGCTTATCACGCCGCCGGTCTTGAACGCCAGGCCGGTCGTTCCGCCCTGGCCCCAGCGCTTCCAATCCACCACGCCTTCGGTGGTCAGGTTGGTGTCGCCGCTGGCCGTCGATGCCGTCCCGGTCACGGTGCCGCTCAACGTCGTCGCGGTGGCGATGTTGGAGTTGGGGCCCTCACCATTGAGGTTGTACGGGCGGACGCGGTAGATGTACGTCGTGCCCGACGCCAGACCCGACGTATCGGTGAACTTGCCCAGAAGTTCGGGCCGGCCGTCCGTCGCCTTGCCGACCTGCGTCCAGGTGCCACCGTCGGGTTGTTGGTCATTGTTCGCATCCAGCGCGCGTTCGACGATGTAGCCGGCGATGCCGAAGTCGGCCGACGGCGTCCAGTTGAGCTGCGTGCCCAGCGCGCCGGGTGTCGCGGTCAGACCGGTCCCGCCATGCGCCGGCAGGTCCGGAAGCGTCAGGTTGTCGATGCTGACATAGTTGTTGATATCGCCGTCATTCGGGCCCTGGACGTACAACTGCGCCACGGCGCCGCCGCCACCTTCGTCCATTTCGAATACCAACGGGTAACGCACGCCCGCGTTCAGCGTGATCGGCGGCGCGATCTCCTTCGTGCCGTTCCCCTGCGGTACATTCAGGCCGTCCTGAAGCACCTGGTTGTTCACCACCAGGCGGTAACCGTCATCGTTGTCCGACGCGAACGTGTACAGGCCCGTCACGGTCGGGGTGAAGTAGGCCGTATACCGCACCGAGAAGTTATCCGGCCCCATCGACGGATCCGGCGCGCCGTTGCCCCAGTTATAGGCAACGTTCGGATCCTTCCGCAGGATCATCGGTCCGGTGAAATTCGTCAGAAGGTCGCCGGCGGTGTAACCGCCATTGTCATAGTACTGACCCTGGATTCCCGCATTGGCGGCAACGGTCGTGACCGACACCGGGTCCGAGGGCGTGAAATACCGCCACGTTCCATCGGCGTTCAATGCCGCGCCCAACACCCGATAGAAGTAGGTCGTCCCGGGAGTAAGCGCCGACGCATCCGTGTACGTGATCGCGCCATTCGGATCGTTCTGGCGCCGGATCGCGGTCCACGGGCCGCTCGCACTCATCGACCGCTGCAATTCGTACGCATCCTCGTTGTTCACCGTATCGACCCACGACAGCGTCGGCTGGCCGCTCGCATTTCGCGCACCCGTGAGCGCCGGTGCCGTCCCATCCATCGCCGGGTTGATCAGCGGGAACGAGTCCACCTGCGGGATGATCTCCCGCGCCACGTCACTGCTGCTCCAGTACACCCGCAGGCCCGCGCCGCCACCCTGCTCATCCTGTTCGGCGATGATCGGGTACTGCTGCCCCGCGACCAGGTGTATCGTATTGCTGCTGATGAAGAGGTTGCCGATGCCACCCGCGCGGCTCATCGTCAGATCGACCGTCGAGCCCGCCGCGGCGCCGGGGAAAGTAAACTCCGTGGTGTCGATCATCACCCGGGCCCCGTCGTCCGCCTGCACGTAGACCGTGTAGTCGCCGGTCACTTCCGGACGCACGAACCCTTCGTAACGCGTGGAGAAGTTATCTGGCCCGATGCGGACCGTCGGATCCGTCGCCGGCAGGAAGTCCGTCGGGCTCCCATTGCCCCAGTCGTGGTTGATCGTCGGATCCAGGAACGTCGCCGAAGCACCCGTGAAGTTCGGCGACGACCCGTCAAAGCTCCCGTTGTCCCAGTGGGTCACCTTGAGGCCCGTCCCGGCAACCGGATCGGTCGCCGAGGTCGAGAGTGTCTGCACCGGTGAGTAGACGATGCTGTTGCTGTTCCCCGCGCCCACGCGAACCTGATATGCCGTGTTCGCCGCCAGACCGGTGATCTTGAAAGACTGGCTGTTGAACGGCGCCTGTCCGGCGACGGTCCAGTTCGCGTCAGCCGGAAGTTTGTATTCGATCTGGTAGTAGGACTCGTTGTTCGAGTTGTCTGCCCAGTTGACGTACATCGACGTCGTGTGCGGCAACGCGCCGCTCGAAACCGCCGGCGCCCCCGGCGCGGCGCTGGGCGCCGCGACCACATCGTTCAACGCCGTCGTCGGGATGAACTCTGGAGCAAAGTGGGCCGTGTCGGCGCTCCAGTACAGGCCCACCGCCGCCCCGCCACCACCCTGGTTGAACTCGAGGGTGACCGGGTACTGAACGCCCGCCGAAAGCGGGAGGGTCGCCAGCACGTTGCCCGTACCGTCCAGATCGAAATCGCCCGGCGCCGCGGGGACATCCCGGTCCGCGTACCACCGGTTGATCAGCGTTTTACCATTCACCTGGAGGCGCACGCCGTCGTCGGACCGGGTGTAGAACGTATAGTTGCCCGACACGTCAGGGGTGATCGTGCCTTCCCAGCGGCCGGTGAAGAACTGGTCGTCCGCCAGTCCTGTTCCGGCGATGCGCTGGTTGGCGCCGTTTGCGCCGTTGAATGCGCCGCCGCCCAACGGATCCTGGTTGGCAGCGCCGCCGGGGGCGATGAAGTCGATGATCGGATCGTTTCGCGATCCGACCGGCGTCGACGCGATCACCTTGTCGCGGTCGTAATTGAGGTTATTGGGCGCCTCGAAATAGATGCCGTGCAGGCCGGCGGCGAGCAACTGCCGCCCTTCCAGGGCCTCCACTGCTTGCGCCAGCATCGCACTGCTTCGCGCCGCCGAACGACGACCCGCGCGCACGGTGTGCCTACGTTCCGACTCCACTCGCCGAACTGACGTCCTGCTCATCGCAGCCTCCGAATTGTCAAACTACGCGCCCTCGCAGACGTGATTAGCCCAGGCGCAAAACTCCGCCGATCGGATCGTCCCAGCCCGCCCGGCAACCGCCAGAGCAGGCGCACTTTCCATCCTCAGGTCATGGCAATGACTATGGCAACGACTTTGGGCGTAAGGGTCCCTCGCCTGCCCAAGAACCGACTCTCAGCGATGTACAGCCACAAGACGTGAAATGACGGGACCTCTGCCTAAATCCTCTGCCACGGCATGTCCACAAGCCTCAAGGTATAACCTTGCTCCACCGCAAAGACAATTGAAAAATCCGCAAGCTGATCAAATTCCCAATACTTCCGAAAACAATGCTTCTAAAGCCACAAAAAACCCCCACTTGGGATCGAAATGTTCCGCCTCGGTTGCGCCATTTGCAGACGCCGGTCATGTCGCGCGATCCATCCCGCCTTTCGTCGCACGCTCGCACCCAATCCGTCAGCCGATCTCAGACCTCGCCGTGCCGCGTAACGCGCCAGCCAACGTGTACGCTGGTCGTCCGTCACCGCCAGCGACTGCGTGCTGTACCAGAACTGCGCCAGATCTTTCACGATCCATCGACGACGGGTCAGAAAGCCGGGCAGCCGCCTGACCCGGGCGGCATCGATCAGCCTCAACTCAAGGGGATTTGAACCCGGCTTGGCGAAGAAGTGACATAAGTATAAGTCTCGGTGGTGCAGGCCCCTATCATGCAGCCGCGCCGCCAGATCCGCCGTCGGCTCAAGGAGCTTCTCGAAATCGAAACCCTCAGCTATCAGTTTGTCCGCCGGTCGAAAGCCGGCCAGATCCTCGGTGATGAGGAAACTCCTGCCGTCGGTCAATTTGCCGTACGCCACCAGCGGGGCAGTGGGAATCTGTTCGATCTCCAGCGCGCGGATGCCGCGCGATTCCTCGTCGGCGGGGGTCAGAAAGCCACGGGCGGGGAAGTACCGCTTGACGTGCAGCCGGGTGGTCTTCCCATCTCCCAAGTCGATGTCCAGCGTACAGTTTTGTCGTTCGCGGATCGACCGCCAGACGACGATCCGCGGATCGGTAAACACGGATTGAGCGGTCAATCCCAGCGCCTGGAAGACCGGTTGATACCGGGGCACGACGTGAAAGACCTCCCTGGCGGCTCCGAGCATGAAACCCATTATCCGGGCCTTGGAGGCGAAGGCAAAGCATGCCGATCAAGGGTCACCGACGATGGACCAGCGCGGCCAGACCCAGGCCCGCGCGGATGCGGTTGGCGGCCTCCCACAGGTGCGGCTCGTGCTCGAGGAACCTGATCACCGCCGTCGTCGAAACGCCCAGGTTCACCGCGACGTGCGCCGGGTTGCCGCCGGTCGCCTGGAGCAGGTCCAGCATCAACCCGGCCGCGGCGGCATAAAGCGGATGCCGGTGCGAGGCCTCGACCTGGTTCTGCCGGCGGATGGTGAGAAACCACTCCGGGGGCTCGAAATGCGCCAGGTCGATCGGCGCGCGGAGGTCGGCGGCGAACTTGAGGCGAAGGCGGCGAAGGGCGTGCAGCTTGTTCTCGGCCAGCGATCGCCACTCGGTGGAGGTGGCGGTCAGGCCCGTGGGCGCGTGGACGATGCGCACGCCATTAGAGGTCTTCTGGCGCTTCTGCCCGCCGGGACCCCCGGACCGATAGGTATCCACGCGGCACTCGGCGAGGAGGGCGCGATCGTTCAGCAGACGGGTTGCGGAAAACGAGACGCTCGGCGGGGGGTCAGGCACAACAGGGGTCGCCGTCAATCCAGCAACGGCAATTGAACCTTGACGCTGCGATCGGCGCCATCGTCCAGCCCCGGCGCGGCGCCGATGAATTGCTTGTCGATCTGCTTCACGTTCCGCACGGGTGGATGGACTGCGGGGCGCAGGTCGGGGGCGTCCGGACCGTCGTGACGCTTGAGCACGTTGTAGTACTGGTCGCGCTGGGCGGGAATCCATCCCGCGTCGCGGATCAGGCGGCAGATCTCGCGTTCCTCGAGCTTGTAGGTCGTGCCGGCGGCGCTGACGACGTTCTCCTCCATCATCACGCTGCCCATGTCGTTGGCGCCGAAGAAGAGGGCGAGTTGGCCGATCTTGGGGCCCATCGTCACCCAGGAGGATTGGAGCGACGGGATGTTGTCGAAGAAAAGTCGCGCGACGGCGAGGATGCGGAGGTACTCGTCGGCGCCGGCCATGCGGACGACGCGCCCGCGGAGGACGTCCTCGTTGGTGGAGTCGTCGAAGCGGCCGTAGGTTTCGGGGTCCCACTCCTTGGCGCGGCCCAGGGGGGTGTTCTCGCGCTGGAAGGGCCAGTGGATGAAGGCGGTGTAGGAGCCGAGGCACTCGGGCACGGAGGCACGGAGGCACGACGGGTCAAAATCGGACTTCGCAAACACCCCTGGCCAGCGCCCGCGTACGCGAGCGACAACATCGGCAGCACCCTCTGTGCCTTCCAGTGCCAGCGCGTAATCCTGCATGTCGCGTAACGCCGCCATGTGCTCGACCCGCTCCTTCACGAACTCGATATGCCCGATCAGCATCGTGCAGCTCGTGTTCATCCCCTCCTCGTGCGCCACCCGCATCACGCGGAGCCAGTCGTCGCCGGAACACTTGCCCAGCCCGATGCGCCGCCGCACGCGCGGCGCGAAGATCTCACCACCGCCGCCCGGGATCGTCGCCAGCCCTGCCGCCTTGAACCGCCGGATCACCTCCCGCACGTCCATGTTGAAGAACCGCTCGAACTCGACGAACTCGGGCGGACTGAACGCGTGAATATGAACGGTCGGGAAATTCGTCCGGATGTACCGCAGCAACTCCTCGTACCACTCGATCGGCAGCCGATCGTTCATCCCCCCCTGCATCAGGATCTGCGTCCCGCCGATCGCCACCAGTTCGCGAATCTTCTGCCCGATCGTCTCGTACGCCAGCGTGTAGCTGTCGGCGTCCTCGTGGTCCCGCCGGAAGGCGCAGAACGTGCACTTGGCGGTGCAGACGTTGGTGTAGTTGATGTTCCGGTCGATGACGTAGGTTCGGTAATCCTCGGGGTGCATGACCCGCGCGCGGGCGTGCGCCCACTGGCCCAGGTCGTGCAGCGATGGATGGTCGTAAAGCTCCATCGCCTGCTCGTCGCTCAAGCGCGCCTTGCCCTGGATGACCGCGTCGATGTCGAACGAGAGTCGGGCCATATCGGTAATGCCGAGTCTATGAGCCCGCGGGCGTTGCCGCAAAACATCCGAGGGTCGCTTCAAGTCTTTCAGGGCGCGTGAAAGCTGTCATTCGGGGAAGGTTAGCGCCGTCACGATGTTAGACGAAGGTGCGATTCTGGCTGACCAAGCCGCCGCGCACAACGCGAATCGGGTCATCCGGCGTCGCGGTCGCCCGGCAGGAGACCCTCCAGCCGACGATGAGCAGGTTCGCCATAGGACGCGGCAGCCTTCGTGCGGACAGGACCCGGCGCGCACACCGCGCGGGGCGAAGGGCCTGAGCCGATCGTTCCCCCAATGGGAGCGGGCGGGCGCGGGGTATGGCACCGCGACCGCCCGCAGGGCAATTGGATCAGCACGTCCTTCAAATCGGCCCACTCAGGGGGGGCACATGAGTATTTTTACCTATCCCGCCAACGGAGATTTCATCCGATCAGAAGATGAATTCTTGCGGCACCCTTTGACTGAAGATTCTCATTGACCGTAAGGCCGCCCTACTCTTATAGAAGACTCATCTCGCCTGCCGTTCATATGTGCCACTTCTCGATCGGCAGGAACAATCAGAGGGCCGTCTCCATGCGTGCTTTACGTTCGCGGCTTCCCCATTTCGCATTCACCCTGGTCGAACTGCTGGTGGTCATCGGGATCATCGCACTCCTGATCTCGATCCTCCTCCCCGCCCTGGGCAAGGCCCGCGAGGCCGGCAAACGCACCCAGTGCCTGAGCAACCTGCACACGATCCACCAGATGCTGGTGATGTACTCGGTGAACTATCACGACATGGTGCCGCTGGGCTACCGCAACACCAGCTCGCCGCCGGCGGTCGGCGGGTCCGTCAAGCAGAACAACTATTTCCTGTCCAACCGCTCGAGCGATCCCGAGCCCGGCACGGTGAACGCGCGGTTCGTCGGCCTGGGTTTGCTCTTCTCGGCGAACCTGATCAGGGAGGGGGAGGGGCGCGCCTTCTACTGCCCGTCGTTCACGGATTTCAATCATCAGTATGACGTGTCGACCAACCCCTGGCCGCCCTCGAACGTACTGCCGTCCGAGCCGGGGACGCGATGCACCTACAGCGTGCGCCCCTACGACTGCATCTGGACGGCGTCCGGCCCCTTCTACCCGCAGAAGGAAGGGGGCGCGCCGGCGTCGCTTCCCAAACTCTCACAACTGAAGAATGCCGCCATCGTCTCCGACATCACCTCGTCCGCGACGCGCATCCCGATCGCCCATCAGAAGGGCATCAACATCCTCTATGCCAACGGCGGGGCGCACTGGGTGGACAAGGGGGTGATCGAGGACGACCTGAACAAGCTCCAGGGCGCCTTCGACGCCAGCAAGAATCCGATTGTGGACGACTTGTGGGACAAGCTGGATCGGGAATGACTCACCCCAATGCGCCTAGAATCAGATGGTCCTCTAACCAGGAGGTCTGATGCGACATCGTCACATGAATCTGACGTTTCCCGAACTGGCGGTTATCGCCGGCACCCGGGGATTGCTGGGGGTTGGACTGGGATTGCTGCTGGCCGGACGCCTTACCCGGCAACAGCGCCGGGCCATCGGCTGGCCGCTCTTCGTGACCGGCGCCCTGAGCAGCGTGCCGATCCTGGTTCACCTGATGCGCAAGTCGTCGCCCGGACTGCCGGCCGCCGCCGAGCAAACCCGCATCGATGCGGAGCAGGCCGTTCCGCTCGCGTCGGTTTGATCCGCTGCGGTCTGATCAACTAATTCTTCGCCGGGGCGCCCTTGGCGGGCTTCTCCCGAAGCATCTCGAGGAGCTGCGCCACGTCCCGGTGTACGGCTTCAGTCGATTTGATGACCAGCTTGGATCGGAAGATCGAGATCGACCCGGTCGCCCCGCCCGCGTCGCGCCAGGTTTCGGGCTGCACGGTGGTCACGATCAGGGTGACGAGTTGACTCACATCGGTTGGGTTGCCGGCGCCGACGCCGGCCGGGCCCCCGCCGAACCCGCCGCCACCCCCGCTCGCACCTGCAGGAACGACCGCGGCGGTGGTCCCGCCGGCGATCAGGTCGCTGACGTCGTAGACGCGCATAATCAGCGTTGTTGAGACCTGCTGGTCCCCCGTCGCGTGTACGACCACGACGCCGCGGTCCAGCTCCCAGGTCAAACCCACTCCCATCGCGCGGAACATGAGCGAGAGGGCGTCACCGGCCGGGATCGGCTCGCGAAGATCCAGGGTGACCGGGTTGTCCTTGGTGATGCCGGCGGATTCGAGCGAGGCCCACTCGACCAGGATGTCGGCGCCGGTGGTGTCCCTCAGGAAATCGAGACAGTCTGCCAGGCCCTGACCATTGAATTTAACGCTGATCGGCTTCTTGAGCTTTTCGGCGGTGCGGGCGTTAGCGGGGTCGTCGATGCCGGTTCGGGCTCGGGAATCGCCGCCGCCGCCGCGGACGCTTGGCATCGAACCCCGTGAAGGTGCGGCAGTCGTCGGCGGGGCGGCGCCCCGGTCGGGCAAGCCGGCCCCGGCCGCATCGATCGTGCCCCCGGGGGCGGGGGCGACCGTGGTTGCTCCGCCCCGCGCCGGGGGCGGCGTTTGCGCGGCGGCGGTCTTCTTGTCATCCCCGGTTGCCCGCCCCACGCCGCACAGAGCCAGCACGCTGAGGGTCAGACCAACGAGAACCGCCATCGCCGGCCAGCGCCGGCCCGCCGAATCGAATCGCGCGATCATCTGGAGTCTCCTCTGGAGTTGAGCCTTGCCCTCGAGAATTCCCACCGCCCCGGTCGCACGGACGGCTTGCGGCCGCCCGGCGCTGGACAACGATTCCACCAGTTTCAGGATCGTCCGGGCGTAGATGGCGCCACCGGCCCTGTCGCGCCCAGCCTGGAGTACCCACTCGTCGCACGCCAGCTCCCGCTCGACGCGCATCCGCCACAGCACGAGCCAGACGGCCGGGTTGGGCCAGTGGAGCACCGCGACCGCGGTCGCCAGCCAGTTGACCAGCACGTCCCGCCGCTTCACGTGCGCCAGCTCGTGCAGGAGGATCAGGCGCAGCTCCCCCGGCGACATCGCCTCCAGCGCCTGCGCGGGCAGCAGGATGCGAGGCCAGCGGAACCCCACCAGCGCCGGCCCGCCCGCGCCGGGCAACTCGCGGATTTCCGGCATGCGCCGGATTCCCAGATCGGCACAGCACGACCGCAATGCTTCGATCACCCGCGGCGTCACGATCGGTCGCATCCGCCCGACCGCCCGCGCCAACCGAGCGCTCGACCACGCCACGCGCAAGCCCAGCACGATGACGCCGACCATCCACGTCCAGATCGCCGCGACGCGCACCCCCGTCCAATCCCGCTGCGGGCGGATCGCTCTTGCGATCAGCGGTTGATCCACGGTCTGGATCGAAGGCGCAACCAACGGAGGCGCGCTCGACACCGGTATCACGCGCGGTCGCACGTCAACTGCGTGCGTCTGCGTCAGATCCGTCCTGACCTGCTGCGGTGGAGCGGACGCGACCCACTTGACCTCGACGATCACCACCGGCGCCGCCAGTCGCACGAGCACGAGCCCCCAGAGCGCGAATCGCCAGGCAGGCGACATTCGCCGCCCCGCGATCCACAGGACGATCGCCACAATTCCGGCGAGGATGGCCCCCTGCCAGCTCGCCCGCCACGCCCAGGTCGCCAACGACTCGACCGCCCGCCACGCCGTCACGCCGCCGAACGCCGCGAGGTTCATGACCTGGCCTCCCGATCGATGGCCCGTTTTAGCTCTTCGATGTCACTCTTGCTGAGGTTGCCGATCTTGAGGAAGTGTACCAGCGCGGGGGTGACGGCCCCGTCGAAAACCCGGGAGAGGAACGACCGCGCCTCGGCCTTGGTGACCGCGTCCTTCGACACCCGAGGCCGGTAGATGAACCGCCGCCCTTCTTCGCTGTAGGTCGCGGCCCCCTTTTTCACCAGGCGATTCAAGAGCGTCTTGACCGTCTGGGGCCGCCAGTTCCGCTCGACCGC
>DATBFY010000052.1:0-8644 GCA_036558265.1 Tepidisphaeraceae bacterium | reverse complement strand
CGCCCAATCCGTCGACCGAGTCGGCACGATCGCTAAGCCCTGAGGTGCCGAACGCCGATAGACCGTCAATTCCGCCTTTCCTCATGTCCCCCTTCTCCTTGTCTCCCCCTCCACGTTTCCAGACCTCCCGACCGGGGGGGTGGCCCGGCGGCGGCGTTTTCGGACGGTGTAGGCACTGCGACAGCAGTGAACCCGGCCTACAGGCCGGCGCGCAATTAAACGTCCCTCGTCCCCGCGGGACCGGAGACTTTGACCCAAATGCCGTTCTTTGGGTCAAAGTCGCAGGTTCGCGCCCGACCTGCGCCGAATCCTCTGGCAAGAAGAGGACTGCTCATTACTGCTGAAATGCCGATTTTCTCAAATGCTCCTATCGCCACCGATGAGGCACCGATGCCCACCGCCGCAGCGCTATCGAGCTCAAGCGCCGTCCCGGAGCGCCAGGGCACCGATCCGGATTCGGGCGAAGTCGTCAACCACTACTGGATTGATTTGACTCCCCAAGGCGCAACCCCTGGCGGGGTAACGCCGTAACGGCGAAGGTCACGGCTTCTGCGGCGTCGCGCTGCTCCCCGTCCCGCTGGTCCCGCCCAGGGGGTTTGGCGTCGCACCAGGCGTCGGCGTCCCCGGCGTAACCGTTGGATTCGGCATCCCCGGCGGCTGCGGCAAGGTCGGCAAACCGGGTCGATTGAGCAACTGCTCCAGACCCGGCACGTTAAACCGGTTGGTGGTCGGTTTCTTGGCGGCCGCCAATCGCTTGTTCGCCACGATCTGCTCTTCGACCTCGTCCTCCTCGTCATCCGATCCCTTACCCCGCCAGACGTTGGGGGTGATGTTGTACTGACCCTGGATCGAGACGTCGTCGTCCTCGCCCCAGTTCCGGGTCTGGTAGGGGTCTTCGCCGGTGAAGACGAGGTTGATCAACAGGAAGCCGACCCCCATCAACCCGCACGCCAGGAGGATAAAGGCGGTCGTGCGCGGGGCCTTGTCCGGGTCCAGCTCGATGATGCGCGGTTCCTGAGGATCCATCAATCTACTTGTCCGCGGGAGCGGTCTTCTCCCAGAGAATATCGGCCACGCCCGCCCGGTGATTGGCCAGGCGCGCCATGACGAACAGCCAGTCGCTCAGGCGGTTCAGGTACGTCAATATCGTACCCGACACCGGGCGGTCGAGGGCAAAATCGACCAGGGAGCGCTCGGCCCGGCGGCAGACCGTCCGCGCCACGTGCAGCCGCGCCCCCGGCTCGCTTCCGCCGGGGAGGATAAAGTTCCGCAGCGGTTGGAGTTGGGCCTCGGCGGCGTCGATCTCCATCTCCAATCGGCTGACCATCGCCTCGTCCAGCAGGGGGAGCGAGCGGGTGTGGGGCGAGTCCTCGGGGGTGGACAGGTGCGACCCCACGACAAACAGCTCATGCTGTACTCGAAGCAATATCTGGACAATCTGGATGTCATTGGGCATTGCGGCCCGCGCCCAGCCCAGAAGCGCGTTGAGCTCGTCGACGGTGCCGTAACAGTCCAGGCGCGGGTCGCACTTGCGCACGCGGCCGCCGCCGAACAGCCCCGTCGTGCCGTCGTCACCGGTCTTGGTGTAGATCTTCATCCAATCCCCATCATTGGCCAGGGGCGAGGGGGATTCAAGGCATCCTGCGAGCAGCCGCGGCATTGGATTTGCGACCAGACGGGTTCAATCGAAAGGAGAAGACAGATGCCTCGTGGCGACAAATCCAAGTACTCGAGCAAGCAGAAGCGACAGGCAGAGCATATCGAGGAGGGTTACGAGAAGCGCGGCGTCTCCGACAAGGAAGCCGAACGCCGCGCCTGGGCCACGGTCAATAAGGAAACGCACGGGGGCAAGAAGCGCGGCGGCGGTGGCTACGGCAAGTCGGAAGATCACTCCCCCAGCCGCAAAGGCGGCCACAAGGGCGGACGGGCGTCGGCGTCGCGCTCCAAGGCCGAGCGCAGCGCCAGCGCCCGCAAGGCGGCCCGCACTCGCAAGGCGCGCGGGCACTGACCGGCATGCGCGGGACACCGCGCGCGCGATCCGTATAATGCCGCGCGTATGCCCCAGCAGATCATCGACGGCGCCGCCCTGGCCAAACAGATCCGCGAGCGGGTGAAGGCCCGCATCGCGGACCTCGCCAACGCGGGCAAGCGCGTTCACCTCAGTGCCGTCCTCGTGGGCTCAACGCCCGCGGGGGAGCTCTATGCGCAGCGCCAGAAGGAAACCTGCGCCGCCGTCGGCATCGATTATGACCTGATCACCCTCGCAGCCGACGCGGCGTTCGACGACGTCGCCGGCACGATCGAGCGGCTCAACCGCGACTTGTCGGTCACCGGCATCATGCTCCACCTGCCGCTGCCCAGGCATCTCGATGCCACCGAGCTTCAGTACAAGATCGACCCGGTGAAGGACGTCGAGGGCGTAAACCCCGCCAACATCGGTTACGTTGTTTACGGCCACACGCTGATCGCCCCCTGCACGGCGCTGGCGGTGATCGAGTTGATCCAGTCTACGGGCGTCGCGTTGCGCGGGGCGGAGGCGGTCGTCGTCGGCGCCAGCGAGATCGCCGGCAAGCCCATCGCGCTCCTGTTGACCGAGCAGATGGCCACGGTCACGCTATGTCATATCGCCACGCGCGACCTGGGCGCCCACACCCGCCGGGCAGACGTGCTGGTCGTGGCAGTTGGCAAGCCGAACCTCATTTCCGCCGAACACGTGCGCGAGGGAGCCGTTGTGATCGATGTGGGGATCAATCGCGTCAAACTGACGGACGGGACCAGCCGCACGGTCGGTGACGTCGATTTCGACGCGGTGGCGAAGAAGGCTGCCCACATCACGCCGGTGCCGGGCGGCGTCGGGCCCATGACCGTCGCGATCCTGCTCCGCAACACGCTGCGCAGCGCGGAATTGATCTTCAAGCAGCCGCGGGACTTGTATTAAAGCTACAGTCCGCGCTCGAGATCACTCGTGGCGGTTTCCACCTTCATAGGCTTGGCGGGATCGACGCACACGTTGCGGATCTCGATCCACTGGTCGTACGGGCGGGTCTGAAAGCGAAGCTCCTTGATATCTCGCGGCAAAACGTCGGCGTGATATTGGCCGCTGGTCACTGCACCGGATGAGGCCGCGCGCATCGTTTGCGCCGTGTGCGACTTCCCGGCCTTATCGATGACCACCACGCGCGTGGCGTCCAGCCCGCCGCGTCCGCCGGCCCGGGTGAAGGTGAACTCCGCGCCCCCCTTGGCCTCGAACGCGGTGCCGAAGTTGAACACCTCACCGGCGATCGACGCGACGCTCCCGTCAGCGCCAGCGGCGTACTTCGTCCTCCAGGGACCCATCGCGACATCGACCCGCAGCCTGACGCCGGACGCCGCGCGAGGCAGCGCATACGCCCGAGCCTCCAGCCCGGCGACGGCGCGCCCCGCGCGGTCGTACGCGGCGCCGCCCGCGTACGATCCGCCCGGCGAAATCGACCACGTCACCGATGCCGGCTCGGGCCCGCCAGCCGTCCGATCGTTGATGCGCACGGCGATCTCACGGCCGCTCTGGTTGCGATCCCCGAGCATTCCGCTCATTTTGACGTACGGGGCCGCAGGCAGCGCCGAGCCGTCCGCCCGCCACCACGCCTTGCCCGCAGAGGGATAATCCGAAATCCCGACGACCTCCACGGAGACGCCATCCGCCAGGCCCGCCGTGGTTGGCGGATGATCGGCCGGTGCGGCTTGCGCGGGCGTCGCCTTGTCGGCCGTCTGCGGCGGATCGGCGGCGCGCACCATCGCGAGCGTCCCGACCGTGACGGCCGCGACCAGCACGACAACCAACGCGGCGGCGACGACCTTTGCATGACTCCAGGCGATCATCTTGAGCGCTCCTTTGGCGATCACGGCGGCTTGCCCCGCGGCAGACGTCCCGCCCAGCAGGGCCGAGGCGACGGCATGCTCCGCCAATCCCGGGGGGGCGGTCGCGCGCGGCAATCGCGCCAGCGCGGCGGAGAAGGCCGGCATGCTGGGCGTGATCGGGTGGCGGATGAAATAGTCTCGCAGCTTGCCGATCGCGCGCTGCAGGCGCTTCGACGCCCCCTCCTCCGAGACCTTCAGCGCCGATGCGACCTCGGCCAGCGAGCGGCCCTGCAGGTATCGCAACGCGATCGCGCCGCGATCGGCTTCCTTCAACCGCGCCAGCGCGCGGTCGACCTGAGGCCACAGATCTCGCGCAAGGCCTTCATCGTCCGGCGGGGTTTGAGTCGGTGACATGGCGGCATAGTTCCGTTCGATGCGGCGGCGGCGGGACTCGAGCTTCAACGCATCCCGGGCGGCATAATGCGTGGCCCGGATCAGCCACCCGGCGAGCACGACCGCCCCCGCGAGCGACGCCGCCTTCTTCGCCAGAACGATGAACACCGCCTGCGTCACGTCCTCCGCCAGCGCGGGGTCCCGCACCTGCCGCAGCGCGGAGGCGTACACGCTGTCCACGTGCCGGCGCACCAGCTCGGCGAACGCCTCGTGCGATCGCCGCCGAACGTACCGGTCCAAGAGCGTGCGGTCGTCGTCCTCGGTCATGACGCAAGTGCCCATCATCAAAGATATACGGACGACCGGTTCGGACCCCGGACAAAAATCTGGCAACTCGCGCGCTCTGTCCCGGCGCGTGGTCATCGAATCTCATTCCCGTTATCGTCCCCAGCCCTATGTCCATCTGGTGGGCGGTCGTCTGCCTGGCAATCTTCCTGATCGGCGTGACCAAGAGCGGCTTTGGGGCTGGGGCGGCGTTCATCATCGCCCCGCTGACCGCCATCGGCATGCGGCACGTCGACCCGCGCGGGGGCGGCCAGGCCACCTTGCCACTGCTCCTGCCGCTCCTGATGGTCGGCGACCTCATCGCCATCTGGCAGTACCGCCGGCAGTTCTCGATGCGCATCATCGGACGTCTGGCCGTGGGAACCCTGATCGGCATCGCCGCGGGAACCGCACTGCTGAGCTGGTTCATGTCCAGGAAGGACCTGTCGGCGGCGCTGATCAACCTGGTGATCGGCCTGGAGTCGGTCATCCTGGTGTCCCTCCAGTGGTACCGGCAGTGGCGCGCGACACACGGGGTGCCACAATACCGCCCGTCGATCGGCAAAAGTACGGCGGTGGGCGCGTTCGCCGGCCTCAGCAGTACGCTCGCGCACGCCGCCGGGCCGATCGTCGCCCTCCACCTGCTCCCGCAACGTCTGGAGCGCGGTGTATTCGTCGGAACGTGCGCGGTTTATTTCTTCCTGGTGAATTCCGCCAAGCTGCCGGGCTACTATCAGGCAGGCCTCTTCAACGAGATCTCGCCGGCGTTCGCGCTGCGGTTCGTGCCGCTGGTGCTGGCCGGGGCGGTGTTCGGCTTCTGGGTGAATCGGCGGATCCACGATACCCTGTTCACAACGTGGGTCTACGCGATCACTTTCGTGCTGGGTTGGTATATTCTGTTCCGAGGCATCGAGGGACTGACGAGGGCGTAACTCTGACAGACTGATAATCCGATCTGGCGCGGGTGGTGGGTGTGACATGGGCTGGGCGTGGCGGAACAAGAAGACGACGTGCGCGGGCTCCGTCCTCTTCCGCGGGCGGGTCGCGCCCCGCGCGGAGGAATTCGCCTCCCTGGGCGATCGCGGCTTCGTCATCCAGCCCGTCGAGGCCAGCCGCGCGGCGCACTGGGCGATCAAGCTCGCCCACCCCCAGCTTGGCCAAGCCGACGTCATCTGCCTGCGCGACTGCCCGCGCCCGCCGCGGCAACTCATCGACTTCGATCCGATGCTCACCCGCGAGGAGCGCGAAGAGGCGTACCTCGGCGAATCGACCGTCAGCGTCGTCTGCGAAGGCCAGCGCCAGGACGTCCTGCGCGACCGCAAGACGCTCCTGAGGTTCCTGGACGCCGTCATGGGCAACGACGGCATCGTGGCGGTCGACAATACCGCCCAGCGCTTCTGGCCGCGCGAGGCCCTGGAAGACGAGCTCGCCCACGACGCCGACCTGGACATCGAATCCCTCTACACCCTGCACGCCGTCACCGCCGCCGACGAAGACGACGACGAGGTCGTCTGGCTCCACTCGCACGGGCTGGCAGAGATCGGCCTCTTCGATTTCGACGTCCTGCACCCGTCGGACGACATCCTGGGCCGCGGGCGCGATGCCCTGCGCGCAATCGCCTTCGCGATTCTCGAAGGGGCGGTGCAGCGGAACACCCCGCGGTTCGGTCTCATGTCGCCCGGCGGGGACGTGCGCTTCGTGGACGTGCGCGACTTCATTCGTCGCGCCGCAGGCGCCGACGACGACCTGCGCCCCGGTGCCGATGACGAGCACAACCGCGACCGCGCGGTCCTCTGCAACGTGACGGCCGGCGGGTGGTTCGCCCGGCGGTTCGGCCATGTCACGCCAAGCCGCCTGTTATCCGATGAGATGCCCGACGAGATGACCGTCCCCTTCTCGACGGCGGCGACGAGCCTGATGGCCGAGCGGGCGCTGGGGACCTACCTTCAATTCCGCCAACTCGCCGGGGAGTTCGCCGAGTTTGAATTCCCGGTCATCGCCAAGCTGGGCTACCGCATCGACGGCGGCGCCCCGGACGACCGCGAGCACCTCTGGTTCAGCGTCAACGAGTTCGGCGACGACCGGATCGACGCCACCCTGGTCAGCTCGCCGTTCGCCATCGAGCGGATGAGCAAGGGCCAGCGGGCCTGGCACAAGGTCACGCGCCTGACCGACTGGTCGATCCTGACCCCCCTGGGCACGATCACCCCGCGGCACACCGTGCCCGCCAGGCAGATCCGCGCCAACCGCGACCGCTTCCGCCAGTTAATGCAGAGCGCGCGGCGGCATTCGGAGGCGGGATAGCACGGGGACGGTCCTGCCGCCGCGCCCGGCGCGAATCGCGCGATCAGATCAATGGCGCCGCCTCGAGCATCGCCCGGTCTTGATCGGTCAGCGGGCGCCCCCCGAGCCGCCGATACCATGCCCGCAAATGCCGCGCGGTCCGGTCCCAGGTAAAGCGCGCGACGTTCGCCCGCCCGCGCTCGATCAACGTTCGTCGCAATGTCTCATCGTGCCACAACCGCAGGATCGCCGCCGCGATCTCGTCGGCCTTGTTTGGGTCGAAGACCAGTGCGCTCTCGCCCGCCTGCTCGGGCAGGGATGTCACGTTCGAGCATGCGGCCGCCGCTCCCGCCATGAACGCCTCGTTCAGCGGGCCGCTCGCCGCCTCGAACAGCGTCGGGATCACCACGCAACGGCAAACCCGATACAGGCACTGCAACTCCAGCGGAGACACGAATCCGACGAACCGAACCTGCTCGGCAAGCCGTAACTCCGCCACGCGCTTCTGCAACGTCGCGAAATACTCGTTCTGATGGCCCGACGAGACCAGCGGCACAACCACGCCATGCCGGTCGCGAAGGACCGCCAGCGCCTCCAGCAGCGCCGCGTGATTCTTGTGCGGCCAGGTCTGCGCGGGATAGAACGCGAACGCCTCGGGCAGGTTGAACTTCCGTCGCGCCGCGACAATATCATCGTCGCTGGGCGTCGGGTACGCTCCGAGCGCCCCGGTCAGCGGCACCACCGCCACCTTCTCGTCGGGCAAGCCGTACTGTCTCATCAGGTCGCGCTTGACCCACGACGACGTGACCGACACGACACGGGCCTGCTTGCAGAAGCTGCGCAGCATCACGTCGCGCTTGACCCGCTCGCGCGGCGGGAAGAACTGCGGCAGGTGCACGTGCTGCAAATCGTGCGGGTGATAGAGGCTGGGCACTTTCGTGAAGAAAGCCCTCTGCAGGATGAAGTGCATGACCTCCACCCCCTCGCGCTCGATCGTCCCGTCCGAGCGCGAGAGCGTGACCGAGCGCCGGGCAAGCCACCCGCCCGCGCGCTGACCCGCCGAGACCAGTGCCGGCCAGCGCTTGACCACGCGTTTCCAGACCGGCGGCGGCCGAACGCCCGGCGCGACCAGCAAGCGGCACGGCCCCTTGATGTACGGTTTGATCCACTCGTGCGAGAGCGGATACGCCAGCACGACGTATTCCTCATCCCCGTCGGTCAGCTTCGACAGCGCATCGACCAGCCCGATCGCGACCTGCTCGATCCCGCCGGACTTGCCGCTGAAGAGGCGCGCGTCGATGGCGATGCGCAGGGGGCGACAAGCGGTAAAAGGCGCGGGCATGTTGGTTGTTTATCGGTTCGGACGGTGGTCAGAGGTACAAGGTGGGCGGCCGGTAGCGGAGGTGCAGGGGCCATCTGTCATCCTGAGGTACTCCGAAGGATCTGGCCGGTTCGTCGTGGGGCGTAGATCCTTCGGAGTACCTCAGGATGACGTCACGCGCCAATCTTAGGATGACTGATTAGGAATCCCGCCATGCGTCCACGATCTCCCCATCCGGCCAGTTGTGCCCCGGACTGCGATCCAGCCCCGGAAACCCGCCCCAGCGCAACGTTAGCTCCAGGTATCCCACGAATGTCGTGCGATGCGGCTCGTGGTTTAGCGGCGGATCGTCCGCCACCGCCGGTAAGCTCACGCCGTACCACATCCCGCCGCTCACGTCTGCCTTGTGATAACGATCCGGCGCGATCGGCACGGCGTAGGGGAAGTTGCGCCGCAGACGTTCCGCGCGATCGGCCAGAAACTCGT
>DATBFY010000051.1:0-4339 GCA_036558265.1 Tepidisphaeraceae bacterium | reverse complement strand
GCGCTCGTCCTCCACACGACGCGCGGCGAGGTCGAGTGCCGCAACCTCGTGAACTGCGCCGGCCTGCAGAGTGACCGCGTCGCCCGGATGTGCGGCCTCGACCCCGCCGTCCGCATCGTTCCCTTCCGAGGCGAGTACTATCAGCTCCGACCCCAAGCCCAGCCACTCGTACGCAACCTGATCTACCCCGTGCCCAATCCGGCCTTCCCGTTCCTGGGCGTGCACTTTACGCGGATGGCCGAGGGCGGCATCGAGGCCGGACCCAACGCCGTGCTGGCCCTGTCGCGCCACGGCTACTCCTGGAAACGGATCAACCCGCGCGATCTGGCCGGCACGCTCTTCTTTCCCGGATTCTGGCGGATGGCGCGCAAGTTCTGGAAAACCGGCTTCGGCGAGATGCACCGCTCGCTATCAAAGAAAGCCTTCCATCGCGCCCTCTCGCGCCTCCTGCCCGAACTGAAGATCGAAGACCTCGAACCCGGCGGCGCCGGCGTCCGGGCCCAGGCAATGGAGCCCAGCGGCGCGCTGGTGGACGACTTCCGCATCCAGACCGCGCCGAGAATGATCCACGTCCTCAACGCCCCCTCCCCCGCCGCCACGGCGTCCATCAGCATCGGCCGCCACATCGCCGAGCAGGTCGCCCAGACGGCGGGGTTGGAGAGACGCACGGCGCACCCCATCACAGGATGAAGCGACCAACTCCGCTCGATCCGCGCGCCAACATTCCGCAATTCTGTTGCACCTCCATGACGCGCGCGGCGCAACCCCCTCTCCCCGAAAACCAAAAAATATTTCGCGCCAAAACCCCAGCAAAACCCGACCGCCCGCAATCTTGATGGCGCCCCGCGCGTCACCGGCGCGCAACCTCTCGCCTTTAAGTAGACGCGCTCCTTGACAACCGCATACCAACGGCCGCGAAGCGCCGACGAAATGTAGCCTCCGCCGCGGGGACATCCGCAAGGACAAAAACCGTCCGCCATGGGGCCGCTTTGGGGCGCTTTGGGGCGCTTTGGGGTCGGTTTTTTCCCGCCCCCCCATTCACAACCCCTTCCCGCACCAAGACTTCGGATTTCCCTCGCCCCAAACGGTTTTATTTTCCGTGCGGAGTTCACGCTTTGGCGTGTCTTCCGGTCCAAGCCAAGGCGGCCAAGCCGTCTAAAATTTCGTCGCGTCGTATAAGAGAAACCCGGCCGCTCGCGCGGCCAACACACGGGCGAGGTGCCCGCGCTACCAGATCATGCCCATCCTCCCCCTCTTCACCCAACACTCCCGACACTGGCAGCAGAACCGCTACGTCTACCCGGTCATCTCCCGGCGGTCCAGGGGCCTGTCCATCGGCGTGAATCTCAACCCCGACAAGGTCTGCAACTTCGACTGTGTCTACTGCTGCGTGGATCGAACCCAGCCGCCGACGATCCGGGATGTCGACCTGGACGTGCTCCGCGAGGAGCTCGATCACCTGCTGGGCCTGGCGATCTCGGGCGAGCTGTTTCAGCAGCCGCCATTCGACCAGACGCCGCCAAACCTGCGGCGGATCAACGACGTGGCCTTCTCGGGCGATGGCGAGCCCACCTCGTTCCAGCAATTCGGCGAGGCCTGCCGGATCGCGGTGGAGCTGATCGAGCGCCGCGCCCGGCCGGACATCAAGATCGTCATCATCACGAACGCGACGCTCTTCCATCAAAAGCGCGTGGCGGAGGCGCTGGCGTACCTGGACGAGCACGACGGCGAGATCTGGGCGAAGCTGGACGCGGGGACGCAAGCCTACTACCGCCTGATCGAGCGGACGAGCATTCCGTTGCGGCGGGTGCTCGACAACATCCTGGCGGCCGGGCGCGTCCGGCCGATCGTCATCCAGGCATTGTTCCTGCAACTCAACGGCAAAGGCCCGCCGCCGGGCGAGATCGACGCGTTCGTGGAGCGGTTAAAGGAGTTGGTCGCTGGCGGTTGCCGGATCAAGCTGGTACAGGTCTACACGATCGCCCGGGAGACTGCCGTGGCGGAATGCACCCCCCTGCCCGCGGCGGAGCTGGACGCAATCTCAGAGCTTGTGCGGCGGGAGACGGGCTTGGCCGTGGAGACCTATTATGGGCCTTCTTAAAGCGGAACGGCCTGTGCGCACGAACGCATCCGTTGCGACGTTATGGGCGACCGTCGTGCTGTTCGCGCTCAGGGGTCCTGGCGCGGGCGCCCAGCAGGAGAGTTCGCCCAATCTCACCGGCGACTGGGCAGCGCGCAAGGCGCTGGCGGAGCGCGGCGTGACGTTCGACATCGACCTGACCGCCGACGGCACGAAGAACCTGCGCGGCGGGCTGGACACGGCCGGTTCGACCTGGCGCTGGATGCTGGAGGGGACGCTGACGCTCGACACCAAGCCGCTACTGGGCCTCGAGGGTGGGACGATCTTCGTCGATTTCCAGGAAGCGCAGGGTCCTAACCCGTCCGACGAGTTGATTGGCGATGTGCAGGGCATCGACGGCCTGGACGGCGTGCCGGGGACGAGCCACCAGAATCGGACGCAGCTCGCCCAGCTCTGGTACCAGCAGACGGCGTTCGGCGGGGCGCTGCGGGTCAAGGCGGGGAAGGTGGACGCCAACAGCGAGTTCGATCGCTCGACGACCGCGCAGGAGTTCCTGCATCAGTCCACCGGCTCGAGCGCCACGCTCTTCACGATGCCGACGTATCCGGACGCGGCGACGTCGATCAACATCTTCGTGAAACCCAACGACAGGCTGCAGATCGGATTCGGGTTGTATGATGGGTCATTCGCGGAGGGTATACGCACCGGCGACCTGGGCCCGGCGACGTTCTTCCACGACGCGCAGGACCTGTTCCTGATCGCCGAGATCGACCAGTCCTGGGAGCTGGGCCGCGATCGGCTCGCCGGGCGGCTGGCCGTGGGCGGGTGGTACAGCACCAACCGCTTCGCTCGTCTGGATGGGGGACAGGTGACGGGGACGGGCGGGCCGTATCTCGTGCTGGACCAGGCCCTGTGGCGGGCTAACCCGAAGGATAAGGACGACGGCCGCGGGATCGACCTGTTCCTCATGTACGGCTACGCGGATCCGGCGATCGTGATCTTCGATCACAACCTGGGCGGCGGCGTTTCGTGGACGGGCCCGATCCCCGGCCGGCCCGACGACGTGGTGGGGATGGGCTTCCAGTCCGTGCATTTCAGCGACGGGTATCAGCCGACCGGGCGGTTCGAGACGAGCTATGAGGCGTTCTATCGGATCCAGGTGCGGCCCTGGTTCGCGGTGAAGCCGGACCTGCAGTACATCGCGAATCCGGGAGGCAAGGGGACGCCGGATGCGCTGGCGCTGACGGTGCGGTTGGAAGTTCATTTTTGAGCGAAGAGGAGACACGGGCGAGCCGCCCGTGCCACCTGTGGTCACTTCTGTTTCGCCTCCAGCTCCTCCCAGCGCGCGTAGAGGTCGCGCACGACGGTCTGGGCGGAATCGACGCGGCGGCAGGCGGCGTCGAGGCGGTTGCGGTCGGCTAGGACAGCTGGGTCGTCCATCTCCCGCTGGGCGGCGTGAAGCTCGTCCTCGGCCAGCATGATCTTCGATTCGATCTGCTCCCACTCGCGTTGTTCCATGTACGTCAGGCGGCGGATGCCGGGGGGTGACTTCTTCGTCTGTTCGGTGGGGGTGGCGGGTTTCGCCGACGGCTTGGAAGCCGTGGCTTCAGCTTGCTTCTGCGCGTTCTCCCATTGCGAGAGATCGGCGTAGAAGTTGGCGTTGCCGCGGCCGTCCAAGGCGAGCAGGTCGGTGCAGAGGCGGTCGAGCAGGTAGCGATCGTGGGTCACGAGGACGATCGCGCCGGGGAAGGATTCGAGGCTCTCCTCCAGCACCTCCAGGCTCGGGATGTCCAGGTCGTTGGTCGGCTCGTCCAGGAGGAGCACGTCGGCGGGCTGGAGCATCATGCGGGCGATCAGCACGCGCGACTGTTCGCCGCCGGAGAGGTCCGCGAGCGGCATGTCGAGCTGCTCGGTGCGGAAGAGGAAGCGTCGGGCGTAACCGGAGACGTGCAGTTCGCTGCCCTGGAAGAAGAGCTTGTCTCCATGGGGCGCGAGCGCTCGGCGAAGGGACAGCGACTTATCGAGGCTGGCGCGGTTCTGATCGAAGGCCACGACGCGCAGGTCGGCCGCACGCTCGATCGTACCGGCGTCGGGTTGGAGGTCGCCCTTGAGGAGCCTGAGGAGCGTGGATTTGCCGCTGCCGTTGGGTCCCAGCAGCTCGAGGATCGTATTGGGCGAGAGGGTGAAGGTGAGATTTTGGAAGAGCACGCGCGGAAGACCCTCACCCCGGCCCTCTCCCGGAGTACCGGGCGAGGGAGT
>DATBFY010000050.1:0-6804 GCA_036558265.1 Tepidisphaeraceae bacterium | reverse complement strand
GTCGGGTGGTCGAACTGCCGGCCGCGGTGGCCGGTGCAGGTCTCGATGACGGCGGGGAAGTGGTTGCCCTCGTTGCACCACATCGAGCGGACGAGTGCGATCTCGTCGATCACGCTGCCGACGTGGGGGAACCAGTCGGAGACGGGGATGCCGGATTGGCCGTAGCGGGTGAAGGTGCGGTGGCAGGGAATGACGGGGCGGCGCATCTCGGCGCGGTTGTCGCCAAAGCCGACGACGTCGATCATCTTCCCGGCCCACTTGTTGTCCTTGGGGTCGAAGGTGTCGATGTGGCTGACCCCGCCGCACATGAAGAGGAAGATGACGGACTTGGCGCGGGGCGCAAAGTGGGGGCCGGCGAGGGAGACGTCGCGGATCTCGCCGGCTTCGGCCCAGAGCGCGCCCATCGCCACGCCCAGGAGCGCGCCACCGGCCTGGTGGAAGAGGGCCCGCCGGGAGATTCGACCGCAGGGATAGAGATTCGTGCCGTTCATCGGTTCACACAACAGACAACTATCGAACGTAAATGAATTCGTCGAGGTTGAAGAGCAGCCACGCAAGGCCCTTGAGGCGAGCCGGGTCGCCCTGGAGGTAAGCCAGCGCGCGCTCGGCCTCGGCGGACGAGGGCTGACGCGCGAGGATGATCCGGTAGGCGTCGTCCACGGCCGCCTTGAGATCGCCCTGCGAGTCCTTCTGCAGGCGCTTTGCGAACGCGGTGGAGGCCTGCTCGATCTGCGGGCTGTTCATCATGAAGAGCGCCTGCGGCGCCGTGACGGTTTGCGTTCGCAGGGGGCAGGGCGCGCGGCCATCCTCCACGTCGAACGCCTGGAGGAAGACCGGCACGACGTCGCGGTTGGTGGAGTAGCCGCGCACCAGGTACGCGGCGCGGCG
This sequence comes from Tepidisphaeraceae bacterium, assembly GCA_036558265.1. GTDB lineage: Bacteria > Planctomycetota > Phycisphaerae > Tepidisphaerales > Tepidisphaeraceae > RYN-433. The sequence continues at coordinate 5,916 of DATBFY010000050.1, read as the reverse complement.
GTGCGAGTCGGACCGATCCACGTCGAACGACGGCCCGCCGACGGTCTGATCCAGCTCGTCGGCGGCGGCAAAGATCGAATCCCAGATGGGCTCGGCGTCGAGGCGTTGGAGGCGGAAGTGCCAGAGGTATTGGTCCTGGGGATCGATCTTTTCGTTCGATGCGTTGGCGGCCGAATCGGTGCGCGAGGCGAGCTTGTACGTCTCGGAGGTGACGATCAGGCGGTTCATCTGCTTCATGCTGAAGCCGCGGCGGACGAACTCGGAGGCGAGGAAGTCGAGCAGCCCGCGATTGGCGGGCTGGCCGCCCAGCGTGCCGAAGTCGCTCGAGGTCTTCTGCAGCCCTTCGCCGAAGTGCCATTGCCAGAGGCGGTTGACCGCCACGCGCGCGAAGAGCGGGTTTTCGGGCGCCGTCAGCCAGTCGGCAAACGCCTCGATCCGGCCTTCGCGGAACTCGACGTTGGCCGGCGCGAACGGCCAACCCGGTTCGACGGGGTGCTTGGGCTCCGGCCGGTCCGGGTCGCCGCTGGTCAGGATGTAACTCGGCTCGGTTGCCTTTTTGGGATCGGCCTCGACGGTCCAGAACGCAGGCAGCGCCGATCCGCCGCGCCGGCCACCGCCGCCGACTCGGCCCAGTTCGCGCTCCAGGTCCTGATAGCGCTTGCGGACATCCGGGGGCATGATGGCTGAGATCTTGTCGTTATCGATGCGCAGGACCGGGAAGTAGTCGTCGGCGGTCTTCTGCTCGGCCGCCGAGCGGTCCTTCTCGGGCTTCAAGATGATCGTCCGCACGTCCGGCGGCAGCATCGCCACGCGCTCGTCGTACAGCTTCTTCCGATACGGCGCGACCAATTCGTCCAGGGGCTTGCGGATCGCGGCGCGCCGGCGCTCGACCTGGTCGGTGGCACGGCCGGCGGCGATGATCTCGGCGGGCGTCGCCAGGATCACCTTCCGCAGCACCAGCGGATCGAAGAGCGCCTTCATCGCGTAGAAGTCGCGGCGGGGGAACGGGTCGGACATGTGGTCGTGGCACTTGGCGCAGCCGACCGTGAGGCCCATGAAGGCGGTCGAGACGGTTTCCACGGCGGTGATCGGCAGTTCGCCGGTCTCCTTGCCGTCGCGGATGACGTCCCCGCGCGCCAGGAATCCCAGCGCGAACATGTCGTCCGGGCGCGGCTCGATGCGCGAGCGGACGCCGGTGGCGGACATCTGCGTACGGACGGATGACCGCTCGCCCGTGAGCTGAGCCCGCACGAACTGGTCGTACGGCACGTCATCGTTGAGCGCGCGGATCACCCAGTCCCGCCACAGGTAGATGCCCGGCGCGGCGATCATCCGCTCGTCCGAATCGGCGTAACGCAACACGTCCAGCCAGTGCCGCCCGTAGCGCACGCCGTGCTGCTCGCTGTCGAGCAGGCGATCGACGACTTTCTCGTACGCGTCGGGTGACTCGTCCTTCAGAAACGCATCCTGCTCGGCGGGAGTTGGCGGGATGCCGATCAGGTCCAGGTAGACGCGGCGGAGGAGGGTGCGTTTGTCGGCCTGTTCGACAGGGGTCAGGCTATGGGCGCGGTATTCAGCGGCGATGAAGGCGTCGATGGGATTCGTCGAGCGCGTGACACGTTCAGGGACGGACGGGCGGATGACGGGGTTGAGGACCCACAGATCCGAAGCGCGATCGGCGGCAACCGCCGGCAAGGCGAGGGCGGTCAACGTCAGCAGGATCAGAGTTGTCAAGCAGGTTCGAACTGCGAACACGTCGAGTCTCCCGAGGGTGCGGGGGTGCCGAACGAAAACGCTGGGCATATCAGACATACCACCGATGCGGGTAATCATTCAATGGTCCGCTGCGATCCCAACGGCGGCGGCAACATGGCGCGGCTCGTCGGATATCACGTCATAATGCACCGACCATTTCAAATGCTGGCGTTCTTGCTCCTGCTGACCGCGCCGCCGGCGCTGGCCGGGGCGGGGGACTGGCCGCAGCTCGGGCACGATCCGGGGCGGACGGGGTTGGGGGATTCGGCCGTCGCGCCGCCCTACCAGGCGCGGTGGATCTGGTGCGGGCCGGCCGCCACGCTGCGAAACAAGGCCAGCAATGCCGCCTGGCCGGATGACCTGCGATCAGTTGCCGGCGCGGATTACGCAATGCCCGCGAGCGTCCCCTTCACCCTCGCCGGCCGCGTCCAGCCGGTCGCGGCGGACGGGGTGGTGATCGTGGGGGACATGGACGGGCATGTTTATTGCATCGCGCTGGACGACGGCCGGCCGCTCTGGTCAGGAGAAAATCCGGGCGGGACATGCGGCAGCGCGGCGATCGCGGCCGGCGTGGCGGTCGTCACTTCCGTCCCCGGCGCGGTCTGCGGATTCGACTTGAAGACCGGCCAGCGACGCTGGCGCTTCGAGACGCCCAAGGCCATCACCGGGTCGGTCCTGGCGATCGGCGATCGCGTCTTCATTGGGTGCCATGACGGCCGCGTCTACGCCTTGGCCGCCGCCGATGGCCGGTTGCTCTGGAAGTCTGAGCCACTTGGCGCGCCGATCGTCGCGGACCTGTGCGGCGACGGGTCCGCCCTCTACGTCGGCGCGGAGAACATGCGCTTCGTCAAGCTCGATCCCGGCAATGGCCGCCTCCTCGTCCAGACCCGCCTCACCGGTCAATCCTTTCGCATGCTCCACCCGGTGCTCCACGGCGGGCTGCTCTTCGTCCAGACCGTCCAAGGCCCCTGCGTGGGCAGCGAATACGTCATGGAAGACGTCATGCGCGACAGCCCCGACATCGCCGCCGAACAGCAGAACATCCTCCGCTGGCTCCGCGGCGACACCAACGGCGGGCGGTGGAAGGACGCCTCGCCCGGGTGGAAACATCTTCACGTGCTGCGGGCGGCTGATCTGTCGGAGCCGTTCATCGTGCCCAACGGGCCGGCCGACGGCTGCGGCTCGCCCTGTCCGCCACCGTGTGTGGACGGCCAGGGTCGCGCGCTCACGTGGTTCAAGACGGCGTTCCCAACATTGACGGCGAAGGGATCGTTCGGGACCAAGTTCTCGATGGACATCTCCGCCGTCGATCCGAAGGACGGCCGGCGCGTCCCGATCGACAACGGGCATCTCAGCGGCACGACCGGCGAGACGGATAACCTCTTCGCCCTCTCGGCCGCCGGATCGCTCCTCTACCTCCGCCAGGAGTTCCGCGGCACGAAGGTGATCGATCTGAAGACCAGCCAGTCCCACCTGATCCAGGCCGCCGTCCGCACGCGCGACGGCGGGCGGTGGGACGCCGACGTCGTCTACCGCGAGCGCGGCCCCCTGCCAAAGTTCTCGCAACCCGCGCTGGCAGGCAAGACCGCCGTCGTCATCGCCGGCGACCGCCTGCTCATCGCCGAGCCGTATTGCGTCACCTGTATCGAGCACCGGGAGAAATGACATGTCATCATGCTCGCGAAACACTCCGGTTAACCCGAGCCATCGTCATCCTGAGCGCAGCGAAGGATCTTGCCCGGGATGGCGAATCGCCCCATCTCGCCGCTCGAGGCCAGATCGTTCGGAGTACCTCAGGATGACGAGTGCAGCAGGTCCCAGCACAACAGTGTTCGGACGATGCTCCATGCGCACCGTGTACGTGATCGCGCTCCTCACCCTTTCGGTTGCGCCGCGCGCCCGGTGCGCGGATACGGAGTTTGATCGCTACATCTGGCAAACGCCCCGCACGAGCGATCCCGCGCGCGCTTCGGCGCCGATGATCGACGAACTGCGGAGCGAGATCCAGAAGGTCCTCGACGCCGGCCCGCTCGCCCCTTTACGAGCCGTCTACGCGGACCTGCTCCAGGATCCGTACTTTCTCTACTGGCAACCCGGCCGAATCATCACGACGCTTTCCGCGGCGTATCCTCACCTCACGCCCGGCCAGCAAGCCGCCGTCCGCCGCTACGTCCGCGCCGAGCTGGACGACCCGCGCCGCGCCCCCTGGTGCGCGAAGGGGTTTCTCCCGCCCGACCAGGGCGCCCGCCGCGAGTTGCACACGTTCAACCAGCCGCTGGGATGGGACCGCTACTGGGGCATGTGGGGACGGCACAAGCCAGTCATGGGCAGTTTCTACGGCCTGTGGCTCTACGCCGATCGAACCGGCGACTGGGACGCGATCAAGGCCGACTACCCCGACATCGTGCGCCTCTATCAGGCCCGGCGCGATCAGTGCGACATCTACGGCACCATGGGCGCCCCGATTGCCATGGCCCGGATTGCGCGACACATGGGTGACGACGCGACCGCCAAGTCGGCCGAGCAGGACGCCCATGCCGCCTTGGAGCTGGGCAAGGATATCGTAAAAGTTGAAGATCGCGCCAAACGCTATTGGAAGGAGCGTTACGAGCCGCGCCAGCGCCGCCTGGTCTACAACGGCTGGATTGTCCTCGACCTGTGCCCGGAGGTTGGGCGGTTTGTGCACGACCAGGTGAAGGACGACGTCCTCGCCCGCCACGCCGACGCCCTGCGCCGTTACCCCCTCTTCTGGCTCCGCGAGGTCCCCTATTGGTCGCGGTGGACCGGCGACGAGGGCCTGGGCATCCCCACGGAGCTGATGGGGATGATCGTCCCGGTCGAGCGCTGGGTGGCGGACGCGCCGCCCGCGCGACTGGCGTCCTACACGAAGAGCGCCCCCATCTGCCTCGGCGACTGCTACTGGATCGAAATGCTGATCAACGCCATCGAATCCACCGGCAACACGCAGTGGGTCGATCTCAAGGACGCCCCCACCGTTGACGCGCAGCTGGGTGATTTCGAAGCCCAAGCGGACGTCGGCACCGTCGAGCCGCCCGGCTCCGCCACGTTCGACAAGTCCACCGGCCAATACCGCATCACCAGCGCCGGCGCCAACATCTGGGGCGCGCATGACGACTTCCACTTCGTCTATCGCAAGTCGGCCGGCGACGTCGTCCTCCTCACGGCCGACATCGCGTGGGTCGGCCAGGGAAAGAACGCGCATCGCAAGGCCGGCTGCATGATCCGCCAATCCCTCGACCCCGACTCCCCCTACGCCGACATCATGATCCACGGCGATGGCCTGATCTCCCTCCAATACCGCGAGAGCAAAGGCGGGCAGACCAAGGAAATCAAATCCGAAACCAAGGCCCCAGCCGCCATCCGCCTCGAGCGCCGCGGCGATACGTTCACGGCATTTGTCGCGCCGAAGAAAGATGGGAAACCCGGCGAGTTCCACTCGGTCGGCTCAATCAAGCTGGCGCTGGGCGAGCCGGCGTACGCGGGACTGGCCGTCTCCTCCCACGAGCCCAAAGACCAGGAGACGGCGGTGTTCACTCGTGTCGCGGTCGAGAGCCTCGGAAAAGGAAAGTGACCAGTAGCGTGAACTCTGAACTTGTTTCCTCTGCCTGCCGCTTTTCACCACGTTCATCCATACGCCTTCACGAAATATACACCTGTCAAGATCACCCCGATCGCCAGGATCGCCAGGCGAAGTTGGTCGGGTTTGGTGCGCCTGGCGATGGCCATGCCGATGAACCCGCCGACGCTCGAGGCTACCGCCATCACCCCCGCTAACCCCCAGTCGATGGGGCCGAAGAGGAAGATGATCACCGAGATCCCGTTGATGAAGGTCGCCAGAAGTACCTTGAGGGCATTGGTTTGGTGCAAATCATCGAGGCCGGCGAAGGAGAGGCCGGCCAGCATCAGCACCCCGATTCCTGCCCCGAAGTATCCTCCATAGATCGCTACGGCGAACTGGATCGCCCCGACGAAAAGGGTCCACTTGAGCGAGCGGTCACCGTGCTTTCGGCCCGCCCAGCGGGCGATCGGCTTGCTGAAGGCGAAGACCCCCGTCGCGAACGCCAGGAGCCAGGGGATGACCAGGCGGAAGGTCTGGACGCTGGTCTGTGTGAGCAAGATTGCGCCAATCGTGCCACCGAT
>DATBFY010000049.1:0-2456 GCA_036558265.1 Tepidisphaeraceae bacterium | reverse complement strand
ATCTCTTCCTGCAATGATTGGAGGTTCACCCACGCATCGGGCGTCGGCCGCTGCCCGCCCGACAGGTTGAACAGGTCCAGGAACCCACCGGCCTGCGCCGCCTTCGAGGTCTCCACGGCGAATGAGAGGATCGTGTCGTCGCGCGAGCGGCGGGCGAGCGTCGACTCGCGCGGGGCCTCGTCGGGCGCCGGGAGGGAGAAGCGAACGCCGGCGCCGACGCCGCCGAGGTCCTGTGCGAGTTCGCCGTTGAGCACCACCTGGCCCGCGGGCACGGCGTATCGGTCGGCCAAGGCCGTGATCTGCACACCGGCCGTGCGGCCCCTGGCGTCCGCCCGGGCGGCGCTGCCGCGGAGGGTGACGCCCGGCGTGATCGATTGGAAGCGCTCCTTGAACGCGGGCGATTGCGCCAGTCGCGTGGCGAGTGACTGATCGATGAACCGCGGCGACGCCATCGCGTGATCGACGAAGTCGAGCCGGCGCTGCGCCAGGTCCCGCAGGCTCTGGCGCACGCTGTCGCCGACCATCAGCGCCCCGGCGAGCACGGCGGTGGCGACGGCCATCCCCGCCACCACGGCGAGGTTGGCGGCGCGGAAGTAGCTCAGGTTCCGAATCAGCAACTTGAATCGCGAAAAACTCGCCATCGTTCAATCCTTTGCCGTGATCCGATTCATCCTTCTGCCTTCGTCTTTCATCTTTCATCTTTCAATTCGCCGTCGCCCATCCTCACCCGCCGACCGAAGCGTTCGGCCAGGTGCTCGCTGTGGGTCACGCCGATCACGATCGTCTCGCGCGTGAGCGTCAGGAGGAGGTCGGCGACGGTGTCGGCGGTCGTCGCGTCCAGGTTTCCCGTGGGCTCGTCGCACAGGAGCAGGTCCGGGCGGTTGACCAGCGCCCGGGCGATGGCCACGCGCTGGCGCTCACCACCGGAGAGTTCGGCGGGCAGGTGCGTCGCGCGGTCGGTCAGGCCGACCTCGCCGAGCAGCTCGACCGCGCGGCGCCGGTCGTCCTCGGTGGTCTTCCCCAGCGCCAGACGGGGCACGAGCACGTTCTCCAACGCCGTGCATTGCGGCAACAGGTGATGATCCTGGAACACGAACCCGATCGAGCGGCTGCGGAAGGCAGCGAGGTCTTTGGCCGCCAGCGCGAACGGGTCCACGTCCCCCAGGCGCACACCACCGCCCGTCGGCGTGTCGAGCGTCCCCAGGATGTTGAGCAGCGTTGATTTTCCCGACCCGCTGGGCCCGACGACCGCCAGGCGGTCGCCAGGCGACAGTTTGAGGTTCACACCCTTGAGCACGACGAGCGGCGTGGCCGGCGTCGGGTATTCCTTGCGCAGGTCGGAGACGATCAAATCGGCGTTCGGCATGACGCCGAATGATACGGACGCGCGGGTGGCGGGGCGAGCCCCGAGGGACGATGCATTTGCCCGCAACAGGCGCGCAACGATCGAGCGCGAAGAAGAAGCACCGGCGCGATTGTCAGTCGCGCCGGTGGCCGTTGGTCCGATTGTCGCGATCGACCGAGCTACGCCTCGACGGGTCCGACCACCCCGCCGGTCGCCTCTTCACCGGAGAGTTCGACGGTCTTGTAACCGCCCTTCGACATGAAATAGACGATCAGGATGAGATAGCAGATGAACATCGCGCCGGGGAGGAACGCCACGAGCCGCAGGCTGCCCTGCTTGGTCTCCTGCGTCACACCGTTGACGACCTTCTGCTGGTCTTCAGGCAGCTTGCTGATCTTGTCCTTGTCCAGCGGCTGATAGTTCATCGTGTACTTGGTGATCGGCTTCTCGGCGACGACCTGGTGGATCGCCGGTGCCTTGGCCTCGAGGTTCTTGTCGAGGTTTCGGTCGAGAATGGCGCCGATGAAGGGCCCGCCGAGCACGCCGACGGCGATCATGCCCATGCCGCCCATCGCGTTGAGCGTCAGGGCGCCGCCGCGCGGGAACTGCTCGGACACGACGCCCAGCGTCGTCGGCCAGAAGAAGCTCTTGGCGATGCCGTACAGCGTCGCCGCCACGATCACCAGCGCCGCTCCCTTGGAGAACGACAGGAAGATCAGGCCCAACGTCGCCAGCGCCGCGCAGATGCACAGCAAACCGAGCGGGTTCAGCTTGTGCACCAACGGGCCGGCATTAAACCGCAGCACGAACATGATGGCCGAGGTGTAAACCAGGATCCAACCCGCGTACTTGCCGAACGCGGGGGTCATCAGGTCGGTCACCCAACTGTCCACGCCCAGTTCTGTCGTCGCCAGGCAGACCATGACCAGCAGGAGGAATACGAACATCGGCCGGCCCAGGCTCTTGTAGAGCGCGAAGAAGATGATGGCCACCACCACGGCGACACCCAGGCAAACCGACTGGTTGATCTCGGGCATGCCGAGCACGGACAGGACCGTGCTGATCGCCTGCACCAGGAAGTAGGTGATGATCAGCGCGCCCGCCGCTCCGA
>DATBFY010000048.1:0-18478 GCA_036558265.1 Tepidisphaeraceae bacterium | reverse complement strand
TTCAACGACCTGGTGCGCCTGGCGCAGAACTACAACGCCACGGTTTCGACCACGACCGAGAGCTGGTGGTACAACGGGGACTTCACGTACGACGGGATGGTCGATTTCAACGACCTGGTGAAGCTGGCGCAGAATTACAACAGCAGCCTGCCCTCGGCGGCGCAGCTGGCGCCGTTCGGCGCGGCGTTCGAAACGGATCTGGCGCGGGCGTTCGCGTCGGTGCCGGAGCCGTCGCTGCTGGGCGTGTTCGGATTTGCCGCGTGTGGCGCGGCGCTTCGACGCCGGCGCAAACGCAATGTGTAGGTTCCGCACCGCGAAACTTACGCGCGTTTTCGGCCGCCCTTGGCTTCGGGGCGCGCGGTCAGGGGGTCTTCGGGCCAGGCGTGTTTGGGGTAGCGCGCCTTGAGGTCCTTGCGCACCTGGAGATAGGTGTTGGCCCAGAAGCTGCGCAGGTCGCTGGTCACCTGCACCGGGCGGTAGTTGGGGCCGAGCAACTCGAGCTTGACGGGGACGCGCCCGCTGGCGATGCGCGGCGTGTCGGTCCAGCCGAACAATTCCTGCAACCGCACCGCGAGCACGACCTCGCCGCCGGACGAGTAACGCAACCGGATCCGGCTGCCGCTGGGCACCTCCATCGCCTCGGGGGCTTCGCGCTCCAGCATCCGGTCGAGCGGATAGGGCAGTGCGGACTTGAGGATCGATGCCAGCGGCAATCCACGCACGTCGTCCAGTCCGCGCGCCTCGCCCGCGCTGGACGCGAGGATCTGGCCCAGCTCCGCATCGTCCCACGCCGGCCACGGCTGCTCCGGCATCGCGTGGCGCACGAGCGCCACGCGCGTCAGGATCGATGCGGCGTCCTCATCGGCGCGCAATAACTCCGCGCCGCGTGCCCGAAGCACCTCGCCCAGTACGGCCGCGCCCTGGTCGGCGTCGACCGCGACGTCCTTGTCCTCGCGCAGGAGGAGGTCGCGATACCAGACCCGAGCCACGCCGACGACGCGCTGGCGCGGCTCGTCGAAGTCGACCGCGCGCTCGCGGCGGACCTGTGCGGGGAACATCTCCTCGAGCCACCCCGGCTCGATCGCGCTGGCGATCCGAACCAGCGCCTCGCGGGTTTGGCTTCGCTCGTCGTGCCGCGCGTCCACGGTGACGAAGAACTCCGCCTGCTTCACGACCGACTCGGCCATGAGCCGCACCCCACCGCCGCCAACCATGACGCCGCGGTCGTTTGCGCCCCGGCGGCGGCAGACGCGATCGGGGTAGGCGTAGAGGATAAGCTTAAGGAGCGATTCGTCGTCGCCCGGGAGCGCAGCCGGGTTGGAGCCGAGCCGTTCCCCGACCCGCCGCAACTCGTCGCGCACCCGCAAGACCTGCCGCAACGTCGGGGGATCGACCCGCGGATCGTGCGCCCGCGACTCGATTAACTGCATGCGGATCAGCAGGTCGGACGAGCCCGACACGCGCCCCGCCCCGCCGGCCAGCGAGTCGCGATCGAACCGTTCGAATCGCAGGATGTCCTTCTCGCTCATCAACGCCGCCAGAAGTGCCCCGTCGCGGACGATCCCACACGCGCCTGCCGCGACCAGCAACCGCCCCAACCGCGGGTGCACCGGCAGTTGTGCCAGCGTCCGCCCGACGTCGGTGATCTTTCCCTGCGCGTCGATCGCCCCGAGCATCGCGAGCAGGTTCTCCGCAGCCGACAGGATCGCCTCGTCCGGCCGCTCGTACCAGTTGAACGTTCGCGGGTCGCTCGCTCCCCAGGCGTGCAGCTCGAGCACGGTGGCGCAGAGGTCCACGCGGCGGATCTCGGGCATCTCGAAATCGGGCATCCGCTCCCACTCCTTTTCCGACCAGAGGCGGATCGCGACGCCCGGCCCGGTGCGCCCCGCGCGGCCGGCGCGCTGGGTTGCCGACGCCTGGCTGATCCGCCGAACCTCCAGCTTGTCCAGGCCGCGCTGCGGGTCGTATCCGGCGACCCGCGCCAGGCCGCTGTCGATGACGATGCCCACGCCCTCGATCGTCAGCGAGGTCTCTGCGATGTTGGTGGCGCAGATGACCTTGCGCCGCCCGGCCGGGTCCGACCGGATCGCCCGATCCTGCTCGTCACCGGTGAGGCTGCCGTGGAGCGGGACGATGGCGAGGTCGTGGCGCTCTGCGAGGGGCTCCAAGCCGCGCATAACACGCCGGATCTCCTCGGCGCCGGGGAGGAAGACGAGGATGTCCTGGGATGAGGGGGTGGGGGGGTGAGGGGACGAGGGGAGGGGCGTGTTCTCCTCATCCAGGACTTGCGCGACGGCTCGGACGGCCGCTTCCTCCTCCTGCCCGCGGAGCGCCGGCGCATACGAGATTTCGATCGGAAACGTCCTCCCCTGGGTTCGAATGATCGGGCAGTCGTCCAGGAATTTCGCCACCGGCTCCGCGTCGAGCGTCGCTGACATCACGACGATCTTCAGGTCCTCGCGCACGGTCTCCTGCACCTCGCGAAGCAGTGCGATCGCGACGTCGGTATGCAGGCTGCGCTCGTGGAACTCGTCCAGCACGACCGCGCCGATGTCGTCGAGGTACGGGTCGTCCAGGAGCTGGCGGTTCAGGATCCCCTCGGTGAGGACGCGGAGCCGCGTGTCGCGGCCGATCCGCCGGTCGAAGCGCACATGGTAGCCGACCTCGCATCCAAGCTGCCAGCCGTTCTCGTGGGCGATCCGCGCCGCCGCCGCCCGTGCCGCCACGCGCCGCGGCTGGAGCATGACGATGTTGCGGTGTTCACGGTGGACGAGCACGTCGTCGCGCAGCATCGCGACGGGGACGCGCGTCGTCTTGCCCGCCCCGGGCGGCGCGACGATCACCAGCGATCGCGCCGCCCGGAGCGCGGCGGTGATCTGCGGCAGGTGCGGATCGATCGGCAGGGAGGTCATTCGATTGTTGTGTAGGCGTCCCCGCCTGCTTCAGCATGGTCCTGCCATGCTCCCGAGCGTCCGCCCGCCGCAAGATACTTTCCCACCCACACCAGATACCCCACGCAAAGCACCCCCGCCAGGCACGTGAAGACCAGTGGCGTCCCACCGCCCAGCACCGCCGAATGCCGCAACCGCTCCAGGTCCGCCGCCGGCGTCTGGCCGTGCCGATAAAACTCGATGGGCCCCAGCGTCCCGAGCGTCGTACACGCCGACGCGAACCCCAGTGCGATCACCGCCAACGCAAGCCACCACCCCGCGCGGTTCATCCGGTACATCAGCGCCGCCGCCGCCAGCATGACGATTGCGGCCAGCCCCGTCAGCGCGATCGACGGAGCTCCCTCGAAGTAGGTGCCGAAGAACGGCGTCGCCGCGTTCACCACCGCCGTCCCCGCCGTGCCGACCGCGGCGATCACCAGGCCCACGCACGCCACGAAGACCGCCAGCGGACACCGCTCGGTCCAACTCGGCGCCGGGTCGTAAGCCTCCAGGGTCCGCCGTACCGCCGGGCGCGAATAGAACCAGGCGTACAACCCGGGCACGATCACGCCCAGCGCGGTCATCGTGAACATCAGGAAGATGACGAAGGTGACCTCCGCGCCCGTGACGGTGGACGTCGTCACCGTGGACGCCGTGCCGCCCATGGGGCCGCCCGTCACCGTGGTCGAGCCGACGACCCCGCTGCCAAGCAGCATCGGCAGATCCTTCATCGCCACGAGCAGGAAAGCCAGGTAAAACGCCGACGCCACCGCCGCCATCCACCCCAGCGCGATGCAGACCGGCCGAACCCATCTCCGGCAGCGGATCGAATCCACGCCCGCCCAGATGAAGAGCGTCGCCACCGCCGCGTACATCAGGATCGCCACCGCGAACTGAGCCCAGGGCAGCCCGTTCGCCACCGCCGCTGCGCCGCCGGGAGTCGTCGCGCCGAACTGCAACGCCATCACGACCCCGAAGATCGCCCCGACCGTCATGCAGCCCGACAGTGCGCCGATCAGGATGCTCACGATCCCGAAGGCGATCAACCCCCCGCGCCGGCTGTCCTCCAGCGTCGGCCCCCCGGGCGCACCGGCATACGGGATCGGTTCGTACGTCATCGGACTACCCCGTCTGGCACACCCTGTAGAGCGGGCATCTCACCTGCCAAAGGCCCTCCCAGGTGCAGGTGAAATTCACTTCATCGGTGAATAATCCGTCGGGTTCATGAACGTCGAATCCACCTTCGTCACCAGCCGCCCGTTCTTCTCCGACTCGGTGCGCGCCGCGATCCACTCCGGATCGGCGCTGAACGCTTTCCACGATTTCTCCCGCGCCTCGCGGCTTGGGTACGCCAGAATGTAGATCAGCGTGTCTTTCGCCCCCTTGGCCTCGTCCGCCGGCGTCCAGAATCCGACCAGCTCGATCCCGTGCTTGACGAACAGCTTGTTCGTGTGATCGCGGAAGCGCGCGTGCAGCGCGTCGAGCTTCCCCTCCGCCGCCGTGTACCGGCGCAGCTCGAAGAACCGCTCTTTCTTCTGCTGTTCGTCGGCCGCTGCCGCCGCGCGCGGCGATTTCACCACGGCGAAGCTGCCCACTGCGATCATTGCCGCCACCAGCGCCATCACGCTCGATTTGGACATGACGAGTTCTCCTGTTCCCGGCCGATTGTAGCGATTTCATCGCCGGCCGGGAGGAGCGCTCGCTACGCCGCCAGATCGGTGATGACTGGGCGGGTGGCAAAGGCGGTGGCGCCCCGCACCGCCGTGGCGGACCGGACGACCGGGGCGGAGGTGGGCGTGAGCGCCGCGACGCCGGCGGTGGGGGCGGAGTCGCCGCCCGCGTTGATGGCGCGGATGCGGTAGTAATAGGTGCGGCCCTTCACCAGGCCCGTGTTGGTGAAACTGGTGACGTTGGCACCGGTGGTGGCGATCGCGGCCCAGTTCACGCCGTTGAACCGCTCGATCCGGTACCCCGTCTCGCCGGTCGAGTCGTTCCACGAGAGGGCGACAGAGGTCGGCGAGGGCGTGGTGACGAGGCCGGTCGGCGCCGCGAGGACCGTGCGCCGGCTGATGATCGCGCTGACGCCGCCGTCACCCGAACTGTTGAACGCGATCACGCGGTAGTAGTGGAGCGTGTCGGTCGAGAGGCCGGTGTTGGCGTAGGTAACATAGTTGGCGGAGGTCGTCGTGAGCACCGACCAGTTCGAGCCGTCGGCTGAGGTTTCGAGGCGATAACCGGTCTCCCCAGCGACGTTGCCCCACGAGAGGTTGATCTGGCTTGTCGAGAGCGCGCTGCCGCCGATCGACGGGGCGGCCGGCATCGTGATCGTGCTGGCGCGGGCGCTGACGTCGGAGTTGCCGCCGGCGTTGGCGGCGCGGATGCGGTAGTAGTAGGTCGTGCCAGCGACCAGACCGGTATTGGGGAAGCTGGTCACGTCGGCGGCAACCGTCGCGATCGTGGCGTAGTTCACGCCGTTGGTCGAGCGCTCGATCACGTAGCCGGTCTCGCCGGTCGAGTCGTCCCACGCCAGGTCGATGCGCGAGGCGGAGAAGGCGGTCGCCACCAGGCCCGTGGGCGCGGGCAGGAGCGTGCGCGTCATCTTCGCCAGGCTGACCTGCGCATCGCCCGAGCCATTGAACGCGGTCACGCGGTAGAAGTAGGGCGTGTCGGGCGCCAGGCCCGTGTCGAGGTACGTGACGACATTGGCGGCCGGCGTGGCGATCACGCTCCAGTCACTCGAGCCGTCGGTCGAGCGCTCGACGCGGTAACCCGTCTCGCCTACGACGTTGCTCCACGACAGCCGGATCGACGAGGTCGAAGCCGCGCTGACCGAAAGCGTCGTGGCGAGCGGGATCGTCGTCCCCGCGATGCCGGACGCGACCAGCGAAAGGCCGCCCGCGTTGATCGCGCGGATGCGGAAGTAGTAGGTCGTACCCGCCGCCAGTCCGAGATTCGAGTAGCTGGTGGCATCTGCATTCAGCGTCGCGATGGCGGCCCAGACCGAGCCGTTGAACCGCTCGACGCGATATCCCGTCTCGCCGGTCGAATCGTCCCAGGCAAGGTTGACCTGGCTGGTCGAAATGCCCGTGGCGACAAGGCCCGTGACCGACGGAAGCAGCGTGCGCGCCGCCACGACGTTGCTGGCGGCCGAATCGCCCGAGGCGTTGTGCGCGATCACGCGATAGAAGTAAGGCGTGTCGGCCGTCAGGTTCGGGTCGTTGTACGAGACGACATTCGCCAGTGGCGAGGCGAGCGTCGTCCAGCCGTTCACGCCATCGTCCGAACGCTGGAGCACGTAACTGGTCTCGCCGTTCACGTTCGACCAGCGGAGGGTGATCAACGTATCGGACGCCGCGCTGGCCGAAATCGACGGGGCGAGCGGGACGGTAGTGGTGCCGGCGGTCGCGCTGGCGACCGACACGCCGCCCGCATTGATTGCGCGTACGCGGTACACGTACGCCGTGCCACCCGCCAGGCCCGTGTTGGAATAACTGGTGACGTCGGCGGCGACGCTGGTGATGACGTACCAGGACCGATTGTCGAGCGAGCGCTCGATGCGGTAGCCGGTCTCGCCGGTCGAGTCAGTCCAGGTCAGGTTCACCTGGCTGGTCGTGGGGGCTGTCACCGCCAGGCCCGTCGGGGCGGGCAGCAGCGTGGTGTTGGTCGCATTGGCGGCGACGCCATCCCCGCCGCTGTTCACGGCGATCACGCGATACGAATAGACCGTGTTCGCCGTCAGCCCCGTGTCGCCCCAGGTCGTGACGTTGGCGCCGCGCGTGCCGATGACCGACCAGTGGCTGCCGTCGGCGGTGCGCTCGATGCGGTAGCCGGTCTCGCCCAGCACGTCCTTCCACGCCAGGTTCATCTGGCTGGTGGAGATGGCAGCGAGGCTCAGGTTCGACTGGGCGGGCCGGGTGAACGCGTTGACCGGCGCGGTGGTGGCCGACGATCCGACGCCGCTGATCGCGTGGAGGCGGTAATAGTACCGCGTGCCGGCCGCGAGCGTGCCGTCCGACCAGCTCGAGACGTCGGCCCCGACCGTAGCGACCGTGACCCAGCCGGTGCGGTCGGTCGCGCGCTCGATCACATACCCGGTCTCGCCGTTCACATCGATCCACGACAGGTCGATGCGCGACGCCGAGATGCTGGCGGCCGTCAGCCCCGTGGGCGTCGGCGGGAGCACCGAAGCGGTGGCGGTATTCGACTTGGCTGACTGGTCCGTGTCGTTGAACGCGTAAACGCGATAGAGATACCGATGTCCGACCTGCGCGGTCGCGTCGACGTAACCGTGCGTATTGGCGGCCGTCGTATCCAGCGGGTTCCACGTATTGCCGCCGTCGTCGCTGCGTTCGACGACAAAGCCGGTCTCGTTCCACGGGTTGTCGTACCAGGCGAGCGATACGCCGCCCGTGCCGACGCTCGCCGCGAGGTTCGACGGCGCCGCCACGTAGTTGGCCGACGGCACGATCGTGCCGCTGATCGTGTACTGCCCGACGTCGCCGTAGGCGCCCTTGCTCGAGACGATCAGGCGATACGAGCCTTCAGCCAACGTGGCGGAAACGCTCTCGCCCAGGCTGGTCGTATCCGACGAAGCGATCACGTTGCCGTTCAGATCGACGAGCTTGAGCGTCGCGTCGAGCATCGCGCCGTACTGCGCGACGTTGACCGTGAAGCTGACGTTGCCCGCCGACGTGACGAACGAGAACACGTCCACGTCGCTCTTGTTCTCGATCACGCCCGAGCCGCTGACGGTGTCGTTGTTGACGTCCAGCGCGTCGGCGGCGCCAATCGTGTTGCCGTGGTCATCGGCGCGGTAGCCGAAGCCGTTGGTCGCGTTGGAGATGATCGACAGGTCGTCCTGGTAGACGTTGTAGCCGTTGGCGGATTGGCCGTTCGACCACTTGGCGCGGGTGGAATAGTAGCTCACGCCCATGATCGGCGCGACCAGCGAGTCCCCGCCGCGATACTCGGCGGTCTTGGTCGTCCCGCTGTAGGCGCTCTGGTGTACCAGGCCGAACGTGTGGCCGGCCTCGTGCGCCGCGGCGTCGCCAACGTATTTCGGATAGCCGTTACCGAGTTGCCCCGGGAACACCCAGGCCACGTTGGGGAGGTAGTTCGTGAAGCTGCCCAAGTACGCGACACCGCCCGCCGAGCCCAGCCACGAGCCCGACCCACCGATCACGACCTTCACCGTCTGCCCGTCGCTCAGGTTGCCCGGGTTGACGGTGGTCACGTCGATGTTAAAGGGCGAGTACGACTCGGCGACGCGGCTCCAGATCTGCTGGATCGCGTCCAGCTCACCGCTGGTGAACGTGGACGTGTCGGCGTCCTGGCTGTACGCCGGCGTCGCCGGGACGTTGTACGAACCCCACGTCTGCGCGACGTCACCGAGGAAGTCGAGGTAGATCTTCGCCGACGCCGACGGTCGGCTGCTCAAGAGCGGGACGCTGGCCAGCGGGACGCTCGCCCCCGTCGCGCCGGTGCCGCCGCCGGCGTCCTGCGTCTGCACGAGGGAGGGATCGGCGGGGGGCAGCTCGATGCCGCCGTCGTCATCGACGATCAGCTCCCAACCGGGAATCGGCGACGCGTGGAAGAGCACGCGAGCTTCCAGCTCGGCGATCTCCACGCGCGTGGCCTCGGCCAGTTGGCGGTGGCGGCACTTCGTGCTCAGACGGCGATCGGTCGTCCAGCGGCGCATATCTCGCATCTCCCTGCGGTCGGCGTAGTTGGGCGCCACCCGCTCGGAAGACAATCGAATATGCGCGTCCTGACGGAAAGTCGGGCCGCAAGCCGCCCAGATTCGCAATAAATCAAGATTCCGATGCGAACGCCTCGGGCATCATCGCACCGGCGGTTTTATGAACCCCCGCGCCGCGCGGGGAGGGGAAAGGCCTGCCGTGGCGAGCGCCTATGCCGCCGGCGACACGCCGGCCAGCTTTCGGACCATCGCGGCGGAGATTATCGGCCCACTGTTCTCGGGCGGCTTCCCTTGGCCCCGTGCCAGGCGCCGGGCCTCGTTCAACCACATCTCCTTGCCCTTGAACCCTCGCCGCAGCACCGGCCGACCAACCGCGTCGATTGGATGCGCGCAGCTCTCGGGCCACGCGTGAACCAGCACCGCACACGATTCGATCGCCTTCTCCAGCGACCCGCGATCGTGAATCTCTCCGGCGTGCCGGCCAGCCAGCGCCTCGATCCGATCCCACCCGCGCCCGAACAGCTTCACCTCGATCCCCGCCGCGATCAGCCAGCGTACCAGCGCCTGCTGGTACGCCGGCACGATCAGTCGATCGACGAAGCAGCGGACATCGATCGTCGATTCGTCGATGCCGACACGCTTGAGCCAGCGCGCAAGATACGCGCGGGCATCATCCCCCGCGGCAAACGGGTCGTCCGATAATTCGTTCGCGATCGTCTCCCACAGCAGGCGGTGACTCGACAGTTCGAATTTGGGCATGTCGAGCGGCGTCGTGTCGGCGATGACCGCCAGCCCGGCGCCCGGCTTGGAGGCGGTTGCCGGGTGGCATGGGCAAACTTGTTTGCGCGTGTTCTTTTCACAAGAAACGGTATCTGTAACCCAGGTAGCACCCGGGTTGTGAAACGGGCTCTTAGCGGGCCGATACGTCGGCCAGCCGGCGATCGCGACGCGCTCGGCGGACCATCCGGCCGACAGCGCGGCGGCGCGCCACCGGCTATCAACGAGCAACAGCGCGTCAGCTTTGGCACTCTGGATGAATGGCGGGATCCGCCCGCCCGTCACCCAAGTGATCACGCGCGTGCATTCCGGCAGCTCCGCCGGTAGATCGACCCGGCCCGCGTTGGCGATCAGGACCGCCGCTTGGCCCGCTACGGCTTGGGCAAGTGCAACGGGCGAGGCGCAACACGGATCGTCGGTATCGAGCGTCGGCCAGCCCGCGGTCGCCGCGATTTCACCGATCACGCCGCCGGCAGCCTCCCAAAGCCGAAACGCGCCCGGGACGATCACGCAGATCGCATCCGATCGCGTCGGTTCGGTCAAGATCGTTCCAACCGCCTCAACGCGCCGGGCCGATTCGGTCGAGAAGACGCCCTGCGCGGCACGGATCATCTCCTGGATCTGCCCCTCGTCCACCAGCGCCGTACGCACGAACTGCCCCGGCATCGGCAGGCCGTCATTCTCAGCCAGGAGCCGCCCCAGCTCCCCCGTCCAGTTCTCCCCGCATGCGAACCACAACCGCCCCTCTCGAATCTCATCCTCAAACCCGTCGCATCCCAGCATCAGCCGCAAATCGCTCATATCCGGCAGGGCGACAATCAGGGCTTTGCCCGGCCCCATCCGATCCAGCGTCACGCGGATCTGCGCCGAGTGCGTCGGCGCGAGAAAGCAGGTGACGACCGCGCCCAGCTCCATGCTCTTGAGGATCGTCTCCGCCGTCCGCCGCGGCAGTGAACATCCCGATGCCCAGTGACCGTCCTGCCGGGCGGTCAGATAGCCGTCCCGCGCGAGGACCCATTCCACGTCCAGCGAAGCCTGCGCAACCGGCGTTGCAACCCCGGGTTGACGCTCACTCAACGCCCGCAGGTTCGCCTCCGCGTGACGCGCCGCCGCCTGTGACGCGGCCGTGTCCGCCGCCGCCGCCCGATCCGTTCCGCTGACGATAGAGATAGAGTCCAGACCCTGGGTGCGCATGGCTATACTTATCGGACGGTTGCGTTGTGAGCCTTGACCTGTGACCGATTGACAACACACCCCCAACCCCCGACAACATCCCCATGCGTTTCACCAAGATGCACGGCATCGGCAACGACTATGTCTACGTCAACGGCTTTACCCAAGCCGTCGCCGCCGCCGATCCCGCCGCGCTCGCCGTCCGCGTCTCCGATCGCCACACCGGCATCGGCTCCGACGGCCTGATCCTCATCCTCCCCCCGACCTCGCCCGGTCTGGCGGACGTCCGCATGCGCATGTTCAACGCCGACGGCAGCGAGGGCGAGATGTGCGGCAACGGCGTCCGTTGCGTCGCCAAGTACGCCTACGACCATAACCTCTCAAAGAACAACCCGATGAAGGTCGAGACCGGCCGGGGGGTCCTGACGCTGGCGCTGGAAGTCCACGGCGGCAACGTGGAACAAGTCACCGTCAACATGGATCATCCCATCGTCGACCTGGCGAAGATCCCCGTCGATCGCGAGAAAGTCGTCGCCGCCCAGCGCGAGCACGAGTACCGCCTCTCCGTCGCCCAGGGCAACGAGCTGATCGACGCCACGTTCGTCTCGATGGGCAACCCGCACGCCGTGATCTACACGCCGGACGTGAATAGCCTGGACCTGGCGCGCATCGGCCCGCCGCTCGAGCACTACAAGGCCTTCCCCCGCCGCATGAACCTCCACTGGGTGCAGGTCGTCAGCCCCGCCGAGGTCATCATGCGCACCTGGGAGCGCGGGAGCGGCATCACCCGCGCCTGCGGCACCGGCGCCTGCGCCGTCTGCGTCGCGGGCGTCCTCACCGGCCGCACGGATCGCAAGATCCTCGCCCACCTGCCCGGTGGCGATCTCACGCTCGAATGGCGCGACTCCGACAACAACGTCTACATGACCGGCCCCGCGACCGAAGTGTTCTCGGGAGACTGGATTGAGTGATCGATACGAAACCCCGGATGTACATCCGGGGCATTGACACACCAATCACCATGATGCCCACCCTCAAGAAGATCCTCCTCATCACCGCCGAGATCACCCTCGTGCTCATGATCCTCGCGCTCATCGCCACCAACTGGATCCCCATCGTCGTCGGCGCGCACCCCACCCGCACGATGCGCTGATCCCCGCGCGTTACTCCCGGACCGCCTGCCCCATCCCCGGCGACTTGATGTCCCGCAGGTAGAGCAAGCCCATGAACGTGTCGTCCTGCCCGTAATCGATCGGGCCCGCCCAGCTCGACGATTCGCCGCTCGATTGCTTGTACTGCACGAGGTTGAACCGCATCAACCGCGGCTGCGCGCCCTTGTGATCGGCGTCGTTGATCAGTTCCCAGGGGATCTTCAGCTCCCCGCGCCAGACGCTGCCGTCCACTGCGTTCGCCAGCATCACGTTCGCGCCGACCACCGGCTTGTACGCGTTGCCCTGCAACCGCTGGTTCCGCGGGGAGTTCTTCGTCGAGATCACCATCTGCCCGCGCGGCTTGCACACGATGTGTACGATCTGACCCACGTCGCCCGGCGTCGCGTACACAGGCTGGATCAGGATCTCGCACAGGTCCTCGCCCCACGCCCGGCGGAGCTGGTAATCGACGAAGTTCTTCTCCACCCGCGACGTCCCCTGCGCCAGGCCGTCGAGCTTGAACGCCACGTAAAAGTCCTTGCGCGCCCAGTTGGTGTACAGCGACGAGTTGGTGTCCGCCATCCGCATCGCCTGGCGCTGCAGGCTCGGACGGTCGAGCATCACGACCATCGGCCCGTGCTGGATCGAGTCCGCCGCCTCGTCCCAGTCCGAGAGGTCCGCGTCCACCTTCAGCGTGCCCTCGCGGCGGTCGCTGGCCGCCACCGGCGCCATCACGCTCAGGTGCGACGGCCGCTTGCGGTCCGCGTCCACGAACTTGAACTGGATCGGCTTGCGTGTCTCGGGGCCCAGGCGCTCCAGGTTCACGCGGGCCTCCATCTCGTAACGCTTGACGCGAAACCCCCCCACCCCGTTGGTCGGCCCCAGCGCCACCGGCTGCGGGTTGAACTCCCACCCGCGCGGGGCGTTGGTCCACTGCAGCTCCCCCTGCAGCGGCTGGTCCGACGCGTTGTAGATGTCGATCCCCAGCCGCAGGTCCACCCAGTTGCCGGGCTTGGCCGCCCACCCCCAGGCGGCCGTGCGGGCGATCTGGAGCGGGCGATCCTGCGGCGCGATCCACAAGTCCATCTCGAGGTTCAACTCCGCCTCGCGCTGGTCCCGCTCGTCCTTGCTCAGCTTCTGCTCGATCGCCGGGTCGCGCAGCAGGATGTTCTTGGCGATCAGCTCCAGCGCGGTCGTCCACGCCTGCTGATCCGTCGTCCCCGACAACAGGCCCAGCGTCGGATCCGGTTCCTCGTGCGGCTCGGTCTGCACCTGCTTGATCATCAGCCGCGCCATCGTGATCGCGCTCAGGATCTGGCCGCGCTGGCCCGCGAGATACAAATACTCGTAGTCCTGCTGCGCCCGGCGCAGCCACTTGAGCTGGATGGTCGGCACCGGCTCGTCCAGGCCGAACCACCGCCCGGGGTAGAACCAGGTCAGCTCGTTGGGGTCCGCCGTCTCCTGCGCCGATTTGGAGTGCGGCAGCGCGCCGTCCCACCCGATCACCTGTGCAGACCGCAAGAAGGCCAGCCACGCCCACAGCCGCACGTCCCGCTCATCCCCGCCCGCCCCGATGTACGGCACCAGTCCCGGCAGATCCGTCCGCAGCCAGTGTTTGGGCCGCTGCACCCCCGCCGGCCACTCCTTGTCCGGCCGGGCGAAGACCAACCCGCTGGTGGCGGTCATCAGGTTCGTCGTCATCGCCCGATCCACCAGCTTGGGATTGTTCGCGTCCCGGAACTGAAGCTGCGGATCCTCCAGCGGCAGGCTGACGCGCAGCCGCGGGTGCGACCCGAGGATTTCCGACGCCTGTTCCGACAGCTTCACGCACTCGCGGGCGTTGGCGCGCCCCGGGCTCTCCTTCTCCACCTCCACCCACGCCCGGTCCATCCACCCCTTCTGGTCGAAGTGCGACGCCGCCGCCATCCAGTACTGCATCTGCAACGCCGACGGGTAGCGGTCCAGGAAATCGATCCGCGGCAGCGGCCAGTATCCCGCCGGCACCTTGTCCGCGAACGCCGATCCGCTCAGCCATGGCGACGCGATCGTGTCAAACCCCGCGAAGTCCACGT
Source organism: Tepidisphaeraceae bacterium (assembly GCA_036558265.1). Taxonomy (GTDB): domain Bacteria; phylum Planctomycetota; class Phycisphaerae; order Tepidisphaerales; family Tepidisphaeraceae; genus RYN-433. The sequence continues at coordinate 4,677 of DATBFY010000048.1, read as the reverse complement.
CGGGCGGCTGATTGGGCGGCCACTTCACGATCGGCTGCAGTCGCGGCACCACCACCGTCGTCCGGTGCTCGTGAGCCAGCGCCTCCAACTGGTCCAGCAGCTTGATCGCCTGCGCATACTTGTTGTCGCCCCGGCTCATCCACTCCGGCGTGATCGTCTCGAACAGGTCCGGATAGAGCGCCTCCAGGCTGTCCCACTCGATCCGCCCGACCATCTGCAGGTGCCGCTCGTCCGGGAGCACGAAATCGTAAACGTTCAGCGACAGCGGCACCGACTCGATCCGCTGGCCGTCCTTCACCAGTTCGATCGTGCTCGCATAAGGCCCCGGCTTGGCGGTAGGGGGCACGGCCACGTCAATCCAGAGCAGCACCGCCTCGTCGGAGAGGCCGAGCCGGCTATTGGGGTTGAACGGTTCGCTCGGGTCGCGCAGGGCCGTCAGGTTGATCTTCCCGTTCTCCACGGGAACCGGCAGCAGCGCCCGCGGCATCGTGCGGGATGACGCCTGCTGCCCGGTGTGCCTCACATATCCAGCCCGGTTCACGTCCACCGGCATCGAGAGCACCTGGTAGACCTTGATCTGACCGACCTCGATACGTGCGTTGGCGTTCTGGAATTCCAACGGCCCGATCCGCAGGCTCAGGACGGACTTGTCCCTGGGCTTGGGGAGATTGGTCAACTGGATCACGGTGCTGGCGGTCTCGTTCCGGGCGGCGTTGATCGGCCCGGTGGGGTTGTCGAGACGGCGCTCGATGTTGGCGTTGAAGTTCTGGATGAACCGGGGCGTGGCGTCCCCTGCGCCGCCAGACGCGCCAGACGCCTGGTCCGCCGGCTTGGGCCCGCAGGCGAGGTGGACCCCCAACAGCGTACACAAGACGATCGTGAGCGCGGCGGTGACGGGTCGCATGGATCGGCGCATCGGATTCCCGGACTAACGAACGTCCGTGTTCGACGAAAGAGCGGCGCGAATCAGGCGGCTCGGGCCCGGCGCGGCGGACTGCCCAGACGCTGGGCAATCGCCCGTACGCTGCCACATTCTTCACCGCGCGCCAACGCACCGGCATTCATCGATTTTCCGCCAACCGTTCACTCGAATCGGATTCCACGGCCGGTAAAGTCACCCGCGTGGATCGCCGATTTCGCTTGGGGTGGGCGGGAAAATGCACGGACAACGCGCGGCGCTCGCACCGGGTAAGCATCGGCCAATCCGCCGATGTGGCACGAGCTTTGTACCCGCATCATAACGAACGGAGTCTTGCGATGACAAGCGTCAGGAACAATGGGGAAGTGGAGTTCCGCTTCTTCCGGGCAAACGCCAACCAGGTTCGTCTGGCCGGTGATTTCACACAGTGGCAGGCAAATGCCATCGCCATGCGCCCCGAGGGCAACGGCTGGTGGGTCGCCCGGGTCAGCCTCGGGGCCGGCGAGTACCGCTTCCGCTACGTCGCCGACGGGCACTGGTTCACCGACTTCGCCTCCCATGGCGTCGAACTTACGAAGCAGGTCTGGAACAGCGTCCTCCTGGTTCGCGAAGCGGCAACCGACGCGCAAGAGCAAGACATCCGCGCCCTGGCAGCGTAGCGTACATCACGCTGCGGGCTGGTCGCTTCGGCGGACAGCGCTTCAACCCCTTTTCCAAATCTCGCGCCGGATGCGCGCGGGGGCGGCCTGGGTGACCGCCCCCGCGTCCGGCCTTTTGCGATTATCGGTTTTCAGAGGCCGGGCCCTGCACATTGTAGAGGCGGTCGGCGGTCTGAAGCTGAACCTGCTTGACGTCCCCCACGCTCGCCAGCATGTGGCCCGCGCGGTCGTAGAAGTAGGCGACCGGCAGCGTCATGGTGCTGTGGGCCGTGATCGCGGGGATCGACGCGACGTAAGCCTGGTTGATCCAGACGCTGCCGCCGGGGATGTCGCGGTCGCTGGCGTTGATGACCTTGATCGTGCCGGCGGTGCGGTCCACCAGGGCCGTGGCGCGCAGGTCGTCGGACGCCTTCTTGTCATCGGGATACTTGGCGTTACCGGCGAAGGCGACCCGCTCGGGATCGCGCCCGGCCGCATTCGACGGCGCCGCTGCATTCGACGGGGCGGCCGCATTCGACGGGGCAGCGTTCGACGGGGCAGCGTTCGACGGCGCGGGGTGCGCGGCACCGGCGGTGGAGGTGTCGCGGGACACTGCCGGTGAAGCCGACTGCGAAGGCGCCGGCTGAACCGGCGAGGCGGCCACGCGCGCCGACGGGTCTTCCGCCGGCCGGACCGCCGTCGCCTCGACGGTGTTCTGGTCCTGCGGGCGGCCGCTCCCGACCACCGGATTGTGGTATCCGCCGCCGCCGTTGACCGAACGATACCCGCCCGAGCCGTGGACGCCGCCCGATTCGCAACCCATCATCAGGATCGCGGCGATGGCGGTGGCAAGGGACGTCGTGGCCACTCGAGCAATTGAGGTTCGCAACATGGTCGTCCTTTCGTTTGAACCAGAGTCAACGAAACCAAACGCTATGTAAAGCCCGCAGTCGATGAGTCCGCTGGCGGGAAGCGCGCCGGGACGCGGCACGCGGTTACGCCAGGGAGTTCAGGATCTCGCAGCCTTGCCGCAGTTTCTGGTCGGTCGTCGCATAGCTGATGCGAAAGTGCGAGTCGCGCTCACTGAAGACGTTGCCGGGGATCACCAGGACGTTGCTGGCGATCGCCCGCTCGACGAAGGCCGACGCGGCCTGCCCGCGGGGGGCCTGGGGATAAATATAGAATGCCCCCTCGGGCTTTACGACTTCAAATTTCTTGCTGAGCATCTCGAAGGCGATGTCACGCTTGGTGCGATACGCGGCGACGGCGGCAGACATGTCCAGGTCCAGGGCCGCCAGGGCGGCGTCCTGCAGCGGGCTGGGGGCGCACACGTACGTGTACTGCTGCAACTTGGTCATCTGGGCGATGATCGCCTCGGGCCCGGCGGCGTAACCTAGACGCCAGCCGGTCATTGCGTGAGATTTGGAGAAGCCGCGGAGGATCAGCGTGTTCTCGTAGATTCGCGCGGGGGAGGGGAGTGAGGGTTCAGGGTTCAGGGTTGGGGGTTCAGCAGCGGACGCACTCCCTGAACCCTGAACCCTGAACTCTGAACCCTGCTGATACAGGAACGGCTCGTAGATCTCGTCGCTGATGATCAGCAGGTCGTGCTTGCGCGCCAGTTCGACGGCGGCAGCGACCTCGTCCTTCGTCATCACCACACCGGTGGGATTGCTGGGGGAGTTGAGGATCAGGAGCTTGGTCTTGGGCGTGATCGCGCGTTCGACACGCTCGGGGTGGAAGCGGAAATCCGGGTAGCTGTCGACCGGCACGGCCTGGCCGCCCGCGAGGGTCAACAGGTGCTTGTACATCACGAAGTAGGGGTCGAGGAAGATCGCCTGGTCGCCGGGGTTGATCACCGAGAGGATCGCGAGGAACAGCCCGCCCGAGACGCCGGACGTGATCAGCACCTCGCCCACGTCGCGACCGATCTCCGCCGAGAGGTCCTTGCGCAGGCGCTCGCGCAGCGGGGCGATTCCCTGGGTCTGGGTGTAGCGGTTGTGGCCGGCGCGGATCGAGGCGATCGCGGCCTCTTTCGCGGGGTCCGGGACGTCGAAGTCGGGCAGCCCGATCGAAAGGTTGATCGGGTCCTTCATCTTGGCGGCCAGGTCAAAAACCTTGCGGATGCCCGACGCGTCAACGGCCAGGGCGCGGGAGGCGACGTAGTCGGCGGGGGAGCGCATCGGAAAGAAGTATAAGCAGCGAGTAGCCGGCAGTCAGTAGTAGATGGCCATCTACTGACTACCGGCTACTGAATTCCAACTACTCGCCGTTCTGATCTACTTCTTGCCCTTGGCGGCGGGTGCGGCAGCCTTGGCGGCGGGTGCGGCGGCGGCTTTGCCAGCGGCGGGGGCCTTGCCGGCGGCGGGGGCTGCGGCTCCAGCCTTGGGCGCGGCTGCGCCCGCTGCGCCGGCGGCCGCGGGTGCGGCGGCACCACCGGCCGCGGGGGCGCCGGCCTCTGCGCCCTCGGCCTTCTCGGCCTTGGCCAGCGCCTGCTTGCGATTGGCAACCTTGGGGAGGCCGAACACGCTCTTGGACTCGTTCCACTTCTCCTCTTCCGCCAGGCGCGTGAGGCGCTCGGTGCGGGTCAGGACGTTGCGGTGGCGAACCAGGGAATTGGCGGCCTTGAGACTGCGATCCAGAGACATTCGGGTACCTCGCGGAAATTTCGGGAGCGTTTGCGATATTCGGGTAAAGGGGGGGGAATGGTAGCGAATTTCGGGGTTGGCTGCAAGTTAGCTACGATGAGTTCGACTTCCGGGTTGCGATTTCCAGGTTCCGAAGGTGGAGGCGGGAGAAGACAATCTTTTCCCAAGGCTCTGCAGGGCGAGTTGGCGGGGTTAAGTATTTGTTTAAATGAAGGTTGCGGTGTGTGGTCAGCTTGGAGGGGCGATGGGGGCGTAGAATTGGCGAGGAATTCGAGGAGTTTTCAAATGTCGATATGCGAATTCGGTTTGGTGAAGGTGTGCGGAATGCTGTTGCTTCTGGCAGCCGGGACGGCCGCACCACAGGGGCTGCCGCAACAGTGGGGGACAGAGTCGCTGGAGAAGATCCGCAGCGGGTTTTACATGCCGGCGCGGGGGTTGTACGCGCTGGAGGTGGGCAGCGGGGTGAAGCGGGCGC
>DATBFY010000047.1:0-4901 GCA_036558265.1 Tepidisphaeraceae bacterium | reverse complement strand
GTCCTCGGCCGTCACGTATGGCACTCCGAACTGCTTGGCCTGTTCGCCGGTTTGGGCGACGAGGTGGTTGTTCGGGCACAGGTACACGACCGGCTCGCCCAGCTCGTTTAGCTTGGACTGGAGGATGAGCAGGCCGATCAGCGTCTTCCCCTGTCCCGTGTGGAGCTTGACGATGACGTCGCGGTCGTCCCGGTGCGACTCGTGCCACGCGGTCAGGAGCGCGGCCTGAGCCTTCCGAAGCTCGCCCTTGTCACTCGCGCGGTCGAGCGTGTCGTACAGGGCGACAGGATCGACGACCTTCGTCAACGTCTTCTTCTTGACCAGCTTGTTGAAGTCCACCATAGACGTCGCCTCCGAACCTAAGGCAGTACGGCCGACGGAAGAAGTTTCTGACTTTGTAAGGTGAGTCGCAAGGCGGTCGAGGATCACCTAATCGGGGGAGGGAGAAGCCGCCGCTGCACCCCCCAGGCGTACAGCGTGCTTGGCGAACAACCGCTGGAAGAACTCGCCGGCGCGTGCCTCGCCGCTCGCGCCGGCGAGTTCGTGTCCGCCGAATCGGTAGACCTCATACCCCGCAAGTTTCAGGTCTCGGTCGGCCGCGACCATCTCGGCGTACAACCTCGGGCTGGGGCCGTCCTCGTCGCTGTAGTGCTGCTTGCCATCCACCTCGATCACGATCCGGTACCCCGCCGGCAATAGCAGGAGGAAGTCCATACGCTGTCGGAGCAATCGCTTCTCGCCCAGCGCGGCGACAGTGTATGGGTCGTAGTGCAGATAGACCTGCGGGACGAGGGCCGGGAGCAGGTCGCCCGGCACGTTGCGGAAGTGTCGGTAGTACGTCTCGAACAGCAGCTTCTCCGGGGGCGAGGCGAGGGAACGCAGCAGCCGCTGGTACAGGTCGCCGGCGGTCTGGCGGGCGTCTGCCGGCAGACCCGTCAGCCCGGCCCACCAGACGATCAGGTCGCGCCACCGTAGGCCGTTGGGCGGGATCGGGTTCGGGTAGACGAGGCAGTGCTCGGCATGGCGGACGATCCGGATGTCGTTGTTGATCGCGTCGGCGAGCACGATCTCGGGCTTCGGGCCATCGGTCGCGAAGATCAGATTCTTTGCGCGGCCAGCAACACCGCCCTTGACCGGAGTTACGGCGTACGCCTGATAGCCGGAGATGACGTGCGAAGGCACGAGTTTCCAGCCGTCCCGCTCCACGTGCGCGTTGATCAACGCAACCATCGCCTGCTGTCCCTCATCGTGTCGCACGGTGGGATGTACAAGAAGTTCGAGAAATCTCAAAAACCGCTGCTGCGAGACGCTCATTAGCCCAAGCGCGCGGAACAGGTCGTCATATTCCCAGTCCGGATTTCGGATCGTGTGCTGGAAGATGCCCTCAAGCACCGTACGGCTGATCACTTCAGGGAGAACAAGTTTGTCAAGAGGCCAGAGCTTCCCAAAGAACTCATCCTCCCGCATGTTACCGGTCAGGTTGGCTTGAACTGCGAGGGCGTCGATCAGCTTCCGGCGGGTCAGATCGGAGATCTGCGGCCGAGGCGGTGTAAACTTCCAGAGAGCTTCTTCGAGGTGGTAATTAGGGTGTGACGCGAGAACGCGCTGACCTAATTCAGCCAATTCCTGTGGCGACCTGCCGGCTAGCCGACGCTTCACGTACATGCGCTTGCTGGCAAACGCCTCGTCGCCGTTGCCCGGCGCCAAACCCAGCGCCGTGCAGGTATCCGGCAGTTGGTGGGCGGACACCGGATAGAGGGCCTCCGCGATGCAGTCGTCGAGCCGATTTAAGTCGGATTGCGCCATCCGCCGCTACCTCTGATCTTGACTCGGACCTTCCATGGTTGGGCGCCAACACGGGCCGCGCTCTTGTTACAGTAGTTGAAGCGTATCCCTCTCTACGAAGGACATGGCCGGGTCTCCACGACATTGCGGCTCGGTTCCTGCGTCGAACCGTGTTGTATAACCCGGCTGCGATGTTGAACCCTAGTCCTCTGGTAGTGAATTCGGGTGTGGCCGATTTGTCCGTTCGAGAGCGGACGTGATCGCCCTTGACCAGACGCGATCGGACAAATACGTCCCGATCGCTCTTCCCGACCCCCGCCGACCCCCGGCATATATAGTAAAAATCGAGGTAAAATCAAAGACAAAAACCCTTGCAAGCTGTTGGCCTGCAAGGGTTTATGTTGAGTACCCCCAAGGGGAGTCGAACCCCTGTCCTCTGGCTGAGAACCAGATATCCTAGGCCACTAGACGATGGGGGCGTCTGTTGTTTCTTGTGCGGACTGGCCTATGGCTGGGGGATTATCGGGAGGCCGTTGAGGCAAGTCAAGCGGGGCGGTTACTTCTTGAGCTCCCAGAGGATATGACGCAGCTCGGGGAGGATCAGCTTTGTCATCGCCAGCTCGACCGCCTTGGTTGAGCCGGGGAGGGCGAAGAGGGGTTTGCCGCCGGCGCCGATGCCGGCGGTGGCGCGGCTCAGCAAGGCGCCCGAGCCGATCTGTTCCCAGGAGAGCATGCGGAAGAGCTCGCCGAAGCCGGGCAGGAGGCTTTGGATTTTCTGCTCGATGATGGGGATGGTCGCATCGCGCTTCGAGACGCCCGTGCCGCCGTTGGTCAGGATGGCCTCGACGTTGGAATCTTCGAGCAACCGGTCGAGCAGGGTGGCAAAGGCGGGCGGGTCTTCGCGGATGAGCGAATAATGGGTGACGTGGTGGCCGGCGTCGGCCAGGAGCTGCTGGATACGCTGGCCGGAGGTGTCGTTCTCGGGGGTGCGGGTGTCGGAGAGGGTGACGACGGCGCAGCGGGCGGAGATATCCCTGGCGGAGGCGACGTGCTGGTCGTAGGCCATGGGCAGATGATTTCAGCAGTCAAGCGACGTTGCAAGGGCGGATGGCGATGAAAGCACCAATGGTCAAGCATCAAATCTTCAAACGGGGATGCAATGATCGAAATTCGAAGGAACCAGACGGAGCGTCGGGGTCAGCGTGGCGCGGGTTGTGGTCCGGTGCGGAGCGCGCGGAGGCCGCCGGATGGGTCGTGGGTGATGAGTGCCTCGTTGTGCCCGGGGAAGAGGAGGACCTGGACGCGGTCAGGACTGGCGGAGCTGACGGCGAGGAGTTCGATATTGGTACGTTCGCCGGCGTAAGCGCGAAGCCAGACGGTCGTGCCGTGCGGGAATTGGCCGGTGAGCTGGCCCGAGTCGATCGTGCGGCCGGGCGGGATGACGTGGCCCCAGGGGGGCATGCCGGCCATGCCTTGCGGGGATTCGAGGGCCCAGTCCTCGGGCGTGCCCAGGTCGTGCTCGTAGGGGTCGCCTTCCTTGATGACGCCGACGGTGACGGGCTGGTCGGTCTGGTTGGTGATGGAGACGTCGAAGGTGAGCTTGGGGGCGCAGGCGGTCGAGAGGGTCAGGGCGAAGAATGCGATCAGCACGCCAACACATCGTTCCATGAACAGAGTGTACCACCTCTGTGGCGTCCCCGTCAGACGACCAGGAATTCCAATCGCTTGAAGCGGCCGATCAGCAGGCACAGGCCGAAGGTGATGACAAACGTCAGCGCGAAATTGATCAGGAGCATCGGCACGATCCACGCCTGCCAGCTCGCGACGGCCGGCGCGAGCAGGCGCGCCTCGACCAGCGAAAGCGCCAGGATGATCATCGGGTGCATGAAGTGCAGGCCGAAGGCATAGTGGGAGACGCGGGGGAACGGGTCCTTCATCAGCGGGCTGCGGATGAAGAGGACGAAGATGGCGACGGCGCTGACGAGGCGCCCGGGCTTCAGGCCGGCGAGGGCGACCAGCCATCGGTGGTTCTGCATGGCCTCGGTGGGGGCGCGGTTGGCGGAGTCCAGGAGGATGAGCGTTTCGACGACGTGCAGCGCGAGGCCGGCGACCAGGACGCCGATCCAAAGCGAGGCAGGCGTGTGAGCGATGAAGCGCCGCCAGGGTTGCTGGCCGGCGCACATCATGCCGAGCAGGGGGAAGACCAGCAGCGGGATGGCGACGACGTCCTGCCAGAAAACAAAAACGCGGTGGATCGGCCGGCCGATAGGCGTGTCGGGCGGCCAGATGCACGAGCCGTAGTAGACGATGACCCAGGCGAGCAGCGTGGCGGCGACGAACGTCCAGGCGACCGCGGGCCTCCGCCAGAGCACGCGCAGGATCGGGATCATGAGCAGGCAAGTCATCACCATCGGAAGGTAGTACAGGTGTGTTTCGGCGCGGCCCAGGAGAAGGATCTGCTTCCAGAACGCCGGGCGCGTCAGGTCCATGTTGTAGATCCACGCCAGCGCATCGGTCTGCGCGTCGCCGGTGAGCTTCTTCAGGGCCTTGTGGATCGCGACGTAGGCGAGCGACCAGCACAGAAAGGCAGGGATCAGGCGTTTGAAGCGGCGGAGGAGCAACTCGCCCCAGCTTCGGCCCTTGTCATAAAGCTGGTGCCAGTAGATGAAGAACGAGATCATCATGAAACAGGGGACGCCGAAGCGGGCCGCCACGTTGATCGAGAAGACGGATTGGTAGAGGCCGCCCGAGTCGCCCTGGGCGTGGTCGATGTAGGGCTCGGTCACGTGGGTGACGATGATCACGAGCATGCAGAGGATGCGCAAGCTATCGAGGTTCTCCATCCGGCGCGTGGTGGGGTTGAAGTCGAGGAGGGAGGGACGGAGCGGCGCGTGTTCGTCGCGGAGGAGGGGCGGGGCCGGGAAGCTGTTGTTTTCCGGCGGGGTGGCGAGAGGATCCACGATCGGCGTAGCGGGGACGGCCATGGGGTCACGCGCGATGGGGCGAGCATACCCGTCGTGATGTTGGTGGGACAACCGGTAAGCGATCGAGTCAGCGCGTTCTGATCACGCGAATGCGGTGATTCTCGGTGTCGCTGATGTAGATCGTGCCGTCCG
>DATBFY010000046.1:0-2929 GCA_036558265.1 Tepidisphaeraceae bacterium | reverse complement strand
GGCGCACGCACCACTCGAATCAGGACGTCTACGACCGAATCCCCACGGACGATCTGAAGCAGGCCGCCACGATCATCGCCACGTTCGTCTACCAGACGTCGATGATGGACGAGAAGATCCCGCGCAAGCCGCGCGTCGGGGGATGAGCGATCAGATCTGGCCTCTGGACACCGTAGATCTCTCGATTTATAGTCGAGGTTGCTATCCGTGCGATCGTCGCTGAGTTCACATCTCAGAGGAGGTCCCGACGTGAGAATGCAGCGATCGTTCCCCGGCCATCTGATCGTAAGCCTGCTGGCGTGTATCGTGCTCCAGTCGGCCGTCCGCGCCAGTCCTATCACGCGCGGCGCGTTTACCGCCGCCGCGAAGGTCGAAGGATTCGAGAACCTCCACCGCCCTTCGACGCCGTCCGCGTCGCAGAACCTGCCGATCCCATTTACGTTCCGCTCCGGCGTGGTCCTGACGTCTCCCGCGCCCAACCGCGCGGACAGTTCCGGCGTCTTCATCGTCGATGGCGATGGATTCTTCGGACTGTACCCGTACGAGGACGTGCCGGACGGCACCGCCTACCTCGGCCAAGCCAACCCCAGCCTCCTCACCGGCCCGATCGTGTTTACCTTCCCCACCCTCGAGGCCCGCGTGGGCGCGCTGATCGCGGTCGCCATGCCCGAGACGCCCGATTCCTGGGCCACCCTGAGCGCCTACGGCGCCGACGGGAAACTGCTCGAATCCCTGACCACGCGCGGCATCCAGCCGGACAAGTGGGCGACCAACTTCATCGGTATCCAACGCCCGGAGGGGATCAAGTCGATCGCGATCAGCAGCGACGGCTCGGGCGTCCTGCGGCTCGACGACCTGACGTTCGAAGCGCTGGCCGACGTGCCCCCGCCCCCGGCCGCGCCCCTGCCCGCGGCGCTTGGAATGGCCGCCGTCGCGGTTCCGGTCTGCGCCTTCATCGCCCGGGCCCGCCGCCGGCGCAGCGCCGGCATATAGCCCCCTCGCCTCCCGATTGCGCACCGATTGACACGCAACACCAAGCGGTTCTCAACGCGCCGCGCGCCGTCGGCGGCGAGACACGCCTCGACTGCCACGGCGCCCTCCGCCGCGCCTTGCGCGAATGCACGCCAACGGTTTTCTTCCGCCTTTTGCCCTTTGCCCTTTGCCTTTTGACTTCCCCCCCTTTGGACTACACTCCCCCTCCCCATGACCCCCGGCGACCTCGACCCCATCCTCCCCGGCTCGACCATCGGCGTGCTGGGCAGCGGGCAGCTCGGGCGGATGTTCGCCATCGCCGCTCGAAAGATGGGGTACCGCGTCCACACGCTCAGCCCCGACACCGACACGCCGACCGGGCAGGTGGCGGATGTCGAGCTCGTGGCCGATTACGACGACCTGGACGCGGTCGCGAATTTCGCGCGCGAGGTGAACGTCGTCACGTTCGAGTTCGAGAACGTCTCGTCCGCCGCCGCCGAAGCCGCCGCCCGCTTCGCGCCGGTCCGCCCCGCCGGTCGGGTGCTGCACACCACCCAGCACCGCCTGCGCGAGAAGACGTTCCTGCGCGAGAACGGCTTTCCGGTCACCCGCTTCGCGCCAATTGCCGGCCCCGACGACCTGCGCGCGGCCCTGTCGGACCTGGGCACACCGGCCATCCTCAAGAGCGCCGGCTTCGGCTACGACGCCAAGGGGCAGTTCAAGATCACTGGCGCCGAGCAGGCCCAAGAGGCGTGGCGGGTCGTAACGGCGCATCTGCACGCACAGGTGGCCACCGAGGAGGGTCCGGGGTTCGGGGTTCAGGGTTCAGGAAAAGAGGCGGAAAAAGGGACGGGAGCCTTTTCTTCCGAATCCGCAATCCGCAATCCGCAATCCGCGATTGCCATCCTTGAGGCCTTCGTCCCCTTCGAGCGCGAGGTCAGCGTCGTCGCCGCCCGCTCGTCGCGCGGCGACTTCGCCCACTGGGGCGTGATCGAGAACGTTCACGTCAACGGCATCCTCGATCTCTCGACCGCCCCGGCCGCCGTCGCCGACAGTGTCTATCGCGATTCCATCGAGATCGCCAAAGGCATCCTGGACACGCTCGGCGTCGTCGGCGTGCTCTGCGTCGAGTTCTTCGTCACGCGCGACGGCCGGCTCCTCGTGAACGAGCTGGCCCCCCGACCGCACAACTCCGGTCACCTGACCTTCGACGCCAGCGTCACCAGCCAGTTCGAGCAGCAGCTCCGCGCCGTCTGCAATCTCCCCTTGGGCGACACGCGCCTCTACGGTCCGGCCGCGATGGTCCAGCTCCTGGGCGACCTGTGGCTCGACCGCGCCCCCGATCAACCGGCGCCGGCCTGGCCCGCGGCGCTGGCGAATCCCAACGTCAAGCTTCACCTGTACGGCAAATACGAGCCCCGCCGCGGCCGCAAGATGGGCCACCTGACGGCCATGGCCTCCACCGTCGAAGAAGCCCGCGAGCAGGTGCTGGCCGCCCGCAGGTCTCTGCTCGCCCGATGAGTCGTCCCGCGCGCGAGGGATATCGCATGGACTCGCTTGGCCTGTTGTTCCTGCTCCTCTTCGTCCCCGGTCTGCTGATCCTCATCGCCGTCGTGGCCATCGCCCTTCCCCGGGCCCTGCGCGACGAGAAACGCCGCGAGGAGGAAGGCGACGACACCAGCAACCACTGACCATTGCACCGGCCGTCGTCGTCACTTCCCGGTACCCGGCGCCGCGCTCGGCCGCGTCGTCGGCGCGGTTGCCGCTGCCGTCGCTGCCGCCTGGCGTCGCCGCCGCGACGAGACCGGAGGCGTCACTGCCGCAACCCGCGCCTCGGCGTCGTTGACGCGCGACTCCATCTGCTTCAGCCGCCGCTCGGTGTCCTGCTTCAGCTCGCGGATCTTGCCCTGCAGGTAGGCGTCCCACCCCGCGACGCATACCGCAATCACGCCGACGA
>DATBFY010000045.1:0-23451 GCA_036558265.1 Tepidisphaeraceae bacterium | reverse complement strand
CCGCCGGTCCGGGTTGACGTCGCCGACGCTGTGCAGGCAGCGGGTGAATTCGTCGCCCTCGCCCAGTTGCCGCCATGCCACGTCGCCCATGCGGGTCATGAGGCCCATGTTGACGACGACGTAGATGCTGTCGGTGAGCTGCACGCCGACCTTGGCCAGCGGCGAGCCGATCGGCCCCATGACGAAGGGGATGACGTACATCGTTCGCCCGCGCATCGAGCCGTCGAAGAGGGGGCGGAGCTTGTTGTAGGCGGCCCTGGTCTCCATCCAGTTGTTGGTGACGCCGGCCATGTCCTGGCTGGGGGTGCAGATAAAGGTCAGGTGTTCGCTGCGGGCGACGTCATTGGGATTGGAACGGTGGAGGTAGCAACCGGGGAGCTTCTGCTGATTGAGCTTGATGAAGACGCCGTCCTTGGTGCCCTGCTCGAAGAGGGCCTTTCGCTCGTCAAGCGAGCCGTTGCAGTAGTGGACATGGTCGGGCTTGCACAGCTCGATGCACTCGTCCACCCACTTGCGGACGTGGGGGTTGGTGATGGGAGGAGAGACACTGGCGGGAGCTATCGGACGGGCGACTTTGCTCGGGATGGGGGCGGTCGTGACGGTCATGGCGCACACTCCTATCGTCCAATTCTGCGCGACATCGGGCCACCTTGCGTGATGGTCCCGAGGACGCAATTCTCATTCCGTGCCCCTACCGCCGCAAGCTTGTGAAAATCCAGAGGCGGCTGAGGCGTCCAACCATTCAATAATAGGATATCGTCATCCGATTTGTCGTCGAAGGAGAAAGTTCGGCAGTTTGTCGCAATCGCAGCCGGCGGGTATAGATTGCCCGCCCCGACACAAAGGGCACAAGATGGTTCACTCTCGGGTCTTGCGCTTCATGCTGTTCGTGTGCGCGTCGCTGAGCGGTTGCACGTATGTGAATGAACCGCTGAACGCATCCGACGCGCCGGTAACCGCGCGCAGGCTCAACCATACGCATGCGTCGTTGCTGCGGACCTCTGAGATGCCGGGGGCTCTGGCAGGGGCGGCGGCGAACGATGGGTATTTCGTCGGCATTGCGATCAGTGGTGGGGGATCGCGATCGGCGAACTTCTCGGCGGCGGTGATGTTCGAGCTTCAGCGGCTGGGCCTGCTCGACCGGGTGGATGCGATCTCGTCGGTCTCCGGCGGGTCGATGACGGCGGCATATTACTGCCTGGCGCCCGACGAGGATTGGAACCCGGGCAACGTTCAGCGCAAGCTCAGCTATCCCTTCGCGTCGGACATGTGGCTGCAGTTCTTCATGCCGTGGAACTTCGTGGCGCTGGCGGTGACGGATTACGACCGCAGCGACCTCCTGGCCCAGGCGTTTGACCACGCGTTGTTCCGCGGGCGTGACGGGCGGGTGCTGACGTTCGGCAACTTGCGCGCGGATCGGCCGCGGCTGTTGATTAACGCGACGGACCTGCAATCGGGGCTGCGGTTCGTCTTCGCCAACGAGTCGTTCGACGCGATCAACAGCGATTTGTCGAAATACCCGATCGGGTACGCGGTGGCGGCCAGCTCGTCGGTGCCGCTGGTGCTGCACCAGGTGACCCTCCGCGACTTCTCGACGGTGTTCAAGTCGTACCGGCACTTCGTGGATGGCGGGATCAACGATAACCTGGGCGTGCTGTCGCTGCTGGAGACCTACAAGGCCGACAACGACGCGGCCGCGAGGGCGAACCACCCCGTGCCCTACGGCAAGGGGGCGATCCTGGTGATCATCGACGCGGGGACGCAGTTCAACGCGCGGATCAACGACCAGGGGGACGTCGGGCTCTTCGGCGGGCTGAGCTTCGGGGCGCAGCTATCGAGCGCGAAGCTGGTCAACCGCGCCAGCAGCGCGACGCTCGCGGACCTGATCGTCGGTTATGCCCCCACCGGGATGACGGCGGACGCGCTCCGCAAGGAGCTGGCGGAGCTGGAGACGGTCGGATACCTGGAGACCAAGGATCGCGATGGCCGTCCGCTGACGGTCGTCCACATCGCGCTGTCGCGAGCGGCGGACCTGAAGGACGCGCCTTACCGCAACTTCGGGCCCAGCCTCGATGAGATCGACACCTACTTCAACATCGCCGACCGCGACGCGGAAAGCCTGTACCAGGCGGCGCGGCTGATCGTAAAGGAAAAGTTCGAAGAGCGCCTGGTGAAGCTCCGAGAACTGCTGTCGCGGTAGCGGGGCCCGGATTATCGGACGTGTCTTGAGCGGGATCGGCACTTGCAACGGGCGCGGTTTTCGTGTTTTACTAGCCGCGCGCGATCGCCGCGGATCGTCGCGCGGGCGCGGACACTTGCTTTGCCGCCGCCCGCCCGCGCGTCACAGAGAATCACGGAGCCACCATCATGCATGCAAGTCGCTGGGCCGCCATCTGCACCCTGGCCGTCGCCCTGATCGGGGGATGTCAGAACAAGACCAAGCCCGTGGAAGCCGCCGAGCCCGGCGCGCCCACGCCCGACCAGGTCGCCGCCGCCAAGTCCCGCTACGAGGCGCTGGGCGACCGCCTGGTCGGCGTGGTCGAGGCGGTCGACGACAAGCGCGCCGCGGTGAGCGGGATCGACACCAAAGCGGTGCAGCGGGGGGACGTAGTGACCTTTATCGACGTCAATACCAACCAACCGATCAATAACGGTACGCTCTTCGACACCAGCGCCGCCGGCCGGCTGATCATCGATTTCGACCAGGCCGGTGCGCGTCCTCCCCGTCCGGGCGACCTGTGCGTGAAACTCAAGTAGCGTCGTCCACCGCCGCCTCCACCGCCCATGCGTCCTTGGGGGCCCCACCGCCCTCGCTCCCGGTCGCGACCGGTCCCGCCGACCCCAACGCGCGACTGATCCTCGCGAGCGGCTCCCCGCGCCGGATCGAACTGCTCAGGGACGCCGGCTACGCGTTCGTGCTCGAGCCCGCCAACCTGGACGAGGAACGCCACCCTGGCAAGCTGCTCCCACGAGAACTGGCGCTCTATCTGGCGCAAGCCAAGGCGAACGCGATCGGTCAGAAACACCGCCGGGACGTCACCCTCGCGGCCGATACGATCGTCGCGTTCGGAGACATGCCGATCGGCAAGCCCGCCAACGAGGCCGCGGCCCGGGAGATCATCCGCCTGCTCTCGGGCACGACCCATATCGTGATCACGGCGGTGGCGCTGTGTTGTCCCGACCGCGGGATCGACTGGGTGGCGGCGGCGATGTCGGCGGTGCGGATGCGGGTACTCAACGGGCGCGAGGTGGATGATTACGTCGCATCGGGCCTGTGGAAAGGAAAGGCGGGCGGTTACGGCATCCAGGACGACCGCCCCCTGATCACCTGCGTGAGCGGCAGCACGACCAACGTGATCGGGTTGCCGATGACGCTCACCCGGCAATTGCTCGGCCAGGCCGGCATTCATGTCGCCGGGTCGTCGGACGCCGCCCCGGTCCCATAAACGGCGGCACAGTGGGCAGACCGGCGGGTCAGAGCGTATAACTGAGATATGGCTCCGGTTTCGGCAATCTTCAGCCTGCTGGTTGCCGCGGCAGGCTGGTATTACATGTTCTACTCGCGCGCCGCGACGAACCTGCAGGGGATCGAGGAGCAACGTCTCAACCGCTGGCGGCAACGCCTTCGCCAGACCAACGGCGCGGTCGTCATGCTGCTGGCCGTCGGGGTCTTCGCGCTGACCAACAAGTTCGAGCCCACATCGTCGCCCGCCATCGCGGCCTGCATCCTCCTGGCGGTCATGGTGCTCCTGGCGGTGATGATGCTCCTGGGGTTGCTCGACCTGCGACTGACCTGGCGCTTGCAGCATCGCCGCCGGCAGTAGACGATAGCGGCCGCATGACCCTTGCACGATCAACTCTGCTGGTCGCCACGATCGCGTGGATTCTGCCCCTCCTGGCCGGTTGCGACTCGCAGAGTGGCAGCGGCGGCGCCGGCGGCGGCGGCTCGACCCTTCCGACCGTCCCGATGCAATTGGGAAGTAAGAGCTTCACGCTCGAGGTCGCCGACAACGACGCCACGCGTCAGTACGGCCTGATGCGCCGCGACTCGATGCCGTCGGACCACGGCATGATCTTCGTCTTCAACCGGGAGGCGCCGCTGACCTTCTGGATGAAGGACACGCGGATCCCGCTGGACATCATCTTCGTGAATTCGAATGGGACGGTCGTGTCGGTCAAGCAGATGAAGCCCTACGACCAGGATCACACGCCCAGCGACGGGGACGTCCAGTACGCCATCGAATTGAACAAAGGGTCGGCGGAATCGGCGGGGGTGAAGGTGGGGATGACGTTGAAGCTCCCGCCGGGATTGAAGGCGAAGGATTGATCCAACGCCCAATAACGCTCCGCGCGCCATTCAAAGCATATAAAGCGTCCAGGTGGAACCGCCGACAGAAGGTAAGGCGGCGTCGCATGGCGCGACGTCGCCGTCCAGCGCGAACGCAAGGGAAAACGTTGTCAACCAACGGCGCTTATCCATCGATGCGACTCGTCCGCGATGACGGTGCGGACGCGCGACCGGACGCGGCGCCCGCCTCACAGCCCAAGACCCCGCCGGCCAAGTCCGTTGCTGTTGTCGCGCCGACCGTCCCGGTGCTCGACCAGCTCGCGGAGCTTCAGAACCAGGTGCAGAACCTCGAGGCGGAGGTGAACATGCTTCGCCGCCGCGACGAGACCCTGCGGTTCTACATGCACCGCCTGGACGAGGAGCTGCGCCTGGCCGCTCGGATCCAGCAGGACTTTCTGCCCAAATTCCTGCCTCAGGTGGGGCGGGTTCACTTTCACACCCTCTTTCGCCCCGCCGGGTACGTCAGCGGTGACCTGTACGACGTCATGCGCCTGGACGAGCGGCACGTCGGGTTCTTCATCTGCGACGCGGTGGGCCACGGTATGCCGGCGGCGCTGTTGACGATGTTCATCAAGCGGGCGCTGGTGACCAAGGAGATCCTGGCCTCGGGCTATCACCTGGTCGATCCCGCCGACACCCTCTTCCGCCTCAACCAGGCGCTGGTCGAGCAGAACCTCTCGCAGGCGACCTATGCGACCGCGCTCTATGGCGTGGTGAACACCCAGACGCTCGAACTCTCCTTCGCCAAGGGCGGGCATCCGTCGCCGGCGCTATTGCGCACCGGCGGCGACCTGGAGTTCCCCGAGGCGAGCGGCGCGCTCCTGGGCATCTTCGCCGACGAGCAGTTCAACGTCGCGCGCCTGCAACTGGCCGCCGGCGACCGCCTCTTCATCTACAGCGACGGGGTCGAGGTCGGCTTCTGCGGGGAGGACGTGGCGGACCACGACCGCTGGCGCGGCGAGCTGCGCCGCCGCCGAGACCTGCCGACCGACCAGCTCCTGGTCGAGCTGTCCGAGGAACTCGACAAGCAGTCGGGCAGCCTCCAGCCCAAGGACGACCTGACGATCATGGTTCTGGAAGTGAAGTAGCCCCCCCGGCGTCCTGACACGAACCGACTCCCGAATGGAACGACGACACCCGCGCGGTGAAGACGCCGCGCGGGTGGTTAGGGGAGACGCGACCCGAGAGCCGTGGTCGTCTCTGGGGCCTCAGAGTTCTTGCCTTATCGAGCACGCGCCCGCATGCCCCTCTCCCGCGCGGACTTGGGAACGCCACGGAAGAGGGGCCCGGCCGTAACTTGAGATCGCAGGGGTGCGCTATTTCTTCTTGTCGTCCTTCTTTGGCGCCGGGACCCTGTCGTCGGGGTCGGACCAGACGTCGTTCTTGTCGAGCTTGGCGTGCTCGTCCTTGCCCGTGCCGCCCAGCAGCGTGTCGCCACCACCGCGGCCGTTGAGGTGGTCATGACCCGCGCCGCCGTCGAGCAGGTCGTTGCCGCCTCCACCGATCAGAACGTCATCTCCCGCGCCGCCCAGAAGCGTCGCGGAATTGTGATTCCGCTCGCCCACGTGAAGGAAGTCGTTGCCGTCGCCGCCGTCGAGCAGGTTGTGCCCGGCGCCGCCGAACAGGTGATCGCATCCGCCTTCGCCGTGGAGCGTGGCGTCGTTCTTGCCGCCGACGATCACGTCGTTGCCGTTGCCGCCGAATACCTCGACCGGCTGGGTGACCGAATCGTCCACGCGGATGAAGTCGTTGCCGCCCGTGCCGTAGATGATGACCTTGTCCGCCTGGAACAGGCCCTCCGACACGCCGTCGAAGATCACTTCGAGCTTGTTGTCCTTCTTGGGCTTGCGGACGCGGACCTCGTCGCCCGCGTCGGTGCCGGTCACGGTCATCGCCATGAGGCCGTTGGAAAGGGGCGTCATGGTGACGTGGCCGGTGCGGACGTCGACGCTCAGGGTCGCGCTGCCGCAGCCGCCGTCATCGTCACGAACCGTGAACTTCACCGTGTACGTGCCCTTGCGGTCGTACCGGTGCTGCACCGACAGATTGCCGTTTGCGGGCACGAAGCCTGTCTTGGTCCCGTCGCCGAAGTCCCAGCTCACCTGGTAGGTGTCCAGGTCGCCCGCCGGGTCGACGAATGAGGCGTTGAACGTCGCCGTCGATCCCTTCTTGACCACGTCCGGCCCCGAGACCGATGCCACCGGCTTGGCGTTGTTCACCGTGACCGTGGTCGTCACGATGCTCGTGGCGCCGCCGTTGTCGGTCACGCGCAGCGCGACCGTGCGGAACGCCGGGCCGTCCAGTTTCGGGAACGAGACGCTCAGGCCCGTCGCGTCGGTGTTGAAGCTCGACCCGTCGTAGTCCAGGTCCCACTCGTACGAGACGATCGATCCGTCCGGGTCGTGCGAGTCCTGGCCGCTCAACGTCAGCGCGTCGCCCTCGGTGATGACCCGCGGTCCGCCGGCGCTGGCGACCGGCGCCTGGTTGTTCACCGTGACCGTCGCGGTCGACACGTGCGTCGCCCCGTCGTTGTCGGTCACGCGCAGCCCCACCGTGTACACGCCCGGCGCCATCGACGACGGCCAGGCCACGTGCGAGCCCTGGGCGTTCACGTCAAAGCTCGACCCGTCATAGTTGAAGTCCCACTCGTAGAGCACGACCGAGCCGTCGGCGTCGGACGAGCCGTCGCCGCTCAGGCTCAGGGACGTGGAGGCGTTCGTGACGTACGGCCCGCCCGCGTTGGCGACCGGCGCCACGTTCTGAACCTCGACGGTGGTCATCACGATGCTCGTCGCGCCGTTGTTGTCGGTGACGCGCAGCGCGACCGTCCGGGTCGCCGGGCCGTCCACGCCGACGAACGACACGTCCTGCCCGGTCGCGTCCACGTCAAAGCTCGAGCCGTCGTAGTTGAAGTCCCACTCGTAGGAGACGATCGAGCCGTCCAGGTCGTACGAGGCGCTGCCCGACAGGGCGATCGGGTGGACGTCGTCGCCCTGATAGGGTCCGCCCGGATCCGCGACCGGGGCCGTGTTGGGCGGCGCGAACTTGACCAGCGCGAAGTCGACGTAGTCGAAGATGATGTTGCGCGAGGTGCCGACCACCAGGATCGAGTCGTCCGCGCCGACGAGCACGCCCGACGCCGTGTCGTCCATGCCCATGTCCAACGTGACCTGCCCGGTATGCGCCGGACCGAACGTCGTATCGAGCGAGCCGTCCGGATTAAACCGGGCGACCGCGAAGTCGAGCTGGCCGTTCACCTCGGTGCTGCCGACCAGGACGATCTTGCCGTCGGCGTGGACCGCCAGCGCGTACGCCTGGTCGTTCGTGCCCGCAAAGTCCGTGAGGATCACGCCAGAGCCGCCCAGCGTGTCGTCGACGCTGCCGTCGGGATTGAGGCGGGCAACGACGAAATCGTACTGCCCCGTGTGATCGCTGGAGTAACCGGCAAGGAGGATCTTGCCGTCCGCCCCGACCGCGATCGCCCGCGCGATGTCATCCGCGCCCGTAAAGTCCACCAGGTCGAAACCGCCGCTGCCGAACGTCGCATCGAGCGAGCCGTCGGTGTTGAAGCGCACGACCGCGGCGTCGGCGCTGCCGGTCGCGTAGCTGCTCGCGTAACCGGCCGCCAGGATCCGCCCGTCCGACTGCACCGCCACCGAGGTGCTCTCGGCGTAGGCCCCGCTCCACTCGATGGCGATCTTGCCGTTGTGGGCGGCGCCGAAGCCCGCGTCCAGCGTGCCGTCGGCGTTGAGCCGCACCAGCGCGAAGTTCGCGTTGAACGCGATCGTCGCCGTGCCGGTCGCGACGATCTTCCCGTCCGCCTGCACCGCCACCGACGACGCCTGGTCGAAGTCACCCGCGAAATCGACCACGACCTTGCCGCTGTGATCAGGGGCGAAGGTCGTGTCCAGCGAACCGTCGGCGTTGAAGCGGGCGACCGCGAAGTCGAAGAACCCGCCGAGCGTCTGCGTGTGACCGGCCAGCACCACCTTTCCGTCGGCCTGCACCGCCATCGCGTACGCCTCGTCGGAGTCCGACCCGAAGTCGGCGGTCACGTAACCGGTGTGCGCGGCGCCGAACGTGGTGTCCAGCGTGCCGTTGGCGTTGTACCGCGCCAGCACGAAGTCGCCCTGCAGCGACCCGGCGACCAGGTACTTGCCGTTGGACAGCGCCACGCTGTAGGCGGCGTTCATCTGGCCGTTGATGTCCGTCACGACCTTACCGCCCACGCCGAACGTCGGGTCGAGCGACCCGGCGCTGAGCAGTTGACGCTGCTCGAGCGGTTCGACCGCGTGCGCGAGAGCCTGGCGGCGACGGACCCGTGTGTTTTGCCGGTTGCGAGCGTTCATAGCGACGACCTCCGCGCGGCTGGTTAGCTTGAACCCGCGCTGTTGATCGACGCTCACCCGTTCTCGGACGCTGGCCTTGGGGGATGTACGATACCGGGGTAAGGGGGGCAAGCAGGATAACGATAACCCGTTACTGCTGAGCGACTTGCAATCGTAACGTCCGGGAATTACGCCCGGTGCAGTAAACCGCGCCAGGCGGTCGGGTGGACCTGAACGTAATACCGGCCCCCGTCTACCCGGACTTCCACCGGGCAGCGGTAAACCCGGGAAAGTGTAGCGTTCGTGAGGACCTCCCTCGGTGGCCCCTGCGCGGCGGATCGCCCCTGATCTAATAGAAGAATGTGTGTCGTCGCGGGCGGCAACTCCTCGACATGGTGAGTGATAAACACGACCGTCGGTGGATTGGATTCGCCCTCGAAGAGTGCCTGCACGGTGGCGAGCACCTGCTCTCGCGCAAGCAAATCCAAGCCCGAGGTCGGCTCGTCCAATAAGAGCAGCTTCGGCTCCCGCGCCAGCGCCCGCGCGATCAGGTTCCGCACCCGTTCGCCGCTGGAGAGCGTGGCGTAGACGTGATCGCGCACATGCGCCAAACCAACCTGCCTGAGCAACCGGTCCGCCTCGGCTTCCATGGTGGCGTCGGTCACATCATATAAGCCCAGCGTGCCGAAGAACCCGGTCAGAACGACTTGGTGCGCGGTCAACTCGGCATCGATGTCGTACGGCCCGGCCGGTTGAACCAGGCGAATCGACTTGCGAAGCTCGAGCAGGTTCGCATCCCCGAACTGCGCCCCGAGGACCGACGAATCCCCTTCCGTCGGCCAATAATGGCAGGCAAGAATCCGCGTCAGCGTGGACTTGCCACTGCCATTGGGGCCCAGGATCGCCGCGCATGCCCCGGTCGGCACCTGCCAGTTGATCCCACGCAGGATCCAGGTGTCGCCGCGGCGCAGGCCGACATTTTCGAGGCGGATGGCAGGAGTCATTGGTAGGGATTGTAAGATCAGCGCGCACGCGCCGCACGCCGTCGGAAACTGCAGGCGCCTACCCCCCCTGCTCCGACTCACGCTCCCCGATCGCCTGCGCCAGGCAATCGATCACTTCGCGCCCCAGCGCGCTGCGGCGGCCATAGGTCGCTCCGGCAATCTCGCCGGCCTTCCCGTGGAGCCAGGTCGCCAGCGTCGCGGCATCGAAGTCGTCCATCCGCTGCCCGAGCAGCGCCCCGAGCACGCCGCTGAGGATATCACCCGTGCCGGCCTTCGACAGCGTCGAATCGCCGGTCGTGTTGATGTAGAGCCGCCGGCCGTCCGTGACGATCGTCCGGTGCCCCTTGAGCACCATGACTTGACCGAAAGCTCGCGCCGCCGCGGCAGCGACGTCGATCCGGCTCCGCTCGTCCGAAGGGATCGGGCCCGCGCCCATCCATGTCCCCGCCTCGTCCGGCGGCAACAGTGCCGCCAGGCGCCGCATCTCACCGGGATGAGGTGTCAGCACCGCCTTGGCCTTGAACGTCGCCGCCGGCCAATGTTTCATCGATGCCAGGATGTTCAATCCGTCGGCGTCCACGACCATCGGCTTATCGAGCGAAACCAGCGATTCAAACCGCTCTCGCGCGCGGTCCGATGTGCCCAGTCCGGGCCCGACCACCAGGGCGTCCGCCTTCTGCGCGGCCTCGGTCAGGCGCTCGTTGTCCTTCGGCACTTCAAGCCCCATCCCGATCAGTTCCGGGCAGACCGACAGCGCCGCCGGCAACACCGATTGCGGCATTGCGACCTGCACCAGACCCGCGCCCATGCGCAGCGCGGCCATCCCGGCGAGCACCGGTGCGCCGATCATCTCGTCATTCCCCCCGACGATCACCACGCGCCCGAATGTGCCCTTGTTGGCATCGTGCGGCCGCGGCGGTAAAGCCGCCGGTCGATCCACGCGCTCCAGGTCCATTCGCGCTACTCCTCTTTTGCCGCCTTGCGAACCTGCTGCCAGACCAGCCCCGCCGAGTACGCCGCGCCAAAACCGTTATCGATATTGACGACGCTGATGTTCGACGCGCACGAGTTGAGCATCCCGAGCATCGCCGCCAGCCCGCCCAGGTTCGCGCCGTAGCCGACCGAGGTCGGCACGGCGAAGACCGGGCAGGCGACCAGCCCCCCGATCACGCTCGGCAGCGCCCCTTCCATCCCCGCGATCGCCACTACCGCGCACGAGGCCTGCAACCGCTCCACATGCGGGAACAACCGATGCAACCCGCTGACGCCCACGTCATTGATCCGCACCACCGGCACGCGCATCGACCGCAGCGTCAGAGCCGCCTCCTCGGCTACCGGGAGATCCGAAGTCCCCGCACATACGACCGTAACATGCCCCGCCCGCTCCTCCCGTGTCGTTTCTCGTTTCTCGTTTTTCTGACTTTCAATCAACACCCCCCTTCCGATCTCATTGACGATCGCCCCCGGAAACTCCCGCCGCAGCGCCGCCTGCTGCTCTGCGGACGCGCGCGTCGCCAGCACCCCGGCCCCATCCCCTGCCAGTCGCTTGGCGATCTCCATCACCTGCTCGACGGTCTTGCCGTGGCAGAAGATCACCTCCGGATGGCCGCAGCGAAGCTGACGGTGGTGATCGACGGTCGCGAATTCAAGGTTTTCGAAGGGTAGCGCCCTCAGCCGCTGGAGGGCGGTTTCTATCGTCGCTTCGCCACTCGCGACCGCTGCTAATAGAGCTCTGATTTGGTCGACGTTCACATCCGGATTCTAGACGTTTGCCGCAGCGACGGGAACCATTTGTCATCTCCGGATTTGGCCGCTATTTTCACCCCACTTCCGTGGCCAAGGTCTTCCCCGCCGAACTCGACACCCTTAGCGACCAGCAGCTCCTGGATTTGCGCTTCCGCGACCTGCGGCTCAGGATCGAGGGGACCTTCGTCGAGGACCGGATCGATCGCCTCTATGGCGAGCTGGACGCGCGTGGCATCAGCTTCAAGCCTTACTTCTGGCTTTCCTCGGAATGGTTCAGCCCCGACGGGCACCCGGGCATCGCGATCCCGTTCTACCTCGCCCATCCGCGCCTGGCCCGCCTCGAAAAACGACAGATGCTGGAGGTCGAAGGCTGGGGCGAGCGCCAGTGCATGCGCATCCTCCGCCATGAGACCGGCCACACGCTCGAGAACGCCTATCGTCTGCATTACCGGCGGAAATGGCAGGAATTGTTCGGTTCTGCCGCCGCGCCTTACCCCAAGTACTACCAGCCCAAGCCGTTTTCCCGCAGCTACGTCCAGCACCTGGACATGTGGTACGCGCAAAGCCACCCCAGCGAGGATTTCGCCGAGACGTTTGCCGTCTGGCTCAACCCCTCCTCGCGCTGGCGCACCCGTTACCGCGACTGGCCCGCGATGAAGAAGCTCGAATACGTGGACGAGCTGATGGCCGAAATCCAGGGCCAGCGCCCGGCAATTACTTCCCGCAAGCAGATCGACCCGCTCAATCGTTTGAGCCAGACGCTGCGCGAACATTACGAGCTCCGCCGCGCGCATTATCAGAAGTGGCCCGACTTCTACGACAACGACCTGCGCCGCCTGTTTTCCAGCGACCCGAAATTCAAGCGGCGTCCTTCGGCAGCGAAGTTTTTGCGGCAGATCAAACCCGAGCTGCGGCGCCTGGTCGCGCGATGGACGGGTGAATATCAGTACACGATCGACAAAGTTCTGGACGATATTATCAAACGATGTCGAGAATTGCGGCTGCGCCTGACAAATCCGCGCGAGCTC
Source organism: Tepidisphaeraceae bacterium (assembly GCA_036558265.1). GTDB lineage: Bacteria > Planctomycetota > Phycisphaerae > Tepidisphaerales > Tepidisphaeraceae > RYN-433. The sequence goes on along the minus strand of DATBFY010000045.1, from coordinate 10,997 downwards.
ACCACGCTCGAAAGCATCGTCATGGTCACCGTGCAGACCATGAACTACCTGCACGGCGGGCATCATCGGGTGGCGTTATGAGCAAGGCACGAGCCAAGCCCAAGCCGTTGCGCGTCCTGGTCCTGATGGACAAGCCGCTGGTGCCGCCCGAATCGGTCGAGGGTATGACGGTTGGCGAGATCGCCCCCTTCAAGACCGAGCTGGACGTCTGTACCGCCCTGACGCGCCTGGGTCATGAGGTCTACAAGCTGGGCGTGCAGGATGACCTGGCGGTGATCCGCAATTCAGTGGACGCCTTCCATCCTCACATTGCATTTAACCTGCTCGAGGGGTTCCGCGACTTCCACGTCTTCGACCAGCACGTGGTCAGCTACCTGGAGCTGATCGAGCAGCCCTACACCGGCTGCAACCCGCGCGGGATGACCCTGGCGCGGGACAAGGCGCTGACCAAGAAGATCATGGCCTACCACCGGATCCACGTGCCGGCTTTCGCGGTCTTCCCGCGGCGAAGGCAGGTCGCCCGGCCGAAAAAGCTGGGGTTCCCGCTGGTGGTCAAGAGCGTCAACGTCGAGGGCTCGGTCGGCATCGCGCAATCGTCCCTCGTCCACGGCGACGACGAGCTGAAGGAACGCGTCAAATACATTCACGAGGCGCTGGGGACGTACGCGATCGCCGAGCAGTACATCGAAGGGCGGGAGCTGTACGTCGGGGTCATGGGCAACCTCCGCCTGAGCACCTTTCCGGTATGGGAGCTGCTCTTCGAGAAGGCCCCGGGCGACATGCCCGTCATGGCGACCGAGAAGGCCAAGTGGGACTCGTCATACCAGCGGCGGTGGGGGATCACCACGCGGCAGGCGACCGACCTGCCCGCCGGGCACGAGAAGCTGATCCCGCACCTGTGCAAGCGGATCTACCGCATCCTGGGGCTTACCGGCTACGCCCGCCTCGACTTCCGCATGACCAGCGAGGGGGAGCTCTACCTGCTCGAAGCCAACCCCAACCCGCAACTCGCCCACGGCGAGGACTTCGCCGACAGCGCCGCGGCGGCGGGGGTCGAGTACGATCGGTTGTTGCAGCAGATCTGCACGCTGGGACTTCAGTACTCGCCACGGATCCTGAGCTGAGCGTTCAACAAGCCCAGCCGCTTCCGGGTATCCCTTGGCGATGAGCAACTTTGGCGACGGCGGCGGCAATTCCAACACTTCCCGGCGAACGTTTATCCAGCGCGGCTCGGCCGCAGCAGCGGCGATGCTCGGCGCGCCGGCGCTGCTGGCGGCGGCGGATTCGAAGGACGACGAAAAACAGAAGGCGGAACCACAGAAGACTGATGCGAAGGCGGAGACCGCCAAGCCGCAAGCGGCCACCTCGGCGGCGGCGACCACCCAGAACGACAAGCTGCGCGTCGTCCTCGTCGGTTCGGGCGGACAGGGCCGCTACGACATGCGGAACCTGCTCTCGTGCAACCAGTCGGTCGTGGGCCTCTGCGATGTCGATGAGGGGCAGGTCGCCAAGGGCTACCAGGAAGGCGGGGCGGCCATCGCGAAGGCCAAGAGTTACAACGATTACCGCAAGCTGCTTGACGACGCGGTGCTCAAGACGTTCGACGCCGTGCTGATCGGCACGCCCGACCACTGGCACGCGCCGCTCTGCCGCGCGTTCATCAAGGCGGGCAAGCACGTCTACTGCGAGAAACCGCTGACCCACTCGATCGCCGAGGCGCGCGAGCTGCGCGAACTGGCACGCGCCAATCCCAAGGTCGCCACGCAGATGGGAAACCAGGGCAGCGCCGAGGCCTCGCTGCGGCGCAGCGTCGAGCTGATCCGCGCTGGCGCGCTCGGGCAAGTGCACGAGGTCCACGCGTGGCTTGACGGCGGCGGGTTCCCGCACGCGATGGAGCGGCCGCATGGCGAAGACGCGGTTCCGGTCGGGTTCAACTGGGATTTCTGGTGCGGGCCATCGCCCTATCGCCCGTTCAAGCGCGGGATCTACCACCCGTTCGCCTGGCGCGGGTGGTTCGACTTCGGCAACGGGCAACTGGCCGACTTCACCTGTCACATCTTCAACACGGCGATGCGGTCGCTGGAGCTGACCTACGCGACGCGGATCGAGGTGGCGGGCACCAAGCTCGGCATGGAGAGCTACGGGTCGACCAACCAGCTCACGATGCACTTCCCGGCCCGCCAGGGCAGCAATCCCGCGCGGCCGCTCGACGCCGTGACCGTCCACTGGTACGACGGCGGCCCTCGACCGTCGGACGAGATCCTCAAGGATGTCATCCAGATCTACAAGAAACCGCCCACTGGCGGGAGCCTGATCATCGGCGAGAAGGGCATCCTCTACAGCAACCCGTGGAACGTGGGCGCGCTGATCAAGCTGAACGACGACCCGAAGCTCAAGGACGTTCTCCAGCACGAGCCGACCAAGGAGATCCCCGTCACCCTGCCGCGCAAGATCAGCCACATGCAGGAGTGGGTGAACGCGTGCAAGGGTCAGGGCGACGCCTGGTCGGACTTCGACTTCGGGGGGCACCTCACCGAGATCGGCCTGGCGGGCGTGATGACGCTGCGCCTGGGACATGAGGTGGAATGGGATGGCCAGCACATGAAGGCGACCAACGCGCCCGAGGCCGATCGGATCATCCGGCCGGAGCAGCGGCGGGGGTATCTGACTTAGGTTCGGCAACGCGTCATGTGGCCGATTCGAACACCCCGGCTTTGCATCCGCCCGTTCGCCGAGGGGGACCTGGACGCGATATCGCGGCTGCTTGACGACTGCTTCGGCAGGGAGTCGCTGGCCGCACGCCGCGCCTGGCTGGACTGGACCGTGCGCAATTACGCGGCGCTCGCGCGCCTGCGCCAACCGCCTTACGGAGATTACGCGATCACGCTGGTCGACGGCGGCCGAATCATCGGCTCGGTCGGCCTGGTGCCGAGCTTCGGGCCATTCGGCAAGCTGCCGTCCGTCGGCTCACACGCCCGGGAAGGTGCAGAACGCGACCTCTTTACCGCCGAGCTGGGCTTGTTCTGGGCCATCGAATCGACCCATCGGCGCGCGGGCTACGCGACCGAAGCGGCGCGTGCGATGGCCGCCTTTGCGTTTGACGAACTTCGCGCGGCGCGGGTGGTCGCGACCACGGAACATTTGAACGCCGCGTCGATCGGCGTCATGCGACGCCTCGGGATGACGATCGAGCGAAACCCCGACGCAACACCCGAGTGGTTTCAAACGGTCGGCGTGCTGCACAATTCAGCGCGCGGGCGATGATCCGCGCGCAGCGCCCTGCTCAGGCGCCCGCCAACTCCACCAATCCCGTCCCGCTCCAGTGTCCGAAGCTGGTCAGGTCCAGCTTCGGGTACGTCAGCTCGCGCCAGAACTTGAGCATCGACGGCAGTCGCGTGTCGTCGAACATCAGGATCGGCGGCTTGGCGAAGTTCACCGTCGCCAACTGCCGCATCAGCGATTCCTCGAACGTCACGTTCTTCGGCCCGTCGATGAAAAACAACTCCGCCGACGCGATCAGCTCCCGGTTCGCTTCGAACTTCGCCGGATCCCCCAGGTCCACCAGGCGCTGCTCGAGCCGCCCGTCGGCAAAATCCGATTCGACCAGGTCCTTTCCGTCCACCTGCTGCCACGGGATCAGGTCGAACGTGACGATCCGCCCGTCCGCCGGCAAATACTGTTTCATGCACAGCGCCGACAACCCCGAATCCGTTCCGATCTCGATCGCCACCCTGGGCTGCATCACCTTCACCAGCGCCGCCAGCAGCAGGTAATGCTCGCCCGGCCAGATCGAGAACCACTCCGGGACGCTGGCGCGCTCGCGGCGCAGGTGATCGAGGTTCACCTCGTCCATCGCCGCATAGACGGCTTTGAACGTCAGGTCGATCAACCGGCGCGGGGGCGGGGCGTGCTGATCGATCGAGAGGAGCGTGCTCGGGTAGGAGTCGATCGCGCCGGGGAACTTGGGTTGAACCCGGATCGGCGAGATCCGGCGGGCAATTCGATCGAGCAGTGAGGCCATAGTCTTCTCCTGCCGTTCTCTGCCATCTGCGATGAATGATGCAGCCGGGACGGCCGCACCACAATAACGGATCACCCCGCCTTCGGCCGCATCCAGAAAAACGTCATCGGCGTCGGCCCGCGGCCTTCATCCATGCAGGTCAAGCGATCTTTCGTGCTGGCGACCTCGACGCCGGCTGGGAACTCCGACTCTTTACGTCGCCGCGTCGGGATTACCTCGATCTGATGAGTCGTCTCAAAGCGGGACCGAACCGCCGCCGAGCACCCCTTGCGCACGATGTCGTGCATCTCCACCAGCAGGTCCACCCGCGTCAGCGCCGGCACCGCGTCGGGCCGCAGCACCTCGACCTCGGCGCCTTCGATATCGCAGATGACCAGCGTGTCGCCACCGCCGGCCAGCGCATCGCGCAAGGCCGCATCGTCACAGAAGCCGCGAACATCGAGTTGCGATTCGACGCCGTTGAGCTTCGCCAGGGTCCTGATCTGCTCCTGGTTCGAGGCGTCGGCATCGAAGCAGACGAAGCGCGTGCTCGGCATGCGCTTGGCCATTCCCACCGCGTAATAACCTTCGCCCGCGCCGATGTTCACGACCGTCGGGTAGGCCCGGGCGATGATCCCCTCGACGATCTCGCGAAGTTCCAGCTCGTACGTCCCCAGCAGCTTGGGTCCGATCGAGCTGCCTCGCGCCGTGCTGACGTATTTCAAACCCTTGAACGGCCCCGCCACGACCACACCGCCCGTCAAGGCGAACACGCGCTGGCCGACCTGGCGATCCTTCTCGAAAAAGACCCGGTCGCGATAATCCTCCGAGAGGACGTATTTCACCGCGTGGCGCACGCGCTGCGGGACGACCTTTTTGGCGATCGACTTCAGGCTCATCAGGCGGTCAAGCTTAGCCTCTGGCAGGGACAAATCGAGGGGTGGGTTAAGGCGTGGGTGGGCGGTAGAAGATGTCCCACCCGTGCCACAACGCGCATTCGAGCAGGCCACCGACCAGGCCGAAGAGGTTCACGAAGATCGCCGCCAGGATCGGCGTCAGCTCGACCCCGCCGTGTCGCAGCACCCCGCCGACCACCGTCAGCACCAGCCCCAGACCCGCAAAGGCCAGTGGGATCCAGTAAAGCGCAAACGCGCGCTCGAAGCCGAAGCATCCCAGCAGAAAAATCCCCAGGCCGATGCACGCGGCGGCAACGCCCAGCATTCCGCCCAAGTCGATCAGCGGGGAGCCCTTTTGCGGCGGGGCAAGGGGCAGGTCGGACGGTGTGGGTTCGACGGTCATGCCGCGGGACTATATGGGCAAGCCGCCGGACCCGCCAAGTGCACACGCCCCTATTTGCCCTGTGGCGCCTTCGCGCCACCCCCACCGCCGCCGCCGCCAACGGGCGCAGGCGGGGCCTTGGGCATCGGCACGCGGAGCATCGTCTGGCAATACTGGCACTTGACCAGCTTCCCCCGGGTGTCATCGGGAACCGAGAGGATCTTACGGCACTTGAGATTCGGGCAGAGTAACTGGACGGGCATACTTTCCTCAGCCTCCCGTCCAATTATCGTCGCTGCCCCGCTCAGGCTTAAACGGACGATCTGGCGGCATGTCAGGAATTTGCCACAGCTTGGCGGGCGAGTTCAAACGTCGCGCCGGGCAAAATCGTGCAATTGATCATCCCGCCGGGCACGATCGGACCATTCACCAGATCAAACGCGGCGGGGTCTTCGGGCAGGTTGACGATGACGGCTGTCCCCGCCTGCACCACCGCCAGGCGCTCTTCGAGATATCGGACCCGACCCTGCACGACGCGCGGCGTGCCGTAAATCGGCGTGACGAAATTCCCGCCGCTCGACATCGTCCATACCTTCCGGGCGATGCAGCGGACGTGCGCCGCGATCGTCGCGGGCCCCGGGCTGGGCATCTCGCCGCCCGCGTTCACCAGGTGAAGCTCGTACGTCGTCCCCGCCGGGTTGAAGACGACCAGGTTGTCCTCGATCCGGAGGATCTTGCCGCGGGCGGGAAAATCGAGCGGGCTGGGCATGGGGTCCTTAATCCAAAATGGCGCTATGGAGCCCCGCATGTACATGCGGAGCTTCGCAGAATGTACCGGTTGCGGCACAAAAGCCAAGTGGGCGATAAGATGCTAAGGCAGGACTTATGCGCATGCGATGTTTGACCCTCCTCTGCGGCGTAATCATCGGAACCCTCATCGGCTGCTCGAGCCAGACCGGGCCGGACTCCAACACGGCCGTCTTCAAGACCCCCGAGCAGGCCGTCGAGGCCCGCAAGCACAAACTGATGCAGGACTGGCAGGAGATGGCCGCGAAGATCGCCAACGCCGAGCGCCCGGATATCAAGACGCGCAAGGCGCCCGAAGGGTTCGCGCTGATCATGTCCGCCGACGGCCTGGAACAGCCGCTCGACCTCGCACCGCTGACCGAGACCCTTACCAGCGCCAGCGTCGTCGGCAAGGAGCGCGACCCGATCCGCGCATACCTGCTGCAGCACTTCCCGCCGTTCGACCGCGTCCGCCTCAAGGCCCTGGGCTTCGCCCGCGTCCGGTCGATGCTCATGCCTTACCTGGCGAACCTCAAGGAATCCCAGGAACTGGCCGGTGGCAACACGCTGATCACCAACCGCGTCGTGATCGATCTGAACTGGCTGCCGGTGGTGCGCTGGCCGGGCTCGGATGCGCAGACGCCGGTGGAGGAAGAGGTCGCCACCTCGTGGAAGACGCCCGCCGACCAGGTCAGCGCCGCCGCGATGGAAAACCTGCGGCAATCTTTCACCTCGCGCAGCGTGGCAGCATTTGAAACCGTCGACCTGCCGGGAATGGGTCGCTACGGCACGTTGCGGACCGGCGTCGATCCGGCCGTCATCCTCCTGCCCGAGTTCCTGTCCGCCGTGCGCAAGGACTGGAAGAGCACCGACGACCTGGTCCTCTTCCTCCCCTCGCGCCACAGCGTCAACTTCCTCGAGCGCAAGAACGAACGCCTGCTCAACCAGATGATCCCGCAGTGGACGACGCTCTACACCAGGCTCGCCGACCCCTTGATCGGGACGATGGTGCTCGATGGCGAGCATGGGCTGGCGCTCTTCAGTTACACGCCACCGACCGCCCCGGGCGCCAAACCGGCCACCCGGCCCGCGACCAAGCGCGTCTACATCGTGCATTGAACCGGTCCGGCGAATGGATCAGCAGACCGGTCCTCGCTAATATTCTCCCCCACTCGAAAACCCCGCACAGGAAGCAGATCTCCCATGGCCAAGCGCTCCAAGTCCGCCCGCCGCACCGAATCCAAGACCAAATCCAAGCTCAAGCCCCGCCCCGCCGCCGCCAAGGCCCGCGGACGCTCCCGCACCAAGACCGCGGCTGCGAATAAGCGCCCATCCCGCGCCCGCATCGCCAAGCCGCGCCCCAACATCTTCCTGGGCGTGGACGTGGGCGCCACCAAGATCGGCATCAACGCCATCGACCAGACCCGCACGCCCATCAATCCCAACTGGTCCCAGGTCCCCGCCTTCACCGAGCAGGGACCGCAGAAGACCGTCGAGCAGATCGTCGCGGGGGTCCGCCTGTTCCTCGACGAGAACAACCTCCCGGTTTCCGCAGTCGCCGCCGTCGGCCTCGACTCGCCCGGCCCCGCCGACAACCAAGGCGTCATCCAGCCGTCCGCCAATATGAAGCACCCGGAATGGGCCGGCTTCAAGCTCCGCGAATCGGTCGAGAAGGCCCTCTCCCGGGCGCTCTCGCATCCGGTCACCGTGACCTACGAGAACGACGGCAACGCCGCGGCATTCTGGGAATCTTTCATCGGCAACCCGGAGGGCACCGAAGTCATGGCCATGCTCGCCCCCGGCACGGGGCTGGGCGGTGGGATCGTCATCAACGGCCAGCTCCTCCGCGGCGCCCGCGGCATGGCCGCCGAGCTCGGACACGTCGAGATCGCCCACGACCCCTTTACCCCCGGCAGCCAGCACCAGCCCTGCGGCTGCGGGCAGATGTACTGCGCCGAGGCGTACGTCTCGGTCGCCGGACTTCAAAAGGCCCTGCCCGCTGCGCTGGCGCAGGACAAATACGCCGGCCACGCCCTGCTGCAGATCGACAACGTTGAGAACCTCTGGAAGCGCCGGGCGCTGGAGGTCCGACCCCTCGCAGCCCGCGGCGACGCCCTCTGTCTCGCCCTCTTCGACTGGCAGGCCCAGGCCCTGGGAAAACTCTGCCGGCAGGTCGCCGACACGATCGACCCCGACCGCATCGTCATCGGCGGCGGGTTCATCGAGGGCGGTCAGGAACTGACCGACCGCATCCTCCGCATCACCCGCGAAACGTTTGAAAAGCTCGCCTTCCCCAAGCACGCCACCGAGGTCCGGATCGAGACCGCCCAGGCCGCCGACCAGGCCGGCTGCCTCGGCGCCGCCCTTTCAGCCTGGACGAGCGTGAACGCCAAACGCTGATCGCCGGCAAGCCCCGCGCTTCAGCGGGCGGGCTTCCCTTCCATCAACTGCCGCGGATTCGTAACCGTCAACCGCTCCACCTCGTCGCGCCCGACCAGACGCTCCGCGATCGCCAACCCCTCCACGCGCGCCCCCATCCCGCTCAGGCGGTGCAGATCCGTCCCGATCAAAAAATACCGCCCCTCACGCAGCAGGGATTCGGCAACGTCCCGCTTGGGCGTCCCCTTTCGCTCCGTCAAGCACCACGAATTGAGCTGAAGCTTGACCCCCAGCCCTGTCAGTCGATCCAACACCTGCGCATCCGACTGGATCGCCGCGATCCGCTCCGGGTGCGCCAGGATCAGCTCGAACCCCTGCCCGCGCAGGTGCCGCACCGCCGGCTCGACCCGCTCGCGCACCTGCGACGCGGTTTCCGCCCAGAAGTCGAACAGCACCCACCGCCCCCCCTGCGCGTAGCTGACCACTTCCCAACGCGGTTTGTCCTGGATGTCCGGCCACGCCGACATCAGGTTGTTCTCCCCGCCCGGCAACAGCGTTAGCTGGACCCCCGCCCGGTCGAACTCCCGCTGCAGGTCCCGCACCCGCTGACGAATCTCGCGCGAATTGTTCTCCGGCAGGTTCGGCCAGACGTGCGGCGTGCAGAACGCGTGGGTGTAGCCGGCGTCCACCAGCGCAAAACCGCAGGCGATCGACTCGGCGACCGATGTGCACCCGTCATCCACCCCCGGCAACAGGTGCGTGTGAACGTCGATCCGACCCACGATCGGGCGCTGGTCCGCAGGCGGTGAAAACAATTCGAATTGCTTACTTCGTCTCACACTCATCCCAACTCTCAATCGCGCGCGCTCGCATGGTCGATAAGAGCCATCACCGCATGCCGGCCGCATCGGCAAAACCTCGATCCGCAGGCCGTCGGCCCTGGGCTGTCCGGTCGCGCAACAAATCGACCTCGGCGCTGCGGCGATACCTGGAGGGGTCGCGGACCCCGCTGACGTCCCTCCTGTTCGTCCTCCCCCTGCTCGTGCTGCACGAGGTCGGCGTTCAATATTACGCCACGCTTCCGGGCCGGGTCGTGGCGTATCGGGTCGCCGCCTTCGATCTCATGGTGCGGCTGTTCCATTCTTGCGGCGCATCGGGCCAGTACCTCCCCGCCTTGGCGGTCGTGGCGGTGCTCCTGAGCTGGCACGTGGCGCGGGGCGACAGGTGGGTTGTCAACACCCCCCTGCTGCCGGCGATGCTGGTCGAGTGCCTCCTCCTGGCGACGCCGCTCCTCGCCGTCTATTTCCTCTTCTCCTGGCCTACCTCTGTTTTCATGCCCGGCGGCGACTGGAAATCGATGGCCGCTCTGTATTTAGGCGCCGGCGTGTATGAAGAGCTGGTCTTCCGGCTTGCCGCGTTTTCGGTGCTCTCCTTTTTACTGATCGACCTCGCCAGAATTCCCAGGAGTTGGGGTGTACCGGCGGTGGTTTTGACAGCCGCAGCGCTATTTGCCGGATACCACATCTGGGGGCAAACGGGATACCCGTTTCAAGGCTTGGTGTTCGTCGCCCTGCGCGGCGTGTACTACGGCACAATTTTTGTGGAGCGCGGCTTTGGTATAACCGCCGGTGTTCACACGGCTTATGACCTCATGCTCCTGGCTTTGCGGGAAATGAACGCCCGGGCTTAGAAATTATTTTCTTCTACTCAATTCGGGTCCTCCCTATAATCCCGGTCGTAAAGGGTTGGGACTGACCAAGGCGGTCAGGCCCGCTTCATACCGGCGGCGGGATGCCATTGGGAAGAGTGGCATCCTGTGAAGAATTACCTCGTTAGGGCGCGAGCAATTTGCCCCGCCGTGTCGTAACTGAAACGCACGGGGAAGGGTTACGTATTCCCCTACCCCGATATTTTAGACCTTAACGAGGTCAGTCTCATTCCCGTAGGAAGAGCATGGAAGCAATGCCAAACCGAACCAAACAACGCCGTTCCGGAGGCCTCACACTCCTCCTTTATCAGCGCAGCCTCCATCCGGAGCTGTTCAAGATTTTTGCCACCGAGCAGGTGAGCCGCCGCGCCTACGAGGCCGACATCTGGCTGGTCGAGGGCGGGCACGTGATCACCTTCGCCAATGGCAAGCACACGCTGACCGAAGTGATCCTGATGGGTCCGGGCGAGATGACCGACCGGGGCCTGATCCAGACGGTGCCCTGCCGGGGCGAGAAGTACCACGAGATGACCGCCCCCGGCGGCAACATCAAGTACATGATCTCCACCCAGGAAGAGCAGCTCACCCAGACGCTCTACGAGGCGACCAAGCAGGAGATCCGCGAGTACGCCCTCAAGCGCGAGCTGATGATGGCCGACACCCCCGCGACCGCCGACCGCGGCGGCGCCCTGGGCGTCCTCGACATCGAGCGCCGCTCCCACGAGCTGCTCGTCCAGTCCTTCCACCTCTTCGACGAGAACCAGATGGTCATCAAGACCCAGGCCATCATCGAGGTCTCGAAGAACGCCGACTGAGATCCGACGCCTCGGATCCGAAATTCGAAAA
>DATBFY010000044.1:0-9474 GCA_036558265.1 Tepidisphaeraceae bacterium | reverse complement strand
GTGGAACAGTGATTTGCTCCTGAACGGTTGATCATGCAAGGCCGCGAGAAATACTCGCGGCCTTTTTCTTTTGTCCGCCCAGTGCCGTCGCAGGCCCCATCCTTGTGCGCGAACGATGCCGTGCGGCGCGGGTATAGGTCCTCGAACCCGTCTGAAATGGAGCACCCATGTTCGTCCCGCGCGCCGCACTTCTCACCATTCTTATCCTGGCCTGTTCTTCGCCCGCCGCCTTCGCCCAGGCCAAACCCAGGCCCCAGCGACCGACGCCCCAGGACATCGAGAAGATCACCGCCGCCCTGCCCGACAAGGCGCCCGCGACGCCGAAGCAGCCGCGCAAGGTGCTGATCTTCACCAGGGCGACAGGATTCGTTCACTCGTCGATCCCCGTCGGCGCCAGGACGTTCGAGCTGATGGGCGCCAAGACCGGCGCGTTCACGGCCGTCGCCTCGGACGATCCCGAATCGTTCGACCCGGCCAACCTCAAGCAGTTCGACGCCGTGGTGATGATGTCCACGACCGGATCGCTCTTCATGCCCAAAGAGGCCGAGCGCAAGGAGGACCTCCTCTACAAGAACCCGACCAACGCCCCCCTGCCGGCCGAGCTCGTGCGCCCCGCCCAGCTCCGCCAGTCCCTCCTGGATTTCGTCCGCGGCGGCAAGGGCCTGGTGGGCATCCACGCCGCCGCCGATTCCTCCTACCGCTGGAAGGATTACGGCACCCTGCTGGGCGGTCAGTTCAACGGTCACCCCTGGGGGCACATCGTCATGCGGATCGAAGACCCGGCCAACCCCGTCAACGCGGCGTTCGGCGGCAAACCCTTCGAGATCAGCGACGAGATCTACACCTTCCGCGAAACCTACTCGCGCGAGCGCCAGCACATCCTGACGAGCATCGACCTGGCGGCATCGAAGATCGATTCGGGTTTCAATCGGCCGCAGGACCACGACTACGCCGTCTCCTGGCTCAACAAGTACGGGCAGGGCCGCGTCTTCTACTGCTCGCTGGGCCACCGCGAGGAGACGTACATGAACCCCACCGTGCTGCGGCACTACCTCGCCGGGCTGCAGTTCGCGCTGGGCGACCTCGACGCCGACGCCAGCCCCAGCGGCCCCCTGCCGCCCGAGCGCCTCGCCGAGAATATGAAGGTCGCGGCGATGGGCTGGCGCGACGTCGCCGGCAACGAGAAGTGGTATCGCGACAACAAGGACGTCAAGGAACGCACCTTCACCGGAACCCTCGAGGCGGCTTCGGCGAATCCCGGAGAGGTGACCGTCGTGCAGCGCAAGGCGCTTTATAAGCTCGGTGATCGCACGATCTTCACCGCCGGGAAGAAGAACGCCGCGCTCGACGCGCTGGTCGGCCAGCGGGTGGACATCAAGGGCAAAGCGGTGGATATGGAGCTGGAAGGCAAGCCACTGCACGAGATCTGGCCCGCGGCGGTAAGGCCGGCGAAGCCGCAACCGTAGTCGCGGAAAAGGGGACATCCAGAATTTCGCCTCGCGACTCGCGCCGAGCTGCCGCACGTGGGGAAATTCTGGATGTCCCCTTTTCGCCTTCGCGGGGAATAACCGCCTGACCCTGCCTGTTCAGGGACATGTCCGACGCTCGGCGAACGTGTTCAACGTCGCGCGGCGGCGACGTGGTACATCATGAACCCGCACGCGCAATTCTGCGCAAGCCATGTGCGGCAAGGGGGATATCCGTTTTTCGAGTTCCACTGTGTCCCCCCGGCGTGCGCGCGTGTTGCGCGCGTATGCACCCATCCCGGTGCGCCGATGCGTTTTGCTTTCTTTGAGAAAGGTCACCCCCCCATGGCAAGGTCGTGGTTCAAGCAGTTTTCCTGGATTTCATCCGTGCCGCGTAAACGCCGCCGCGAAGACCGACGCAGCCGCGTCGCGACGGCGGCAGCGGCCGCAGTCGAACCGCTGGACAGGCGCCTGATGCTCGCCGTGACCGCCTCGTTCGCCGCCGCCGCCGGCGAATTGAGGGTGACCGGCGACGACCAGGACAATGTCATCGTCGTCTCCCGCACCGTGGCCGGCACGATCCTGGTCAACAACGGCGCCGTCACGATCGGCGGCGGGACGCCGACCGTCGCCAACACGACCCACTTCCACATCGTCGGCGAGGGCGGCAACGACCGCATCTCGCTCGACCAGACCAACGGCCCCCTGCCCGGCGCGGCGATCTTCGGCGGCGCCGGCAACGACACGCTGACCGGCGGCTCGGCCGATGATTTCATCGACGGCGAAACCGGCAACGACACCGCCCTCCTGGGCGCAGGCGACGACACCTTCGCGTGGAACTCCGGCGACGGCAGCGACGTCGTGGACGGGCAGGCCGGCAGGGACTCGGTCACCTTCAACGGCTCGGACCAGGACGAGAAGTTCGGCATCGCCGACTCCGGCAGCGGCTCGCCCGTCCACCGCGTCCGGCTCACCCGCGATGTCGGCAGCGTCTCCATGGACCTGGGTACGATCGAGGACATCGATCTCAACGCGCTCGGCGGCGCCGACACGGTCACGATCGACGACCAGTCCGCCACCGGCCTGTCATCCGTCAACCTCGACCTCCAGGGCACCGCCGGCACCGGCGACGGCCAGCCCGATGCCATCGTCATCAACGGCAGCGGCGCGGACGACGCCGGCCAGGTCCAATCCTCCGGGACGGGCATCTCCGCGACCCTCAGCTCGTTCCCGGTCGTGAACCTGATCGGCGCCGATCCGACCCAGGACACGCTCACGTTGAACGGACTTGGTGGGAACGACACGCTCGACGCCTCGAACCTGTCCGCCAATCTCATCCGCCTGGCGCTCAACGGCGGCGATGGGAGCGACGTGATCCTGGGCAGCCCGGGCGACGACCAGGTGACCGGCGGCGCCGGCGGCGACAAGGCCTCCCTGGGCGACGGCAACGATACGTTCACCTGGAACGCCGGCGACGGCAGCGACGTGGTCGAAGGCCAGGCCGGGACCGATACCCTGAACTTCAATGGCTCGAACGACGACGAGAATATCAACCTCTCCGCCAACGGCTCGCGCGTCCGACTCACCGACGACCAGCCGAACGTTTCCCTGGATATCGACGGCATCGAGCAGGCCAGCCTCGCCCCGCTGGGCGGCGGGGACATCGCCATCGTCAACGACCTGGCCGGCACGGCGATCGCCCACGTCAAGGTGAAGCTGACCGCCGACGGTCGGACGGACAATATCAGGGTTAACGGTTCCAACGGCGCCGACACGATCGCCATCGACGGCGACTTCGCCAACGGCGTCACCGTCACCGGGCTTGCCGCAGACGTGGACGTGGTCGGAGCACTGGGCCTGGGCGATGGCCTGGCCGTCAGCACGCTGGGCGGCGCCGATACCATCGACGCGTCCACCCTCCAGGCCGGTGCGATCGGCCTCACGCTCGACGGCGGCGACGGGAATGACACGCTCACCGGCAGCCAGGAAGACGATCGGATCGTCGGCGGCACGGGCAATGACCGAGCCTTCATGGGGACCGGCGACGACGCCTTCGAATGGGGTCCCGGCGACGGCAGCGACACGGTCGAGGGGCAGGCCGGCCGCGACACGATGCTGTTCAGCGGCTCGGACGTCGCCGAGAAGTTCGACCTGTCCGCGAACGGAAACCGCGCCCGCCTTACGCGCGACGTCGGCAACGTCGCAATGGACCTGAACGGCGTCGAGGAAGTCGACCTCGACGCGCTCGGCGGCGCCGACACGATCACCGTCAACGACCAGTCGGCGACCGGCCTCAACACGTTCAACGTGGACCTCGGCGGTTCCGCGATTTTCGCCGACGATCAGGCGGACCTCGTCATCATCAACGCCACCGACGGCAACGACGTCGGCCAGATCCGGTCCATCGGGACGCGCATCAACGCCACCGTGAGCACAATCCCCTTCGTCAACATCACCGGCGCGGGGGGGTTCGCTGCCCTGACCGTGAATACGCTCGGCGGCAACGACACGCTGGACGCATCGGACCTGGCGGCGACGAACGCCAGCCAACTGGTCAAGCTCACGATCAACGGCGGCGCCGGCAACGACACCCTCACCGGCAGCCAGGGCGCCGACGACTTCGTCTGGAACCCGGGCGACGGCAGCGACACCATCGAGGGGGGCGACAACTCTGACACCCTTGTCTTCAATGGCTCGGACCAGTCGGAGGCGATCGGTGTCTCCGCAAACGGCAACCGAGTCCGTCTCTCGCGCGACCTGGGCAACGTCATCATGGACCTCCACGGCGTCGAGGGGGTGACTGTCAACGCCCGGGGCGGCGCCGACGCGGTCACCATCGACGACCTGAGCGGCACCGGCGTGGAGGCGGTCCGCGTGGACCTCGCCGCACAGCCCGGCGGCGCCGTCACCGACGGCCAGGTCGATTCCGTCGTCGTCAACGGAAGACCCGCCGACGACGTGCTCCCCGTCGTCGCCGGCGGCGGCGTGGTCCTCGTCGATGGCGGCTTCGAGGATGGCAGCGGTTTGCCCTACTTCACCGTCATCCGGGGCGTCGAGGCGACCGATCCTGTCCGCATCAACGGCAACGGCGGCCGCGATCGCATCGACGCGGACATCAACGCGCCGGTTCAGCTCAGCGTCAATGGCGGCGCCCAGCAGGACGAGATCGACGTCGAACGAACCGCGCCCGGTGCCGTCGTCCGCATCCTGCCGAGCAGCGGCGACGATACGGTGAACGTCAACCCCGAACCGGGCGCGGCGGCGAACGTGCTGTTCGATGGGGCGCAGCGGATCGGCGCCCTGAACATTTCCGGCGGGTCCGCGATCCTGACCCCCGGCGGCGCGAACGTGCTGACCGTCACGTCCGTCCAGGTGACCGGGGCGGGTCGGCTCAACCTGAATGACAATGCGCTGATCGTCGATTACGCGGCGCAGGCCCCGTCGCCGATCGGCCAGGTCCGCTCGCTGCTCGCCAGCGGCTTTCACGGCGGCGCCTGGGACGGCGCAGGGATCACAAGCGGCCTGGCCAATGCGTCCACCTTTGCTCTGGGATACGACGAGGCGTCCAACGTCGCCACCGGCGGCATATTCGATGGGCAAACGGTCGATGGCACAGCGGTGGTCGTGACATTCACCCGCTACGGCGACGCCACCCTGGACGGAAACGTCGATTTCAGTGACCTGGTGAAGCTGGCGCAGAATTACAACAGCACGGTGCCCGCCACCCAAGGCGCCTGGAGTCGCGGCGACTTCACCTACGACGGCCTGGTTGATTTCAACGACCTGGTCAAGCTGGCCCAGAACTACAACGCGACGAGTCAAACGCATGCGCAGACCCAACCAACGGCCATGGCGGCAGTGGCGCAAGGGCTCCAACCGGCAGCGGCGGCGACCGTCGCCGCGCTGGACACGACGCGCGGCCGCCGCTTCAATACCCCGCATGTCCACCCCTTTGCGACTGGCGTCCGTCATCGTGGTCCTCGTACTGGTTCTGGCAACGCAAGCGCCGGCTGATGATTATCCGCAGTGGCTCGGCCCCCGCCGCGACAACGTCGATCGCGAGAAGGACCTGCTCACCGCCTTCCCGCCCGGCGGGCCCAGGGTCCTCTGGCGCGCGGCGGTCGGTGGCGGCTACTCCGGCGTCGCCGTCGCGGGCAACAAGGTCGTCGTCACCGATCGCCTCCTCAAGGACGGCGTCGCCAACCCCAAGGACCCCTTCAACCGCGACGCGATCCCCGGCCAGGAGCGCGTGCAGTGCATCGACGACGCCAACGGCAAGGTGCTCTGGCACGTCGAGTATGACTGCCCCTACACGATCTCCTACGCCGTCGGCCCCCGCGCCACCCCCGCGATCGACGCCGACCGCGTCTACACCCTGGGCGCCCAGGGCGACGTGCATTGCATCGACCTCAATTCCGGCAACGTCCTCTGGCGACGCAAGCTCGACGGCCCGGCGCCCATCTGGGGCTTCGCCGGCTCGCCGGTCATCGAAGGAGACTTGCTCATCGTCCTCTCCTCGGGCAAGCCGCTGGTCACCGCCTTGAACAAGACCACCGGCGACGTCGCCTGGACGGCCCTTGAGACAAAGGACCCCGGCTATTCCCCGCCGACCCCGCACACGTTCCCCGGCGGCTCGCACCAGATCGTCCAGTACTACCCCGAGGGCGTCGCCGGCATCGACCCCAGGACCGGCAAGGTCCGATGGCAGATCCCTTACGGCCCGGAAACCAACGGCGTCACCATCGTCACCCCCCTGTTCGTCTCGGACGACACCTTCGTCCTCACCAGCCAGTACAACGGCTCGGCCGCGATCAAGGTCGTGGACGACAAGCCCCAGCTCCTCTGGCACGCCACGTCCAAGGGCCGCAAACCCACCGCGCTCCACGCGCTCCACGCGCAGATGGTCCTGCACCAGGGCCTGGTCTACGGGATCAACAACACCGGCCACATCGTCTGCATGGACCCGAAGGACGGCCACGTGCTCTGGAGCGATCCCAAGCCGCTCCTGGGCGACCTGGAACGCGCGCAGTGGACCGCGGCGTTCCTCACGCCCTGGCAACCCGATGAGGCCCAGCCGGCCAAGGCCTTTTTCCTGGCGACCGAGAAGGGCGACTTCATCGTCTGCAGCCTGGACTCCAAGGGCTACACCGAGCAGGCGCGCGCCCACCTGCTCGACCCGAGCAATCATGACGCGGGCCGGCCCGTCGTCTGGTGCCACCCCGCCTACGCGCACCAGGGCATGTACTGGCGGAACGACAAGGAGCTGATCCGGGTATCGCTGGCGAAGTAGCGGCCTTCCCATGTCCGACCTGAGGAATCCCAGGCTGATCTACGCCAAGGGCATTTGCTTCCTGCTCGGGGGAGGATTGTCGGCGTGGATCCTGATCCTCGATCGGCCGACGTTGAAGACCGCGCTGCTGCTCTCGCTGTGCGTGTGGTGTTTCGCCCGCTTCTACTACTTTGCATTCTACGTAATCCAGCACTACGTCGATCCGACGTACCGCTTCGCCGGCCTCTGGTCGTTCGCCCGATATCTGTTTCGCCGGCGCAGGGATGCGCCCTGAGCCAGGTCCATTCGAGCAAGACTTTGACTGTACCGAGGGTTGGTCCTGCGCCGATAGTTGCACAGGTGACGCCCCACGACCGCCCCAACCCGCCGAATCGAACCGATCCGCCGCGCCGCCGCCCAACGCCACGTACCCGACTGGGCGTCATCCTTCTCCTGGGCGCCGCGGCCTGCGGCGGGTGCCAGCAGTCGCTCGCTTACCGCGGCGTCTCGCCCGACGTGCGCACCTTCAGCGAAGACCCGAGCATGAGCCAGTACTACATCGGCATGGACGTTGAATTCGGCCTGGTGGACGCTTCGCCCGCCGACCCCGACAAGAGCCTAGCCGCCCAGACCGCCCCGCCCCAGGAGCCGCTCGATCCCGACGTCGTTCCCCGCCCCCTGCCCGAGCCGAACATCCCGTTCTGACTTGCTCTCCCAGCGCTCCCTCAAACAACGACTTCCGCCTGCAACGCCGCGCGCAAACATTCCGACGTTTTGTTGCGCATCCGTGACGCGCGCGGCGCCACCCCCTCCGCCCGAAAAATAAAAAATATTTCACCCGAAAACCCCAGCAAATCCCCACCTCCCGCAACTTTGATGGCGCCCGAAGCGTCACCGCCGCGCAACCCCGCGCCTTCTTGTGGACGCGATCTTTGACAACCGAATACGCCCGCACCGACAGCCGCGAAGCGGCGACAGAACATAGCCCACGGCACAAGCCGTGGGTATTAAATGCAACCAACGATCAGCCCCGTAAGGGGCGACAGAAGCGCACCCCAGGGCCAACGCAGGGCCACGGCGGAGCGATCCCCGGGCCACAAAACGTCGCTCAGGGGGCCGCTTTGGGGCCGGTTTTTTCCACCCGTGATTCTCACAACCCCTTTGACCAGCCCCACTTCCGATTCCCACCCCGCGCGCAACACGTTTTATTCTCGCAGTTCGCCACTCCACGCTTCATTCCCACTCCCCAAATCTCCCCATAACTCCCCATCCCAGAAAAAAATCGCGCGCAGACCGCCAAGCTTAACATCTCGCCCTGCGAACCCGCAACCGCTCTGGCGAACCCGCCGCCCCATCCCTACTATCCGGCAAACGACCGACGTACCCCAATGACCGCCCCCACCACCCAAACCCGCGCTTACGCCCTGGCCCCCGGCCCCGTCGCCGATGAGCAGATCGACGTCGCCTCCGAGGAGATGCTGGTCAACATGGGCCCCCAGCACCCCTCGACCCACGGCGTGCTGCGGGTCGTCCTGCGCACCGACGGCGAGATGGTGCTCGAGGCCGTCCCGCACATCGGCTACCTCCACCGCTGCAAGGAGAAGATCGGCGAGAACGTCGCCTACTACCAGTTCATGCCGTACACCGACCGCCTGGATTACCTGTCGGCCATGAACAACAACCACGCGTGGTCGATGGCAGTCGAGCGGCTCGCTGGCATCGAGGTGCCCAAACGCGCCGAATACATCCGCATCGTCGCGGCGGAGCTGAACCGCATCGCCAGCCACCTGGTGAGCTTCGGCACCTACGGCATGGACATGGGCGCCTTCGCGCCGTTCCTCTACGCCTTCCGCGAGCGCGAGTACATCCTCGACCTCTTCGAGCAGATGTGCGGCGCGCGCCTGACGCTCTCCTACATCAACGTCGGTGGCGTCACCTGGGACCTCCCGCCACGCTTCCTCGAGAAACTCAAGGAATTCCTCGACTACTTCGAGCCCAAGATCGACGAGTACAACGACCTCCTCACCTTCAACCACATCTTCGTCAAGCGGACGGCCAACGTCGGCGTGGTGTCGAAGGAGCTGGCCATCGGCAACGCGCTCTCGGGCCCGATGATCCGCGGCAGCGGCATCCCGCTGGACCTGCGCCGCACCCGGCCGTACGGCGTTTACCCGCAGCTCGAGTTCGACATCGTCGTCGGCGAGGGCCTTAAGGGCACGCTCGGCGACTGCTGGGACCGCTACTGGGTCAAGATGCAGGAGATGAAGCAGTGCGTGCGGATCCTGCGGCAGTGCATCGCCCAGATGCCCGATGGCGCGTTCCGCGCCAAGCTGCCGCGGAGCATGAAAGTGCCGCCCGGCGAGGTCTACGCCGAGTACGAGAACCCGCGCGGCCACCTGGGCTTCTTCATCGAAAGCCAGGGCGGCCCGATCCCCTACCGCGTCAAGATCCGCGGCCCCAGCTTCGTGAACCTGGCCGTCCTCCCCGCCCTCTGCCGCAACGTCCTGATCGCCGACGTCCCGGCTATCATCGGGAGCATCGATATCGTGATGGGGGAGGTGGACCGGTGACCGTGTGATGCGCGCCAGAAAATCACGCTGCAAGGAAATCGGAGAGTTTGCGGGCGACTTCCCGCGGTATCTCACGCGACTTCCACCAATGCATCCGACCACACGACTTGCCCGGCGGTGGGCAACTCGACGCCGGCTGGCAGAGCACGGCCCTGATCCGCGTAAAGCT
>DATBFY010000043.1:0-4355 GCA_036558265.1 Tepidisphaeraceae bacterium | reverse complement strand
TGCCGGCGGGCTTGGCACCGTCGAGCACGTCCACCGCCATCTTGAGCGTCGCCTCCTTGTCCGCCATGACCACGACGCCAGGACCGTAGAAGCACCCGGTCTTCTGCTTGCCGTCGTTGTTGTCGGTCCAGAATAGCAGCGTGTGCTGCCCGTACGCCACCTCCTTGTAGTCGCGGTTCTGCGACAGGGCGTTGGTGAGCAGGTTCTGGTCCACCGTCGCGTAGATAATCACGGCCGCCACGTCCTTCTCGAATGACGTGTTGTAGACCGTGATGCCGGAGATGTCGGTCAGCGGGTTGACGCCGATGAACTGCTTGAGCTGCGTGACCGTCTCCTCGAGCGGATAGGTAGCCTTGATCGCGTCCAGGACCGTGTTGTAGAGCACGGTCTCTTTGGCGGCCTCGACGTCGAGGTGGAGATACCACCTGGCGTCGGCGGCGATGTGCTTGGCGTTGACCGCCCCGGCGAGCGTCGGCCGAGCCGCAAGGAACGACAGTGCAGCGATGCAAACGCTGGCGAGTTGGAAGCGTCGGGCAGTCATACGCGCGTCTCCGGTAAGTGTAACATGTGGAGCGGATCGTGTTTTCCGCACGGTTTTACGCCGGGACCGACAGCGGTTGTTACACAATGTGGGAATCAAGGCCGGTCGACTTTGCGGTTTGAACGGCCCCGCCGTCATCGCACCCCGAGCTGCGCCAGTGCCCCCCGGATCTGCTGTTCGACGTTCGGGTACGGATTCTGGGTCAGCGCGAACTCCAGGCACTCCCGCCCGTCGGCGACCTGCCCCAGCGCCACCAGGCTCTGGCCGCGCAGCATCCAGAAGTGCGCCAGGTGCCGCGTCCGCTCGCCGGCCCACACCACCGGGTCGGTGCTGATCACCACCTCCACGTACCTCGCCAGGTACTTCGGGCCGATCACCTGGTCGATGTTCTGCTCGGCGATCATCGACACGATCGAGATGAACAGCACGTCCTGGCTCGTCCCCGCCAGGTAACTCATCAGGCGCTCGGCGTCCTCCTCGCGGTCGGTGACCGCGTACAGGATCAGGAGGTGACAGTACGCCTCGACCTCGCGCGGGAAGATGCCGGGGAAGACTTTTCCCAGCCCCAGGCGCGGGCCCAGCTTCCGCTGGGTGACGGTCGAATCGACCCCGCGCGGACAGAGGTTCGCCGCAGCGCCCAGGGCGGACTTCAGGTGCCGCTCGGCCTCGTCGAACTTCTTCTCCGCCAGGCAAAGGCGGCCCTTGGCGAGCTGGCTGGTGTAATAGTTGGGGTTGAAGGCAAGCCACTCGTCGATGGCGATCTGCGCCGTGGCCGTGTCCCCCAGCTTCTCGTAATGGGCCGCGCAGGCGGACAGCCCCAGCTCGTGCGGCAGATGATCGTCGCGCTCGCCGGCACGCGACTTGTTCTCGGCATATTGCGCGATGACGGGCCGCGCGAGCTGCTCGATCTCCGACCAGCGCACCGTCCAGACGTGGTTGCGCTTGGTCGCCTCGTACCCCGCGCGGCCGATCTCCTCTCGCCGCCGCGCTTCGGCGCCGTACCTCTTGATCAGCTCGGCCAGATCGTCCCAGTCTTTGTAGGAGACGATCTCCTCGCCATCCACATAGTAGTCGGCCAGGTCCTCGCAGGTCTCGCAGAGCTGGAAGGCGCCCTGGCCCATGATCTCCAGCGTGCGCAGCTTGACCATCGGCGTGTAGGTCGATTCCCAGTCGGCGGGCGCGATGGCGATCTGGGCGCGGCGGTACATCTCGAACATGCCCGGGCGCGTGAGCATCCCCTGGTAGCAGTCGGCGACGTCCTGGAACATCTTCCAGCCTTCGGCGCCGAAGACCAGCGGGCGGATGCCGCGATCCTTGAGATGCTTGACCATCTTTACCCGCCGCGGGTACGGCGCACCGATCACCACCACCGGCAGATCGCGCGGGCGGTCGCCCAGGTCGCCCGGCGTATTGCAGGCCCAGCGGATGTGGCGAAGGTGCGAGATCCCGCGGTTCTTCGCCTCGCGCTCGATCGCGCGGCTGGTGGTCACGTAGACGTCGTAGACGCGCTCGAACTCGGCGCAGATCCGCTCGAAATCGCCGGACTTGCGCAGGTAAGAGGGCAGGAAGATCGGGTCGTCGTAGGCGAAGCCCGCGGTCACGGTGCCCATGTCGTGGATCCGCTGCGCGTCTTCCGGCCGAAGCAGGTCGTAGGGGGGATACAGCAGCAGCACGTCCGGGCGCTCGGCGGCGATCCGCTGGAGCAGCACGCGGCGGTACAGCTCGATGCCGAACTGCTCGCAAAGTTCATCCGGGTCGATCAGCGCCACCTCGTGCCCCAGGGCGCGCATGTCCTGGGTCATCCAGTGGTGAAACGCCCCGTGGGCGACGACTGCGTTGGAGAGGAGGATCTTCATGGGTCGGCGGACGACTGTGCGGCGCGGGCGAGGCGCGGATGATAACGGACCGATCGATTCGGCGACAGTTTGGAATGGCAAAGCCCGCCCTGCGCATGGCAGCCCACAACATCGCCCTCTCCGCGCGTTATAACACCAATGATGAACACGCGAATCCTTGCGACGTTCCTCGTCACTTTCATCGGTAGCTCGGCCTTCGCCGCCGCCCCCGCCGTCACCGCCATCCACTGCCCCGACGGGGGCATCCAGCCCCAGGCCGCCGTCGATCCCGCCGGCAGGATTCACCTGATCTACCTCAAGGGCGACGACGCCCGCTCCGACGTGATGTACACCACGTCCACCGACGGCGGGCGAACCTGGGCGAAATCGATTCGCGTCAACTCCACGCCCGGCGCAGCGATCGCCGTAGGAACCGTCCGCGGCGCCCAGCTTGCCATCGGCCAGGGCAACCGGGTCCACGTCACCTGGATGGGCTCCGACCAGGCCGAGCCGCGCGGCCCCGAAGGCGCGACCCCGATGATGTACGCCCGCCTAAACGACGCCGGGGACGACTTCGAGCCGCAGCGTAACCTGATCACGTTCGCGCCCGGCCTCGACGGCGGTGGATCCGTCGCCGCCGACCAGGCCGGCAACGTCTACGTCGCTTGGCACGCCCCCACGCCGGGGAAGAAGGGCGAGACCAACCGCACCGTCTGGCTGGCCGTGTCGCACGACCAGGGCAAGACCTTTGCCCCCGAGACGCCCATGCCCAAGGAGTCCACCGGCGCCTGCGGATGCTGCGGCATGCGGCTGGGGACCGACGCCAAGGGCGAGCTTTTCGCTCTCTACCGCGCCGTGAATCCCGATTCCCGCGACATCTATTTCCTGACCGGCAAACACGCTGCGGGGTTCTCGGCATCCGATCTGCAAGCCTGGCCGACCAAGACCTGCCCGATGAGCACGGCCTCCTTCGCCACTGCCGGCGACCGCACGCTGGCCGCCTGGGAAACCGCCGGCCAGGTCCAGTTCACCGCGATCGATGCCGCAACCGGCCACTCCGGCCCGATCCTCGCCGCCCCCGGCAACGGCAACAACCGCAAGCACCCCTCGATCGCGATCAACCGCGACGGCTACGTCGTGCTGGCCTGGACCGAAGGGACCGGCTGGAAGCGTGGCGGGTCGCTGGCCTGGCAGCTCTACAACCCGCAACTCAAGCCCGTTCCCGCATCCGCCGGCACGCAGCGCGGGCTGGCCGTCTGGTCGTTGGGCACGGCCGTCCCAACCCCTGACGGCGGATTCGCCATCCTCTATTAACCGCGCGCCTCGCGCCAAAACCGAACTCGCCGATCTGACCGGCTCTTCCGTGTCCTGCGATGCCCTGTGTCGCCGGAGCTTTCGCCCGCGCCAAACCGCGGCAAACCTCCAAACATTCCGGATTGTTTCGCCGTACAACCCCCGTACAATGCCCCCTTTGCGTCCCGGGGGGGACGATCCTACAGTTGTTCCGCTCCCGCGCGTCCTTTTCCGCACAATCATCCGATGAGCCAGCAGAAATCCATCCGAATCCGCGGTGCTCGCGAGCACAACCTCAAGAACATCGACGTGGAGATCCCGCGCGATCAGCTCGTCGTGATCACCGGTCTTTCCGGTTCCGGAAAATCCACGCTGGCGTTCGACACGATCTTCGCCGAGGGGCAGCGGAAGTACATGGAGTCGCTCTCCACGTATGCCCGGCAGTTCCTCGACCAGCTTCAAAAGCCCGAGCTCGATGAGATCGAGGGCCTGCCGCCGACGATCGCGATTGAGCAGAGGCACGCCTCGTCGAACCCGCGCTCGACCGTCGCCACCACGACCGAGATTTACGACTATTTGCGGGTGCTCTTCGCCCGCGCCGGCACACCCCACTGCTGGAAGTGCGGGCGCGAGATCGCGTCACAGTCGGCCTCCCAGATCGTGGACGCGGTCATGCGCTACCCGGG